>JAEYRU010000035.1 GCA_023435335.1 Pseudomonadota bacterium
GCTGCTCATTGCTTTGGTTGTCGGAGCGATTGCGGCCTACCCCGTCGTCAAGCGTCCGTGGGAGGCAAGGCCCATCGCCCTCGCAGTCGAGAATGTCGCGACCGGCCCGGTGTCGCAAGTGCTCGCCGTCAACGGCCGCATCGCTGCGCGCAGTTCCGTAACGATACGCGCCGGCATCTCCGCGCAGGCGGTGTCGGTGAATGTCGATGAGGGCGAGCAGGTCAACCCCGGGCAAGTGCTGGCAAAGCTGGACACCGCGATCGTCGAGGCACAGGTCGAACAGGCTTCGGCCGGCTTGGAAGCGCAGCAGGCGTTGCAGCGCCAGGCACAGGCAGCGGTCGACCGGGCGCGGGCGCTCGGTCCGAACAGTCCGCGCGCCGTGCTGGAGGATGCGGAGTTCCGCCTGGCGAGCGCCCAGCAAGAGACGGCGCGGCTCGAGGCCGTGCTGCGCCAAGCACAGCGACAACTCGCCGAATTCACCATTCGCGCGCCGATCGCAGGGGTCGTGGTCGATAGGGATGTGGACGCAGGGCAGTTCATCGACGTTCAGACCGAGATGTTTGAGATCGCCGACACCCGGGACCTCGTCGTCGAAACGGACATTGATGAGCTCTACTCTGCCTTCGTGCGGGAAGGACTAAAGGCGCTGCTGAAGCCAGTAGGCACCAGCGCCGTCCGGAGCGGAAAGGTGGTATTCGCCGCGCCGACGGTGAACAGTGATACGGGAGGCCGCAAGATCAAGATCGCCTTCGACGAAAAGGTTGCTTTGCCGATCGGACTGACCGTGAACGCAAATGTGATCGTCAACGAGGTGGAGAACGCGCTGTCGGTGCCGCGCAGCGCGATCGTGGCGGAGGCCGGAAAGAGCTATGTCCTCGTCGTCGAGAACGAAACCGTGGCGCGCCGCGAGATCGTGTTCAGCGACTGGCCCTCGGAGCGCGTGATCGTCACCGAGGGCCTGCGGGCGGGCGATGCGGTTGTACTCGACCCGGCTTTGGCCAGACCCGGCGACAGCGCTGTACCAGGTTAGGCCATGATCTACTGTCTAAAGTTCGCCTGGCGCTATCTCATGTCGAGCAGGATACAGACGGGCCTTCTTGTGCTGGGCGTGGCGGTCGGCGTCTTTGTCTTCGTCTTCATCAGCGCGCTGATCGGAGGACTAGGCAGTTTTCTTATCGATCGTACCGTGGGCGACATCTCCCATGTGACGCTCGAGGCTCCCAGTCGCGACCCCGTACTGCTGGTGACGTCCGATCGAGGCTCGATCCAGCCGGTCTATCAGCGCGCGGTCGGCCAGCGGGAAATCCTGCGAGCGGCGGACGCGTTCTTGCCGTTGCTAGAGGCCCTCCCCGGCGTCAAGTCGGTGTCGCCGCAGATCGTCGGCAACGGCTTCGTCATCCGCGGCCAGTCCCGCGCCCCTGTCGCGGTGACCGGTGTCGAGCCACAGAAGATTTCGGCCATCGCCGACATCGCCGGCAACCTGCGTTCCGGTGCAGCGACGCTGACCAACTCGACCATCGTCATCGGCGCGCGGCTGGCAGACGACCTCGGCATCGGCGTCGGCCAGATCATCAACCTCCAGTCGGATCGCGGCGTCGAACGCTCGCTGGTCGTCGCCGGCCTGTTCTCGCTCGGGGTGGAAGCCCTCGATGCCCGCGCCGCCTTCGTCAGCCTCGCCGCGGCGCGGTCCCTCTTCGAGCTGGAACAGGGCATCAGCAGGATCGAATTCAAGCTCGACGACCTTCACGCTGCCGATGCGTATGCGCCGCGCATCGCCGGCACGACCGGACTGAAGGCCACGTCATGGACGGAGGGCAACGCGCAGTTGATCGAGGGACTGAGCGCCCAGGCCAACTCCGGCGACCTGATCAAGGCGTTTGCCCTGGTCACGATCGTCATCGGCGTGGCCAGCGCACTCCTGCTCTCCACCTACCGGCGGCGGCCGGAGATCGGCATCATGCGCGCCATGGGGGCGAGCCGTGCCTTCGTGGTCGGCGTGTTCGTTATCCAAGGGACGCTGATCGGCGTGATCGGCGGCGTCGCCGGCGCCCTCGTCGGCTACCTGGTACTTGCGCCTTTCCCCCTCCCCGAGAATGCGCCTCCCGGCGGATTTCCGATCGATGCGCGCCAGGGCGCCTACGCCCTCGCGGTCGTGTTGACGACCATCGGCGCAATCCTCGCCTCGATCCTGCCGGCGCGCGCGGCCGCCCGCGTCGATCCGGTGGAAGTGATCGGTTCATGAGCGCGCTTGTCGAGGTCCGCGGGCTCGTCAAGACCTTCGGCGAGGGCGAGACGGCGACGCGCGTGTTGCGCAGCTTGGACCTGACGCTCGTCGAGGGCGATCTCGCCGCTCTGCTCGGACCGTCCGGCTCGGGCAAGAGCACGCTGATGACCATCCTGGGGACGTTGATGCGGCCGACAGCGGGAAGCCATGTCATGCTGGGCATGGACGTGACCCGCGCCAGCGACTCGGAACTGACCGAGTTCCGCAACCGGCACATCGGCTTCGTCTTCCAATTCCACCATCTGCTTCCCGATTTTACCGCGCTGGAGAACGTGGTGTTTCCCACCGCCGTCGGCGCCGGGCGGGAGACGAGGGCCGCACGGGAGCGGGGCGAGGAGCTGCTTCACCGCGTTGGCCTCGCGGACCGTGTCCACTACCGCACCACCCAGCTTTCGGGTGGCCAGAAGCAGCGCGTTGCTGTCGCCCGCGCGCTGATGAACCGGCCCGAGCTGGTACTCGCGGATGAACCGACAGGAAATCTCGACCGGGAATCGGCAGGGCGCGTGATGGAACTGCTCAAAGAGATCAACGAGGAGGAACGCACGACATTCCTCATCTCCACCCATGACGAGAAGGTCGCAGCTGCATGTCGACGCCAGATCAAAGTCATTGATGGAACGGCGGTCTCCGATAGGTGATCATAACTTATGGGGAAGCGGGTGCTCGGGAGAAATGCCTAAACCCAACCTTCTGCGCCGTCTGCTTCTGAGAAGCGCGAAGCATAAGCGTCACCCCGCACGAAGTATGGGTGCGCCGAGCCGACGTTCCGGGGTTTGATCCCAACGTCCGCTTTCAGGCGAAGGCAAAGTTTGCCTCAACGGCTGCAATGGGGGCGCAAAGCAGTCGTTCCCGGGTTCGACACCAAATTCTCCTTTCAGCCATGCCACAGCGCCTGAATAGGGGCAGTGCGCGACTCGGCGCCTTCCGCGTCGCCTGCGGCTTCTTGCTCCGTGACGACCGCCGCCGCCTCGGCGCCCTCGGTCGTCGCAGGCTCGTCGCCGGCGCGGCGTGCTTCCACCGGAAGGGCAGCGGCCCGTTCGCTCTCCTCCTGCGGCCGCCCCTCGCCCGGCAATTCGGTTGCCGGCGGCGCACCTTCCTCGCGGGAGCCCTCCTCTTCGACCCTCCGAGGGAGGACATCCGCTGCCAACCCCTTTTCCAACCCCTCCAACGCGTCCGCTTCACGGAGCCGTGCCGTACTGGACTGCACATCCCCCTGCCCGTTCGAGGCATCCGGTGGCGCAACCCCATGCGTGCACGCCTCCGCGGGCGGTTGCGGCGTGCGGGTGAAGGCGGTCCTTCCCGGTCCACCATCGGATATCGCTCGGCGACATCGAGCAGGACGTCGGCCTTGGGCGCGGAGGATCTCGGTGAGGGCCCGCTCGCGGTTGAGCACGGTGTCATCGATGCCGAACTCCGCCATCCGGGCCTTCACCTGCTCCTCGAAGACGCCGGTCCTCATTCCCTGCTGCTCGGACAGGAAGATCGCGGCGATGTTGCCTATATGCGCCTCGGGGATGCCGTTGCGCAGGAGGAGCGAGCGGCCCGGGCAGCCGTCGGCGAAGGAAAGCGGCTTGCGGCTTCCGAACAGTTGCAGCAGCCGGTAGGCCCAGCCGACCTCCAGATCGGACTCGAGCTGCGAGGGATCGTCGGCATTGCCGAAGCGCCGCGCCATCAGCGCAAGGTCGTCGAGATGCCCGTGCATCCGGTCGATCTCGGCCCGGAACAATGCCGCCAGCTGGTGCTTGGTCGTCATCACCGCGTTTGCCCTCAGTCTCAGCCCATGCAGGAGCGTGTTCAGCCTTCTGGCCATGTAACCGGCCTTTCTCTGATCGGAGAGCCTAAGGCTGAGTGAAAGCCGCTCCTCCGTTTCACAGGATGACATTCCGGCCGGGATGCGCGAGCGCCAGTAGTAGACGTTGCCGCGCCGCTGCAGGTTCTGGATTCGTGCCGCCTTGCCATGGCCGATCGCTCGCTTCCCCGGCCCGAAGATGCGCCTGGGCGACACCTCCGGGTTACAGTTCTGGGCCCCAGCCGGGATGGCTGCGCGGTGGGCGGATTCCCAGAGACCGGAAAACCCAATGATTTCAAGGGACGCGACGGAGGGAAAAAAGGTGCTGGCTGGGGAACCTGGATTCCGAGACAGGCAAAACCGCTCGCCCGGCTAGATCATTGAGATCGCTGGGAAATCCGGCCTGACGGAGTGGCTTCGCCACATTTGGTGCATCACCTCTGTGCCAAGATCCGCGAGCGGCGTCAAGGGCCCTGAAACTCGGATTGATCGGGCCCAAACACAGGCATGTTCCTGGGGTGAGAGCGGTCAGGGAAATCATTTCCTAGACGGCTGTTCCGGCACCGGTTGGCCCACTCCGCCACTGGCACCGAAGTTATGCCGGACATCATCAACCGGGGACTTTCAGTTGCACCCACTGCGACCGCGGAACCGGCTCACGGAGACGCCAACGGACGGTTATGGGCCGGTCACCTTCCCAGTCAACAAAGTCCACTTCGCCGCAATACACAAACGGCGTCGGTTGCGATCCGGTCTTCTTCGTGGGCCGCACCAGCAGATGGACATGAATCCCAAGGGCCTGATGATCTATGATCATCCGGCCCCGCTTCGAGCTGCGTGTGGTGGAGTTCTGGCTTTGCCAGGAAAATTCGCGGTCGGACAGAAAGTGGTCTGCGTATTGATGTTCGCTATTCATGTCGCCCTTGGCTAGGGTGACTAGTAGGAAGAGGTGAGGCGGCTTGGGAACAAACCCGGAGTTCCAGGTCGCCTGGTCGAATGAAATGCCAAAAGCGGGGCCTATCACCTCGCGCAGATAGCGGTCCCACAGACGCAAGCCGCTTCCAACGTGAACTCCCAAAGGCTCCATCACCATAATGTCGTCGCGTCGGCGCAGGCGCACACGATGGCTCCGCCCCGGCAAACCGGCTTCAGGCCCGAACCAATTCAACAAGATTTCTGCGAGCTTATTCGAGCCAGAGGCTCTATCACGGACGGCATTGATGGCGATCTTGGCCACTGTTGCCTCGAGGATCTCACCTTCCACGTCTACTTCAAGCTGCCCCTCCGCCAGACCTTGGTCACTACCGTTTGGCAGGAACAGGATTGGGCTGCCTCCGGAGTTCCGCGATACTCGGCAGACCACCTCATCTAAACCACCACCGCGAATGAGATACTGTGCAAGTCGCCAATCAAGTACCTCACGAAGCAACGCACCAAAACCGGGCCCGTCGGGAGGATCAAAGGTGAAGCCGAACACCTGGTTCTCGAAGCGGAAATAGGAAACCCCTCCTGTTCCCTTTGCCTTCACCAAAGCCTCAATCGGATTCCGTATGAGCAGTCGCCGCATGGCTGCCACATCGTTCGGATCGACCGAGAAATCCTGTTCAAGCTTGTGAATGCGGCTGGCGAGCACCGCAACACGGCGAGCGAGGTCATCTATTCCAATCTTCGTGGAAAGCTCGTCGCCTTCGAAGAGAGCGAGAAGCAACGCAATTTTGTAGCTACGAGTGGTCTCGGTCTTTTCAATGGCAATCAGAAAGTCGCGTGCCTCGATGAAGGCTGCCCGTTCCTCACTTGAAAACCCGCCCATTCGCTCCACGAAGCCTAGCCAGGATCCATCGCTGTTACTGCGGGGGTTAAGCCCAGCATGGAAAGTCTCGACGGCGTTTGGCCTCACGCCATGCCGATCCTCGAAATCGAGATAGAAGGCCTCGAGCGCGGTTTCTGTCCCAGCTGGGCGGAACAGATGTTGAAGGATGTCGACTGCGGCTAGATCGTAGGTGATTTCGCATTCGGGCGGCAGAGAGAGCGTCTCCGCGCGAATATCCTCTAACACCTCCCGGAGCCTGCCCTTGCTTTCGGCTTCGCGGTTCAAGAGGGCAGCTAGCCCACGAAGCTTCATCAAGAAGGCACGGTGGTTTCCGATGTAGTCTATGACTGTAAGTCGCTCCTTGCCCTTTGAGACTCGGAGACCGCGCCCTAGTTGCTGCATCCAGATCACAGTTGACTCGGTAGGCCGAAGCATCATCACCGTGTCGATGGCCGGAACGTCCACTCCCTCGTTGAACATGTCGACCGCGAAGATCAAGTCGATTTCACCATCAGCGAGTTGCTTGAGCGACGTTGTTCGGGGCGCGCTTGTCGGACCCGCATGTACTGCAACGGCACGCAGACCTTCACGTACGAAGTAGGCAGCCATGAAGTCGGCGTGGCGCTGCGAGCAGCAGAATCCGATACAGCGGACACCGCCCCTTGCCCGAAATTGATCCAGCGCATTGCGGGCGCGTGTTTCGGTTGCGACGGCCGCTTCGAGTGCATCGAGTTCGAACTTTGCGCTGCGCCACGGGATGTTGGAGTAGTCCACGTCATCCGGGACGCCGAAGTAGCTAAGCCTGCCAAGCATCTGGCGGTTGCGCGAGATGCAGCGGTTCATCGACGCCCTGCGTCGCGACAAGACTCGTCTCCTAGGCATCCGTGACCTGATCGACATCCTCAACGCGATTCCGTCCAGTCGGTGGACTGATCTTGTGGCCGAGGGAATTGCGTCGCTGGCGAGGGAACTTGCCAACAAGACCATGCCCGTCCCGGATCTCGTTGAGTGGTTCGCGGAGTGGGCCCGGGATGCCCGCGGTGACCAGCGCGGGCTTTTACTGTTGACCGCCCATAGATCGAAGGGGCTCGAGTTCGACGACGTCGTCATCCTGAATGGGGGCTGGGAAAGGCCATCACAAGGCGAGGATCCCGATGCGCCGCGCCGCCTGTTCTATGTGGCGATGACGCGTGCGCGCCGCAGTCTCGCTGTTCTCACAGCGGGGCAGCATCCGTTCATCGCGCAGCACGAGGATTATGTTCTGTGCCGAAGTGTTCCGTCAGATGCTCCGGCAGTGGCTCTTCCGGCAGCGGTTTACCAGGTGCCGAATCTCAGAAACGTGGACCTGTCGTGGGCAGGACGCCTGAAGGCGGGGGATCTCTCGCTGCTCGCAATCTCGGAGGCAAAAGCAGGCGACCGGCTGGGAATCGTTTCTGATGGTCGCGGGTGGATGATGCAGGATGCGCAGGGTCGAGCGCTAGGGCGATTGGCCAAGAGCTGGTCGCCTCCCGAAGGTCTCAGCTTTCTACGAGGTGAAGTAGGGGCCATTGTCCGATGGCGCAGGACCGACAATCGAGAGGAATTCCGAGTGCACCTCCACAGAGATATCTGGGAAGCGGTTGTGCCCGAGCTTGTTTTCGGTTGAACGCTGATCTCAAAATTCGGAGAACTTTGGGACCGCCGCACTCAAAATGCTCGTGCGCTCTGACGTGCTCCCCGTTTTGTCCCCGTCTATAGGT
>JAEYRU010000223.1 GCA_023435335.1 Pseudomonadota bacterium
GATGAGCGGCGTCAGCCGGACAGCGACGGTGCCCAGCGTCGACCATGCGAGGCCGAAGCCGAAGCGCCGCAAGTCGCCCGACCGTGAAAACAACGCCGAAAGGCTCTTCATCCACCGTCTTCCCAAATCGCGGCCTGTCTAGCGCAAGCGGGTTAGCATCGCGTTAGTGGCATTCACCACTTCGAAACCCGAAGGGGCTAGCTTCGGGCTTTGACCGGGAGGCCGTAGCCCCGTTGCGCGTCATCGCTACAAACAGAAGCACCTCGGCCTTTGTCGCCGAAACGCCCGGGCCGGTGCCGGCGGTCGCGGCCTGGCCGGAGACCGAAGCGCGGCGCGGACCGGTCGACATGCTGCTCGGGCTGGGCGTGCTCCTGCTGTTCACGCTTTCGGGATATGCGCTGGAGTCTTTCGGCATTCCGTATGTGACGCCGGGCGGCACGATCCTGCAGAAGCTGCATCCGGCGACCTACGTGTTCGCGCTCGCGCTGCTGTTGGCTGTCATCGCGCATCCGGACCCGATCGGCTATCTCGTCAGCCTGGTCATGCGACGGCTGGGCGCCATATCGCTCATCGTGGCCTGTGCCGTCATCTACGTTTTCGTCTCGCGTTACCGTCCGACGATGAGCGCCGCGTACCTGGTCGATGCGATGGTCTCGGCGGCGCTGGTCACGCTGGTCCTGGCCGACGCGCCCGAGCGGACGATCGTGCGGTTGGCAAGGCTGCTCCACATTATCGTGGCCTCGAACGCAGCGCTGGCGATCGTGGAAGTTTCCACCGGCTGGCGGCTGTTTCCATTCGGCGTCGAAGGCGACTACATGACCTGGGACTACCGCGCGACGGCGCTCTTCGGGCATCCGCTCGACGGCGCACTCGCGACGGGAATCTATGCGGTCATCCTGATGACGGCGAAGGATGTTCCGGGGCTTCCCGAACGCCTTCGGCTGCCGGTCATCCTGCTTTGCATGGCCGCGCTGCCGGCGATCGGCGCCCGCACCTCCTTCGCCATCGTCTACGGCGTGGCGGCGGTCATGGCGGGATTGGGCTTCCTCGCCTTCCTGCGCGGCGGCAGCGTGCGTCCGCGCACCTTGCTGGCGGTACTGGCGGCGGTGCCCGCCGCAATCGTGGGGGTGGCCGTTGTATTCCAGCTCGGCTATCTCGACGGCTTCCTGGGCCGTTTCCAGAACGATTCCGGCAGCGCGGACGCCCGCTTCGATCTCTACAACCTGTTCAGCCACTACGGGCTGACGGAAATGCTGACCGGGTACCACCCTCCCGTCCTGCAGACGCGGGTGCGGGTAGAGGGGCTCGAGGCCGGGGTGGAAAACGCCTGGGTGGGGCACCTGCTGCAGTTCGGCATCCCGCTATCGGTGATGTTGTGGTGCGCGCTGGCCGCCTTTCTCGCGGGCCTCGTGCGCTCCACAAGCCGGCGGGCGCTGCTGCCCATCTTCTACATGCTGGCGGTGAACAGCACGACCGTAGGCATTTCCGGCAAGACCACGATGCTGGTGATGCCGGTGATAATCCTCCTGATCCTGCTTTCGCCGGCGCGCGCGAAGACCGGCTGAGGGCGCTTGCCGAGCGGTTTCCACACGGGTGGGAGCCGGTTGCGGACAAAGCGCCAGGCGCTCAGCACGAAACCTGCCGCGGGCGGCAGCCAGTTGGACGACCGTTTCGCCGAGATCAGAAGGTCGACTACCTGGCGGCGCTCCGGCCACAACACGCCCGCCGGGCCGTCATCGTGGTCCATGCAGGAGTCCAGCCATGTGATGGAGGGATCGCGCAGCACATGAGCGGTGGTCTCGATGACGCAGAGCGCGCCGGGCGAGAACCGCGCGTATTCGGGATCGTAAGCGGTCTTGAAGCCCCATATTCCGCTGCCCGTACGCAGGTTGACCGTCATGGCGATCGGCCGGCCGTCCAGCAGCAGACCGCAGACCAGAGCCTTCCCCTGGGCCGACGCAGTGCGCATCAGGCTCTCGAAGAATCGACGCTCGTCGGGATTGCAGGCGATGGCCGTGCCGTGCGCGCCCTTCCATCCCGAGGCCTCGAGCGCGAGGAAGTCGCGCATCCACGCGTCGGCGTCGTGCGTTCCCTGGTGAAAACGGACCTCAAGTCTGCCGAGCTCTTCCAGCCGCCTGCGCCTGCGCCTGAACTCGCTCATCCGCTTGCCATTGAGCGCATCCATGCCGGCGGCGGCACCCGACAGGACTGGCCGTTGTCGTATTCCGGTCCTCCGGTACTGCAGCCCATTGCGCTCCAGGTAGCGGATCAGCGCCTGATAGAATTCCGTGTCGGTCGGCAGCCCGGTCCAGCGCAGCATGCCCGCGCCGTTGCGCACGAGGAACGCGAACACGGCATCCAGCGCCGCGTCCGGATCGCCCTGCACGGGAGGGGTGGTATCGAAGCAGTGGATGTGGTCCCACACAGCCCATACCGAACCCATGCCGGGCGCCAGTCTCCAGCGGCGGATCAGCGGCACCGCGGTGGCGGCGGCGCCGCGACCGACGCCGACGACATCTATCCCCGCCCCGGGAGAGGGAAGGTGAGCGAGGGCGGCTTCCAGCGCCCATTCCTCGAAAAACGGATTGGCGTCCGCCGCTGGCTCATGGCCACGGATGGAAGGTTCGGGTTCATGCCCGATTCTGCCGGCTGCGTGCAATCTGATGTCCCCGCCGCTGCCGCGTTCGGACTTGTCCGACGCGGCTTCATACCCCTGCTCAAGATACATCAGCCGTCCGCCGGATTGAACCTGAACGAAGTGTTAACCCTAACTCCCGACGCCGCTGGGCCGTCGGATACGGTGATTTTCCACCCTGCGTGCGCTTAAACCACCCTTAGGCAAATGCGGTTATCAATCGCTGCTCTGGCGACGGGCGGTCGATGCGGACCGGTCCTGGCCAGACCATCATCGGGGGCAGATTGACCGAGATCGACATCCTCGTTGCGGAAACAGGCTGCCGGCGCTGGCACGTCGTGCTCGCCGAGCGGCTTCGCGCGCGCGGCCATGATGTCCGGCTGGCGGCGACGGCGGCGCGAGACGACTGGCCCGCTGCGCTGGAGGCGGTGGTTGCCCTGGAAGGGCGTCTTTCCAGAGGGGACAGTCTCTCGGCAAGGGTCGCGCCGAACGGGTTGGCGACCACCCGGCGCGCCGGCGCTCTCGCCATCGACCTTACCGGCCAGCGGCCGGCGGAGGGCGACGGGGTGCTGTCGCCGCTGTTCGACGGCCAGACTTCGGCCGCGGCAGCCGCTGCTGCACTCGCTGCCGCCCGGTTGCCGGCGGTCCAGCTGCTGCTCGGCGGCGAGCTGGTCGCCCAGGCCCGGCCGATGGTGGACAGCCGGGTGATGGTCGGGCGCGGGCTGGAGGATGTGCTCGCGCGCACGATCAGCCTGATCGTCGCAACGGTGGAAAGGCTTCAGTCAGGGATGATCGGACCCCTGGCCGACAACCCGCCGTTGGAGGGAAGCCCTGTCGGCAGTCTGTCGGCCAACCTGGCGCTGTCGGTGCTTCCGCGGCTTGCCCGCGAAAGCTGGAGACGGCTCAGGCACTGGCCGTTCCACTGGCGCGTGGGATACCGCTTCCACGACGGGATCGGTGTCGCCGAAACAGGCCTGCTCGGCGGTCGGGACTGGTCGATCCTGCCGGACGACGGGCAGCGCTACTATGCCGATCCCTTCCCCTTCGAACGGGACGGCAGGCACTACCTCTTCGTCGAGGAGTACCCGCACGCGTCGGGCAAGGGCATCATCTCGGTTGCCGAATTCGAGGGGCAGGAGCGGCGGCCCTCGACGCCGCGGCCGGTGCTCGAGGAGCCGTTCCACCTTTCCTATCCGCAGGTCTTTGCCCACGGCGGCGAGATCTGGATGTTGCCGGAGGGCGGAGCCGGACGGCAACTCGTGCTGTATCGCGCCGCATCGTTTCCCGACCGCTGGGTGCGGCATGCCGTGCTGGTCGAAGACCGCGAGCTGTTCGACGCGACCCTGCTCGAGCATGGCGGCCGCTTCTGGATCCTGGCGGCCGAGCGCGACGGAATGGGAAGCAGCTCGGACATGCTCGTCGCCTTCCACGCGGAGCGGCTGGAAGGGCCCTGGCTTCCGCATAAGGCCAATCCAATCCTGATCGACCGCACAGCGGCACGGCCGGGCGGCGCCTTCGTGAAGGTGGGACG
>JAEYRU010000195.1 GCA_023435335.1 Pseudomonadota bacterium
ATTCGAGCCAGGGCCTGACCTTCGGCGAGGGCAGCGAACCTATCGGAGCGGTCTGGAGCATCGAACCCGCGACCGATGGCTCCCTCTACGCGGGCGTGGTGCCGGCGGCCCTGTTCAGGAGCACCGATGGCGGCGAGAGCTGGACGCATCTCGACGGACTGCAGAAGCATCCCTCCCGCCCGGAATGGAACCCAGGCGGAGCAGGCCTGACGCTGCATCACATCGTCGTCGACCCCGACAATCCGCAGCGCATGTGGGTGGCGATATCGTCGGCCGGCGTGTTCTACAGCGAGGATGGCGGACAGACATGGGAGCCGCGCAACAAGGGGGTACGCGCCGACTTCAATCCGGAGGATCAGCGCTATCCCGAATTCGGCCAGTGCGCCCATTCGATCGCCAAGGCGCCGGGCATGTCCGACCGGCTCTATCAGCAGAACCATTGCGGCATGTACCGCTCAGACGATGCCGGCCGCACATGGGTCAGCATCGAGGATGGGCTGCCTTCCACCTTCGGCTTTCCGTCGGCCACGCACCCGACCGATCCGGACACGGTGTTCCTGCTGCCGCTCAACGGCGATTCCAAGGGCCGCTACATGCCGGACGCCAAGGCCGCCGTATACCGCAGCCACGACGGCGGCAGGACCTGGCGGGACCTGCGTCACGGACTGCCGCAGGAGAACGCCTATTTTGGTGTGCTCAGGCAGGCGATGGCGACCGACAGCCTCAGGACCGCAGGAGTCTACTTCGGGACCTCGGGCGGCGCCCTGTTTGCCAGCAACGACGAGGCTGAGAGCTGGTCGGTGGTGGCGGAACACCTGCCGGCGATCCTTTCTGTGGAAACGGCCGTCCTGCGGGCGTAGAATCGGTCATGGACCAGCGAAGTGACAAGAGCCATATCGCGAATGCAGGAGAGGTGAACGTCACTCTGGCGGCGCCGCTCGCGGATCTGTTTCCGGGCGCGCCGCGCAAGCTGCAGGTGGTGGCAGGTGACGTGAACCACATGGTCGACGCGCTCGACGAACGCTGGCCCGGCATGCGCGACCGCAGCTGCGATTCCACGCCAGCCATCCGCAAGCACATGAACGTTTTCGTGGAAGGCCGCCGCGCGAAGCTGTCGACCCCGCTGCGGCCCGGCGCCGACGTCTACGTCCTGACCGCGATCAGCGGGGGATAGTCGCCGGGACTCAGGCGTTCCTTCTCTTTCCTTCCATCAGGTCCAGCACGCCCCTCGCGGCATCCAGCACGTTGGTGCCCGGCCCGAACACCGCGGACACGCCGGCGTCCAGCAGGAACTGGTAGTCCTGCCTTGGGATCACCCCGCCGACCACGACGATGATGTCACCGGCTCCCTTCGCCTTCAGCGCTTCGACCAGCTGCGGCGCCAGCGTTCGGTGGCCGGCGGCGAGTGACGACATGCCGACGACATGGACCTTTTTCTCGACCGCCAGGTCGGCGGCCTCTTCCGGCGTCTGGAACAGCGGGCCGGCGACCACCTCGAAGCCGATGTCGCCGAAGGCCGAGGCGATCACCTTGGCGCCCCGGTCGTGGCCGTCCTGGCCGAGTTTTGCCACGAGCACCTTCGGTCGGCTGCCGAGCGCCTTTGCCACCCCGTCGATCCGCGAGACCAGCGTGGCGTACTCCGGTTCATCCTCGTAGGCGGGTCCATAGACCTTGCTGACCACCTCGGGCACCGCTGCGTGGTTTCCGAAGGCCCGGCGCATGGCGTCCGAGATTTCGCCCACAGTCGCCCGGGCGCGCGCCGCCTCGACGGCGGTCTCGAGGATGTTGCCCCGGCCGGTGCGCGCCACGTCGTGCAGCGCAGCCAGAGTCTCCGCCACCCGGGCAGGATCGCGCTGGCGCTTCACCTGCTCCAGCCGGCGCACCTGCGCCTCGCGGACCGCCTTGTTGTCTATCTGCAGGATGTCGATCTCGCTCTCGGTCTCGAGGCGATACTTGTTTACGCCGACGATCACCTCGTCGCCGCGGTCGACGGCGGCCTGCCGGCGCGTCGCCGCCTCCTCGATCAGGCGCTTCGGATAGCCGTCGGCGACGGCCTTCGTCATGCCGCCCATCGCCTCCACTTCCTCGATCAGGGTCCAGGCCGCATCGGCCAGTTCCTTGGTCAGGCTCTCGACATAGAAGGAGCCGGCGAGCGGATCGACGACCTTCGTCACGCCCGTCTCGTGCTGCAGGATCAACTGCGTGTTGCGTGCGATGCGCGCCGAGAACTCGGTCGGCAGGGCGATCGCCTCGTCGAAGGAATTGGTGTGCAGGCTCTGCGTGCCGCCCAGCACCGCCGCCAGCGCCTCGTAGGCCGTGCGCACGATATTGTTGTAAGGGTCCTGCTCCTGTAGCGACACACCGGATGTCTGGCAGTGGGTACGCAGCATGAGGGAGGAAGCCTTCTTCGGCTGGAACTCCTCCATGATGCGGGACCACAGCAGCCGCGCGGCGCGCAGCTTCGCCGCCTCCATGAAGAAGTTCATGCCGATGGCGAAGAAGAAGGACAGCCGGCCCGCGAAATCGTCGACGTCGAGGCCTTTCTTCAGAGCCGCGCGGACATATTCGCGCCCGTCGGCCAGCGTGAAGGCGAGTTCCTGCACCAGCGTCGCCCCCGCCTCCTGCATGTGGTAGCCGGAGATGGAGATGGAGTTGAACTTCGGCATTTCCTTCGCCGTATAGGCGATGATGTCGGCTACGATCCGCATCGAGGGCTCGGGCGGGTAGATGTAGGTGTTTCGAACCATGAACTCCTTGAGGATGTCGTTCTGGATGGTCCCTGAAAGCTGATCGCGCGAAACGCCCTGTTCCTCGCCGGCGACGATGAAGCTGGCCAGGATAGGGATCACGGCGCCGTTCATGGTCATCGACACCGAAATCTGCTCGAGCGGGATGCCGTCGAACAGGATCTTCATGTCCTCGACGCTGTCGATCGCGACACCGGCCTTGCCGACGTCACCTTCGACGCGCGGGTGGTCGCTGTCGTAGCCGCGATGCGTGGCGAGGTCGAAGGCGACCGACACGCCCTGCTGGCCCCCCGCCAGCGCCTTGCGGTAGAACGCGTTGCTCTCCTCCGCCGTCGAGAAGCCCGCATATTGCCGGATCGTCCACGGCCGCCCGGCATACATCGTGGCGCGTGGCCCGCGCAGGAACGGTTTCTGGCCGGGAAGCGAGTCGACCGCTTCGATGCCTGCGATGTCCTCTGCAGTGTAGAGCGGCTTGACCGCGATACCCTCAGGCGTCTGCCAGGTCAGCGTGTCGGGATCGCGCTTCACTTCCTTTTCCGCGGCGGCGCGCCATGCGGACAGCTTGTCGGCCATCACTCGAACTCCATGATGAGTTCGTCCACCGCCAGGCTGGCGCCCGCCCTGGCGGCCACCTTCTTCACGACGCCGCGGCGCTCGGCGCGCAGCACGTTTTCCATCTTCATCGCCTCGACGGTCGCCAGCGCCTGTCCGGCCTCCACGGTCTCGCCCTCGACCGCCAGCACTGACGTCACCACGCCCGGCATCGGGCATAGCAGCATCTTGGACGTATCCGGCGGCAGCTTCTCGGGCATCAGCCGCGCAAGCTCGGCCACCCGGGGGCTGCGCACATGCACCACCATGTCGATGCCGCGCCAGCGCAGGCGCCAGCCGTTGCCGGTCGCCGACAGCTTCACGCCGACCGTGCGGCCGCCGATCTCGAAATGCGCATGCGGACGCCCCGGCAGCCAATCGCTGCGGACGTCGAGCGGCGCGCCGTCGCCGAAATCCACCAGCGTCCTGCCGCCGCCCTCAACGACATAGGCCGCGAACTCCGCACCGTTGATCTTCACCACCCAGTCGCTGCCGACGGTGCGCGGATGGTTGGCGAGCGCCCCGGAGACCAGTACGGCGCGCTTCTGGGCACGCAGATTGGCAAACGCGGCCACCGCGGCCAGCGTGCGCGCATCCTCTTGCGCCGGAGTGACGCCGGCGAAGCCCTCGGGGAACTCCTCGGCGATGTAGGCAGTGGTGAGCCGGCCGTCACGGAAACGCTGCTGGCCCATGACGGCCGAGAGGAAGGGAAGGTTGTGGCCGATACCCTCCACCTCGAAATCGTCGAGCGCGAGCTCCATTGCCTCGATCGCGGCAAGCCGGTCCGGCGCCCAGGTGCAGAGCTTGGCGATCATGGGGTCGTAGTACATCGATATCTCGCCGCCCTCGAACACGCCCGTGTCGTTGCGCACGATCGTGCCGTCCGGCTGCTTGCCCTCCGCCGGGGGCTGGTAGCGGGTCAGGCGGCCGATGGAAGGCAGGAAATTGCGGTAGGGGTCCTCGGCGTAGAGCCGGCTTTCTATGGCCCAGCCGTCGAGCTTCACGTCCTGCTGCCCGAAACGCAGCCTCTCGCCCGCCGCGACGCGGATCATCTCTTCCACCAGGTCAATGCCGGTGATGAGCTCCGTCACCGGATGCTCGACCTGCAGGCGGGTATTCATCTCCAGGAAGTAGAAGTTGCGCTGGCCGTCGACGATGAACTCGACCGTGCCGGCCGAGAAATAGCCGACCTCGCGGGCAAGCGCGCAGGCCTGCTCGCCCATGGCCCTGCGCGTCTTTTCATCCAGGAATGGGGAGGGCGCCTCCTCGATGACCTTCTGGTTGCGGCGCTGGATCGAGCATTCGCGCTCGCCGAGATAGACGATGTTGCCGTGCTGGTCGCCCAG
>JAEYRU010000318.1 GCA_023435335.1 Pseudomonadota bacterium
ATGCGAGCGAACTACAGGATGCAGCGTCTCTTCGTGCCGGCGGGCCTCGCCATGGGCGGGACGGTGGAGGCCGACCGCGAGCAGAGCCACTATCTCGCCAACGTGCTCAGGATGCGCGAGGGTTCGGAGCTGCTCGTCTTCAACGGGCGCGACGGCGAATGGCTGGCGCGGGTCGAGGTCGTGTCGAAGAAGGGCGTCCGGCTCGCGCTCGTGGAGCCGACACGGCCGCAGCCGCCACTCCCCGACCTCGTCTACGCCTTCGCGCCGATAAAGGCGGGGCGGCTCGACTATCTGGTGCAGAAGGCGGTGGAGATGGGCGCCGGCATCCTCCAGCCAGTCATCACCCGGCACACGCAGATGGCCAAGGTCGGCATCCCGCGCCTGCAGGCGAATGCCGTCGAGGCGGCCGAGCAGTGCGGCATCCTTGCGATCCCCCGGGTGCGCGAGCCGTTGAGGTTCGATGCGTTCCTCGCCGGCTGGGAGCCGGACCGGAGGCTGGTCTTCTGCGACGAAGGGGCCGAGACCGACAATCCGCTGCCCGCGCTGAAGGCGATCCCGGAGACGAGACTCGGGCTGCTGGTCGGGCCGGAAGGCGGCTTCTCGGAGGAGGAGCGGCGGCAGCTGCGCGCGCTGCCCTACGTCACCGCCATCCCGCTCGGCCCGCGCATCCTGCGCGCCGACACGGCCGCGGTCGCCGCGCTGGCGCTCATCCAGGCGACCGTCGGCGACTGGCGCTAAGGCTTGTCACGGCGCCTGCGCCGTGCGAGAAGCGCCGCCTCGTTCACGGCGCTGCGCCGCCCGATACCCGTATTCCGCCACCAACGATCCAGACGGAAGGACGCCGGCCATGGCACGCGCGCTCGGTCTCGATTTCGGCACGACCAATTCCGTCATCGCCCTGGCCGACCGGCCCGGCGATGCGACGCGTTCGCTGTCGTTCACGTCGAGCGCAGGCACCACCGATACGATGCGCACGGCGCTCGCCTTCATGAAGGAGCCGGGGGCGTCGGGGCTGGCGGAACCGAGGGCGGAAGCCGGGCAAGCCGCGATCCAGCTTTTCATCGACAATCCCGGCGACTGCCGCTTCCTCCAGTCGATCAAGACCTTCGCGGCCAGCGCCGCCTTCCAGTCGACCATCGTCCATGCGCGCCGGCAGACCTTCGAGGACCTCATGGAGGTCTTCCTGCGGCGGCTCCAGGCCTATGCCGGAAATGACTGGCCAGGCGACATCTCCCGGCTGGTGGTCGGCCGCCCGGTCCGATTCGCCGGCGCCAATCCCGACGCGACGCTTGCGGTGCAGCGCTACCGGGCGGCGCTCGCGCGCTTCGGCGTCCCCGAGGTTCGATTCGTCTACGAGCCGGTCGCCGCGGCCTTCTGGTTCGCGCAGTCGCTGCGCAGCGACGCCACCGTGCTGGTCGCCGATTTCGGCGGCGGTACGACCGACTATTCGCTGGTCCGCTTCGAACGCGAGGCAGGGCAGCTCAGGGCCATCCCCGTCGGCCATGGCGGCATCGGCATTGCCGGCGACCAGTTCGACTACCGGCTGATCGACAACCTGGTCGCCCCGGAGATCGGCAAGGGCAGCAAGGTCGGGAGTTTCGGCAAGCTTCTCGACCTCCCGGCCAGCTACTATGCCAATTTCGGCCGCTGGAACCAGCTGTCCATCTTCAAGACGACGCGCGAATTCACGGAGCTGAAGTCGCTGGTACGCCACGCGACGGAGCCGGAGAAGCTGCAGCTGTTCGTCGACCTCGTCGAGTACGATGAAGGCTATCCGCTCTACCAGGCGGTCTCCGCGACCAAGATGGCGCTTTCGCAGGCCGAAGAGGCCGAGTTCGTCTTTCCGCCGCTGGGCCGGGCCGGCCGCAAGACGGTGACGCGCGCGGATTTCGAGGCGTGGATCGCGCCGGATCTCGCCCGCATAGAGGCGGCCCTCGACGAAGTGCTGGCGGCAACGGGAACCGCGGCCGATGCGGTCGACAAGGTGTTCCTCACCGGCGGCACGTCGTTCGTGCCGGCCGTGCGCAACATCTTCATGCGACGCTTCGACGCTTCCCGCATCGAAAGCGGCGGCGAATTGCTGTCCATCGCGCACGGGCTGGCGCTGATCGGCGAAAGCGGCGACATCGAGAGGTGGGCTGCCTGAACCGCCGGCCGGCGAGCCCTTCGATTGCTGCAATGAGCTGTCAGGATTTTTGACTTGAACGGTTGCGGCGAAATCGTACATCACACGCACCGCATCGGGCCCGAGGGCCGGGAGGACATTCCTTAATGGCGCGCGACACGACCGACTCCCGGCCGCTGGAGACTCACGACCAGCTCGTCGAGTACATGGCGGAGGGCAACAAGCCGCGCGACAAGTGGCGAATCGGCACCGAACACGAGAAGTTCCCCTTCTATGTGGACGGCAACGCCCCCGTCCCCTATGGCGGCCCGCGCGGCATCCGCGCCCTGCTCGAGGGCATGCAGCGCATGCTCGGCTGGGACCCGATCATGGACGGCGACAACATCATCGGCCTGGTCGAGCCGACCGGCCAGGGCGCCATCTCGCTCGAGCCTGGCGGCCAGTTCGAGCTCTCCGGCGCGCCGGTGGAGACGCTCCACCAGACCTGCCGCGAGGGCAACGCCCATCTGGCCCAGTTGCGCGAGATCGCCGAGCCGCTCGGCATCCGCTTCCTCGGCCTTGGCGGCAGCCCGAAATGGACGCTGGACGAAACGCCGAAAATGCCCAAGTCGCGCTACGACATCATGACGGCCTACATGCCCAAGGTGGGCACGCATGGCCTCGACATGATGTACCGCACCTGCACCATCCAGGTGAATCTCGACTTCGAGTCGGAAGCCGACATGCGCCGCAAGATGCAGGTCTCGCTGAAGTTGCAGCCGCTGGCGACCGCGCTCTTCGCCAACTCCCCGTTCACCGAGGGCGCGCCCAACGGGCTCCAGTCGTGGCGCGGCGAGATCTGGCGCGACACCGACAACCAGCGCTCGGGCCTCAAGGAGTTCTGTTTCTCGCCCGATTTCGGCTTCGCCGACTATGTCGACTGGGCGCTCGACGTGCCGATGTATTTCGTCATTCGCGACGGGCGCTACCACGACGTCACCCACGTCACCTTCCGCCAGTTCATGGACGGTGCATTGCGCAACTCGGTGCCGGACGGCCTGCCGACCATCGGCGACTGGGCGAACCACCTCTCCACGCTGTTCCCTGACGTGCGGCTCAAGCGCTTCCTTGAGATGCGCGGCGCCGATGGCGGTCCGTGGCGGCGCATCTGCGCGCTGCCGGCGCTGTGGGTCGGGCTGCTCTACGATTCCGAGGCGCTCGATGCGGCGGAGACGCTGACGCGCGACTGGACCTACGAGGACGTGCGCGCGATGCGCGACGCCGTCCCGGCGCAGGCGCTGGCCGCGCCGTTCCGCAACGGCTCGCTGCGCGAGATCGCCCGCGAGGTGCTGGGCATCTCGCGGCTCGGGCTGAAGAACCGCAACCGGCACAACCGCGACGGCTACGACGAGACCGACTTCCTGGCGCCGCTGGAAGAGATCGTCGCGCGCGGCACCACGAGCTCCGAGGAGATGCTGAAGGCCTACCACACGCGGTGGGGCGGCTCCATCGAGCCGGTATTCATGGAATACGCCTACTGAAGAGCACGCGCTCGAAAGCCCTTCCGTCATGCATCCACGCCATGTCGCGCTCGCGCTCCTGGTCGTTCTGATCTGGGGCGTCAATTTCGCCATCATCCAGCTCGGCCTGCGACAGGTGTCCCCGCTTGCCCTCGGCGTGGCGCGGTTCGTGTTCGCGGCCTTCCCCTGGGTGTTCTTCATACGCAGGCCTGACGTGCCCTGGCGTCTCATCCTGCTCTACAGCCTGCTGATCTTCGCCGGCCAGTTCGGCCTGCTGTTCACCGGCATGAAGGTTGGGATGAGCGCCGGACTGGCGTCCCTGATCCTGCAGCTCCAGGTCTTCTTCACGATCGGCCTGTCGGTCCTGCTGCTGGGCGAGAAGCCCACGGCGTGGCAGGTCGCCGGCGCTCTCCTCGCGTTCGGTGGCATCGCCGTGGTGGCGGCGAATGTGGGCGGAGACGCCACGCTGCCCGGCCTCCTGCTGGTGATCCTGGCCGCGCTCTCGTGGGGCGGCGGCAATGTCGCGTCGCGGAAGATCACGACGCATTCACCGTCAGCCGATCCGCTGGCGCTGGTCGTCTGGGGCAGCCTGTTCGCCATACCGCCCCTCGTCGCGGCCGCCCTGCTGCTTGACCCGGCGGGAACGGCGGCGAGCTTCGTGCAGCCGGACTGGGTGTCGATCGGTTCGGTCGCCTACATTGTGTATCTCTCGACGCTGTTCGGATATGCGGTCTGGAGCCGACTCCTGGCGCAATATCCCGTGGCGGCCGTCGTGCCGTTCACGCTGCTGGTGCCCGTCTTCGGCTTCCTCGGTTCCACCGTCCTGCTGGGCGAGCCCATCCAGGCGTGGAAGATCGGCGCCGGTCTGCTGGTGATCGCGGGCCTGTGCGTGAACCTGTTCGGGCGCAGGCTGTTCGCTAGGCGCGCGGCCGCCTGACATCCCAGGATGCTTCTTCCCCGGCCGAAAAGGCACTAGGCTGGTGCAACCCAGCGAGGAGGTAGCGATGCTCACCCTGTTCGACATGCTTTCCAGCGCCGACAACGGCCGCGCCATGGACCTGCTGGCGCGGCAGTTCGACCTTTCGCGCCAGCAGGCGGAGCTTGCCGTCGAGGCGCTGCTGCCCGCCTTCAGCCAGGGGTTGAAGCGCAATGCGTCCGACCCTTACGGGCTGGGCGCCTTCCTCGCCGCGATGTCGACCGGCCAGCACGCTAGGTATTTCGAGGACGCCCGCGCGGCGTTCGATCCGGCGGGCGTGGCCGAAGGCAACGGCATCCTCGGCCACCTGTTCGGCTCGAAGGAACTGTCGCGCGCGGTCGCCGCGCAGGCCTCGCAGGCGACCGGGATCGCGCAGGAGACGCTGAAGCAGATGTTGCCGGTGCTTGCCGCCATGCTGATGGGCGGCATGTTCAAGCAGTCGACGGGGCAGATGCCGGGTTCCGCGGGCGCCAATCCGCTCGCGGAGATCATGGAGCAGATGATGCGGCAGGGCGGCATGCGCATGCCGCATCCCGAAGCGCCGCAACCGGGCATGAACAAATTCGATACTCCATGGGGCGACAACCCGTTCGGCAAGGCGCTGGAAGGCATGTTCGGCGGGACGCGCGACACCGCCGCCCGCCAGCCCCAGACGCCCTTCGACAATCCGCTCGGCCGGATATTCGAGGAGATGATGGGCATGGGCCAGCGCAAGCCCGAACCAGAGCCCAAGGCCAATCCCTCGGGCCGGCCGCGCAACCCCTACGACGACCTTATCGGCGGCATGTTCGAGACCGGCGCCAAGACGCGCGACGACTACCAGAAGGGGATGGAGTCGGTGTTCGACCAGTTCCTCAAGGGCATGGAGAAGCGGGGCCGGTAGCCCGCCGCCCGTCACGGCCGCCGCAGCACTCCGCCCGGCGCCTTCTGGAAAATGCCGGAGCGCGGGTTGTTCGGGTTCACCACCCGCCCGCCGATGGTGCAGGTCTTGGTCGTCTCCTTGCGGCAGTTGGTCACCGTGTCGCCCGATGTGTCGCACTTGGTCGCGGTGCAGCTCTCGCACTTCGCCGTCTGGCCCTGAATGGTTTCGGTGCTGGTGGTGCAGGTGGCGCCCGGATCGCCCCGCTTCACCTCGGCCAGTCCGGCGGAGGACAGGGACAGCAGGACAAGGGTGACGGAAATCAGGCGGCGCATCGCAGGCTCCAGGCTGGGGTTGTGTCCCTTCGCTTCCGCCGACCGTTCGATCCGCGGGATGCCGGCACTCAATCAATACGGCCGGGGCGTTTCATCTGCCGTACGGGGTATGCGCGGCGCGCATGAAAAAGCCCGGCCTCTTGGGAAGGCCGGGCAAGAATGCAGGCGGCCGGGGGGAAACCGGCATGGGGTAGGGAATGCCTGCATGAAGGCGTGGGGCGTCTGTCGTCAGTAGACGCGGCGGGCGGCATCCTCGATGCTGTCGCGCGAACGCGCGAGCGCGCTCAGATATCGAAGGGGGTCGGTATCGACCCGCCGCTTCCAGGCGTCGCGCAGGTCGTCGCGGCTCAGCCCGATGTCGGCCAGTTCCCAGTCCGACATGTCGTGCAGGCGGCGGAACTGCCGGCGATTGTTCCAGGCGCGAATAGCGGCTTTGCCGAAACGCACCGCGCGGGTCGCGAGTGCGGAAACGAAACCGAACTGCTGACGTGCGCTGTGATCGAATACGGCCATGGCTGCTCTCCTTTTGGCCCGCTCGGGGCCGCTGCAGGCGCGAACGAACCCTTCCGGACGGGTGCGGGAGGATGCAACCGGTCCGGCGATTCGTGTCGCGCTTTCCTTAACGTCAGCAGGATGCGCCGCACCTATTGATTAGTCCAACGAATGTTTTTAATCTTTAGCATCAA
>JAEYRU010000077.1 GCA_023435335.1 Pseudomonadota bacterium
CGGATTTTACCCAGACGCCCAGGGCGACACTTTCGACTTGCGGCAGGGTTTCGGTGGCGACTGTCATGCCGTTCGACAGACGGCTTACCTCAACACCCATATAACTCCTACTCCCTAGACACGCTCCCGCGCGGCGCGCGAGCGCCCGCTGACGTACTCTTCCACCATTTTGAGCTGTGAGGGAAGCACCGTGAAGCGTTCCTCGCGTTCCATCAGCCCGGCAAGCCACTGCGGCAGTTGCGGCGCCACCTCGCAGGCGGCCTCCACGGCGGCCGGGAATTTCGCCGGATGCGCGGTGGCAAGCACCACCATCGGGGCGGCGCCGTCCGCCCTGGAGCGGGCGGTATGCATCGCCGTGGCCGTGTGCGGGTCGAGCAGGTAGCCGCTGGCGGCGAGCACCGAGCGGATCGTCTGCGCCGCCTCGTCCATCGTCGTGCGGCCGGCGTCGAAGTCGCGGCGGATCGTGGCCAGCGTCGCCTCGTCGATGGTGAACGCGCCGGACTGCTTCAGGCTGTCCATGTAGCGGCGAACTGTCGCCGCATCGCGGCCCGCGGCCTCGAACACCAGCCGCTCGAAGTTCGACGAGACCTGGATGTCCATCGAGGGCGAGGTGGTGGCCACCACCCCGCGTGTCTCGTAGCGTCCGCTGGCCATCGTGCGCGCCAGGATGTCGTTGTCGTTGGTGGCGATCGCCAGCCGCTCCACCGGCAGCCCCATGCGCTTGGCAGCGTAGCCGGCGAAGATGTCCCCGAAATTCCCGGTGGGCACCGTGAAGGACACCGCGCGATCCGGCGCGCCCAGCGAGATCGCCGAAGTGAAGTAGTACACGATCTGGGCCATGATCCGGGCCCAGTTGATCGAGTTCACCCCCGACAGCATGAGCCGGTCGCGGAAGGCATGGTCGTTGAACATGTCCTTCACCAGCGCCTGGCAGTCGTCGAAATTGCCCTCGATGGCGAGCGCATGGACGTTTGCGGCCCCGGAAGAGGTCATCTGCCGCTGCTGCACCGGCGAGACGCGGCCGTGCGGGAACAGGATGAAGATGTCGGTGCGCTCGCGTCCGGCGAAGGCCTCGATCGCCGCCCCGCCGGTGTCGCCGGACGTGGCGCCCACGATCGTGGCGCGCTGTCCCCGCTCGGCGAGCACATGGTCCATGAGCCGGGCCAGCAACTGCATGGCCACGTCCTTGAAGGCGAGCGTCGGCCCGTGGAACAGCTCAAGCACGAACTCGTTCGGCCCAGTCTGGACCAGCGGGCACACCGCGTCGTGACGAAAGGTGGCGTAGGCCTCGTCGACGATGCGGCCGAACGTCGCCGCGTCGATGGCGTCGCCGATGAAGGGAGCCAGCAGCCGTTTCGCCACGTCCGCGTAGGGGAGGCCGCGCATGGCCCGGATATCGGCCGCGCCGAAATGCGGCCATTCCTCGGGAACGTAGAGCCCGCCATCACGCGCCAGCCCGGCGAGCAGGGCGTCGGCGAACCCGAGACGGGGCGCCGCGCCCCGCGTGCTTACATAGAACATCCGTCACCGTTCCTTGCCGCGAAAGTCCCCGAAAGCGCCCCGACTTTCAAATGCCGCATTCCTTCGGTCGATTTCCGCGCGCGCGGTTGATATAGAACAGCTCGTTTGTGTGAGGAAAGTGCAGTTCATGGCTTTTTCATTTGCAAGGGGACGGATTTCGGCGGGGATGGCGGCAGCGGGGATGATGCTTGTCATTGCCGGCTGCCAGTCCGGGGACGGTTCGAGCGCGCTCAATGTCGCGGACGCACCGAAGCAGGACGAGCGCGTGCTGGAGAGCGAGCTGCGCGCCTTTTGCCCGCCCGTGGAGCTCCGCCAGGGCACCTCGTTCTTCAATACCTATGAGCGCGGCGGCGAGCAGGATGCCAATCGTGTGATCTACCAGGCCTCGATCGCCGACGTGTCGCGCAGCTGCACCTACAACAACAACGTCATCGGCGTGACGGTCGCCGTCGCCGGCCGCATTGTCCCGGGGCCGAAGGGCAAAGCCGGCTCCATCACCATGCCGATCCGCATCGTGCTCATCCAGGACGGCCAGGTCATCAAGTCCGAACTCTACAAGCATCCGGTGACGATCGGCGACACGATCGGGGCGACCCAGTTCGTCTTTACCGATACCAGCATACAGCTGCCGGGCCCGGTTTCGCGCAGGACCCTGATCTATGCCGGCTACGACGAGGGGCCGTATCGCAACCCGTGACGGAGGCTACTCGGCCTCCGACCATTCCGACAGCGCCGCCAGCACGGCGTGAAGGTCCGCCCAGCGCCGGATTACCGTCTCGGCTCCGGCTTCGGTCAGTGCGTCCGCGTGTCCGGGCCAGGAATGTCCGCCGCCGGTGAAGCCGATAACGCGCATCCCGGCGCGCCGTGCCGCAACGATGCCGTGCGCGGAATCCTCTATGGCGAAGCTGTTCGCCGGGTCGGCGCCCATCCTCTCCGCAGCATGCAGGAAGATGTCCGGCTCCGGCTTGGGCTTCTGCGACGGCAGGTCGCGCGCGGAAAAGACGTTGCCGCCGAAGAGCGGCAGCAGGCCGGTGCGTTCCAGCATCGCCTGGAGCCGCTCGGGCGCCGAGTTGGAGCACACGCATTTCGGACCGCGCACGCCCAGCACGGCCGCCCTTGCCCCCTCGATCTCCTGTACCTGCGTCGCCAGCCGCCGGTCGAGTATCTCCTTGGCGCGATCGATGATCGAGGCCTGCAGCGGAACCTTGTACTCCTGCTCAATCTGCAGCACCGTCTCCGTGAAGGTCAGGCCGGCATAACGCGGGATGAATTCCTCGATCTCAATTTCCACGCCCGCCTCCGCCAGAAGTTCCGTATCGACGCGCGCCGCGATGACCTCGGAATCCACCAGGGTTCCGTCGCAGTCGAAAATCACGAGATCGGGCTGGGGCATTGCATTACCTGCGGGCTGGGAGCGGGGGAGGGGGCGCTATAGACCCATCGCGGCGGTTGGGCAATCGCACCGCGGCGACACGCGTCAGGCTTCGGGCGGCGTGCTTCCATCCCACGGCGTCAGGCGAGGCAGCCATCCCGGCACCGCGCGCCGGTAGGCCTCGTAGTCCGCGCCGTAGCGGCGGGCGAGGACGGGTTCCTCGTAGAGGCGGACGAACGAGACGACGGCCGCGCAGATGACCGCTCCGTAAGCGACCAGCAGAGGCTGCCCGAGCAGCAGCGCCTGCCCGAGTATGATCGCCAGCACGGCGACGTACATCGGATTGCGCACGTAACGGTAGGCGCCGCCGGTGACCAGGCGTTCGGTCGGCGCGATGGGCGCCGGCGTGCCGCGTCCCTCCGCCACGAACCGCCCGAAGGCGTGCACGAGGAAGGCCACACCCGCCAGCACGAGCAGCGCGCCGAGCATGCGCAGCGGCAGCCAGGCCGGCATCATGCGCCAGCCGGTCAGCCACCAGGGCAGGAGGCCGGCCACCACTCCCGGTGCCGCCAGGAAGAAGATCACGCTGCCGGTCAAAGCCTGTTTCTCGCGCATCTTTCGCTTCGGTTCATTAAATTTTTACGCAGAAAGGTAACCATAACGGCTCGTAACCAGTAACGCGTATTCCGGGTGTGTTCCATGTCAGCCGTGCGTCTTCTCGACGAGCTCTCCTCCGCGCCGCAACAGTCCGACTGGCTGGACACCATCCTCAAGGGCGACTGCGTGGCGGCGCTCAACCGGCTGCCGGAGAAGTCGGTCGACGCGATCTTCGCCGATCCGCCCTACAACCTCCAGCTCAACGGCGACCTGCATCGGCCGGACCAGTCCCGGGTCGACGCGGTCGACGATGCCTGGGATCAGTTTGAGAGCTTCTCGGCCTACGACGCCTTCACCCGCGCCTGGCTGCTCGCCTGCCGCCGCGTGCTCAAGCCCAACGGGACGATCTGGGTGATCGGCTCGTACCACAACATCTTCCGCGTCGGCGCCACCCTGCAGGATCTCGGCTTCTGGATCCTCAACGACATCGTCTGGCGCAAGACCAACCCGATGCCCAACTTCCGCGGCCGCCGTTTCCAGAACGCGCACGAGACGCTGATCTGGGCGTCCCGCGACGACAAGGCGAAGGGCTACACCTTCAACTACGATTCGCTGAAGGCGGCCAACGACGATACGCAGATGCGTTCCGACTGGCTGTTCCCGATCTGCACCGGTGCCGAGCGCCTGAAGGACGAGAACGGCGACAAGGTGCATCCGACCCAGAAGCCCGAGGCGCTGCTGGGCCGCGTGATCCTGTCCTCGACGAAGCCGGGTGACGTCGTGCTCGATCCCTTCTTCGGCTCCGGTACGACCGGCGCGGTGGCCAAGCGGCTCGGCCGTCACTTCGTCGGCATCGAGCGCGAGCAGTCCTATATCGACGCGGCCTCGGACCGCATCGCCAGCGTGCGGCCGATGGACCGGCCGGACCTCGAACTGGTCCAGGGCAAACGCGCCGAACCTCGCGTCGCCTTCGTCAGCCTGATCGACGCCGGGCTCATCAAGCCGGGCGCCGAGCTGTATGACGCGAAGAAGCGCTGGACCGCCAAGGTGCGCGCCGACGGCACTCTCGCGGTGAACGGAGAGGCGGGTTCGATCCACCGCATGGGCGCCCTCGTGCAGGGCCTCGATGCCTGCAACGGCTGGACCTTCTGGCACTACGAGCGGGTCGGCGGGCTCAACCAGATCGACGAATTGCGCAAGATCGCGCGTCTCGGCATGGAGCGGGCGGGCGCCTGACCAGCCAGCGATATCAATCAGTTACGTGACACTGCGGAATCGGTTTCGCAATTCGCTGAATCAGGTCCTGAACGACTTGAATCTTTTGCTGAAGACGCTCACCCTGCGTCAGGCACCGGCGCCGAGGCGGCGAAGGTCCGCCTCCAGACCGGCGGCGTTCTCGAACAGGACCGCCTGCCATCCGGCCGCGATCGCGCCGGCGACATTCTTGGCGCTGTCGTCGATGAAGAGCGTCGCAGCCGGCTCCAGCCCGAAGGTGCTGGCATGCAGATCGTAGATCGCGCGGTCTGGCTTGATGAGGCCGACCTCGCCTGACACGGTGACGCCGCGCGGCAGCTTCAGGAACGGGAAACGCTCCTTCGCCTCGGCGAATGTGTCGGCCGAGAAGTTCGTCAGCATGGTCACGTCATGGCCGCGGTCGATCAGCTTTTCCATGATCGCCACGCTGTCGGCATAGTGGTGCGAAACCATCTCGTGCCAGTGCTTGCGGAAGGCGCGGATCAGCTCCGCCTCGGACGGGTAGTCGGCGATCAGCAGCGCCTCCGCCTCCGGCCAGCCGCGTCCGCGATCCTGCTCCAGGTTCCACTCGTGCGTGCAGATGTTCGCGAAGAACCAGCGCCGGCGCTCGTCGTCCGGGATCAGACGGCGGAATGGGATCTCGGGGTCGTAGTGGATCAGCACCTTGCCGATGTCGAAGACGATGTGGCGTATCTCGGTCATCTTTTTCTGCCGGTTGGGAAAGTTGGTAGTGTGGCGCCGGGCATGGCTGCCTCGATCACCTTCTTCATGACGGTGGGCAGGGCTTCCCCCGTCAGGCTCGACCGGTCCGACCACCACCAGTCCCCGGCGGGGGCGTCGTCGCAGTCGGCGCGGAAGACGGTGAGCTCGAGCGAGAAATGGGTGAACACGTGGCTGGCCGTGCCGGCCAGGCGCCACTCGGCGGGGAAGGGCGCGGCGGACGCGTCGATGGCGCCGTCCCTGCGCGCCGTCCAGCCGGTGGTCGGCACCTCGGCCATGCCGCCCAGCAGGCCGCTCTCCGGCCGCTTGCGCAGCAGCACCGCGCCGTCGGAACGCACCGCCACGAAGGCCGCACCCTTGCGCGCCGGGCGTTCCGCCTTCGCCGGCTTTACCGGATAGAATTCCGGGTCGCCCTGGCGCAGCGCCCGGCAGTCATCGTTCGCCGGGCAGACGATGCAGGCGGGCCGGCGCGGCGTGCAGATCGTCGCGCCGAGGTCCATCACCGCTTGCGCGAAGTCGCCCGGCCTGCGCTCGGGCGTCAGTTCGGCCATGTGTCGCCGGATCTCCGCCTTGGCGGCGGGCAGTGGCGTGGCGATGGCGAAGAGCCGCGACACGACGCGCTCGACATTGCCGTCGACCACAGGCTCGGGCCGGTCGAAGGCGATGGCCGCGATGGCCGCCGCCGTGTAGGGGCCGATGCCGGGCAGCGCCAGCAGGCCCTCGGCGGTGTCGGGGAACGCGCCGCCCAGCTCGCTGGCAACGGCGTCCGCGCATTTCTTGAGGTTGCGGGCGCGGGAATAATATCCGAGGCCCGCCCAACCCTTCATGACGTCGTCGACCGGCGCGGCGGCGAGGTCCCCGACGGTCGGCCACCGCTGGACGAAGGCACGGTAGTAGGATTTGACCGCCTCGACCGTGGTCTGCTGGAGCATGATCTCCGACAGCCATACATGGTATGGGTCGGGGCTGCGGCCGGCGCGGCGCTCGCCCGGGCTTACGCGCCAGGGCAGCTCGCGGTGGTGGCGGTCGTACCAGGCAAGCAGCGCCGCCGCGATCGTTCCCGCTGGCTTTTCATCGGCCGGTTGGTGCAACATGGCGCCTGTTGAGATGAGCAGCGGCCGAAAGGCAAGCGGAAAGAGCGGAGGCGAGGCATGGCGGCGAGGGCGAGGGGTTTCCCGATCCCGGTGAGCGACCTCGCCACCAATATCCTCGGGCCGGTGCTGAAGAAGCGCGCCGGCATGACGATCGGCCTGGTGCAGTCCTGGGACGAGATCGTCGGCGAGCGGCTGTCCTCCCTGACGCGGCCCGAGCGCATCGTCTGGCCGCGCCGCATGCATGAGGACGATCCGTTCGAGCCCGCGACGCTGGTCATCGCCTGTTCGGGCGCGGCGGCGCTGCGCCTGCAGCACGAGACCGCGGAGATCATCGGCCGGGTCAACGTCTTCCTCGGATACGGCGCGATCGGCCGCATCAGGATCGTGCAGAAGGCGGTCGAACCGCCACACAGGGAGAAGCCGAAAAGGCGCCCGCTGACCCCTCAGGAGACCGGCAGGATCGCGAAGGTCACCGGCGCGATCGAGGACGAAGGCCTGCGCGCCGCGCTCGAGCGGCTCGGCGCCAGCGTGTTCCAGTCCGGCGGCAAGCGCTGAGGCATCGCGTTTTCGTGAAGATCTGTGGAAAGCGGGCGATTGGCATGGGCCTGCGCATGCCTTATTTCCGAGCCAACTATCGCATTGATAGGCCTTAGTCGCACAATTCCCCATTGGTTCAGGTGATTCGCATGTCCGTTACGTTTCCGCGCCGCCAGGTTCTGATTTCGCTGCTCGCC
>JAEYRU010000078.1 GCA_023435335.1 Pseudomonadota bacterium
TGATAGCCGGGGCCCGCCGTCAGCGTGCTCGCGCTCAGCGTGACCTCGCGCTCGGACGCCGTGACGATCACCGGCTCGGCCGCGGGGTGCAGCTCGAGGACCAGCGCTCCGTCCTCCACCGAGACCGACGGAGGCGGATCGCCCCCGCGCTGCGCGAGCCATCTTCAGGCTTTCGGGGGCGGAGGTTGCGCCAGTGCCGATCGACCGCGAGGGCATAGACACGTCGGCCATCCCGCGCGACGCCGGCTTTGTCTTCGTCACGCCCAACCACCACTGCCCGACCATGGTGGCGCTGTCGGAGGAGCGGCGCGCGCATCTTCTCGCCGATGCGGAGAAATACGACCGCATCGTCATCGAGGACGGCTACGACAGCCAGCTGATGGACGGTGCGCCGCAGCAGGCGGTGAAGAGCGTCGACCGCTCGGGCCGCGTTATCTATGTCGGTTCCATGTCGAAGACGCTCGCGCCGGGCCTGCGCATCGGGTACATCGTCGCCGACGCGAGGCTGATAGCCGAGTTGCGCGCGCTGCGTCGCTTCATGCTGCGCCATCCACCGGCCAACAATCAGCGAGCCGTGGCGCTGTTCCTTTCGCTCGGCCATCACGAGGCGCTGGTGCGGCGGCTGTCGGCCGCATTCACTGAGCGGCGGAGCCGTTTGGTGGATTCGGTCGCCGCGCACCTGCCCGAGTGGCAGCCGACGGAAGCGCCGGGCGGGACTTCGTTGTGGATGAAGGGCCCGGCGGGGGCGGATACCAACCTGATCGCGCAAGCTGCGGCGGCGCGGGGCGTGATCATCGAGCCCGGCGACCGCTTCTTCGACCGGCCTGAGAAACAATCGCGCTTCATGCGGCTGGGAATCTCCTCCATCGGCCTGCAGCATATCGAGCCGGGCATCCGTGAGCTCGCCTCCGTCGCCTCTGGCCGGATGCGCAGCGCCGCGTGAACTCCCTCCTCGGGGCTCTCGGAGAGAAGCTTCCGCATGGACAAGCGCCGGCGCGGGGGGTAGTTGCTATCCTCCCTGCGCATCATGAGGAGGAGCGGCGATGGCGGTCGACATGTCTGGCGAGGAGCGCATAGCGGCTCCGGTGGACAAGGTCTGGGCAGCGCTCAACGACCCCGAAATCCTCAAGGCCTGCATTCCTGGCTGCGAGAGCCTGGAGAAGCTTTCCGAGACCGAACTCGCGGCGGTGGTTTCGCTCAAGATCGGGCCGATCAAGGCCAGGTTCAACGGGCAGGTCGGGTTGAAGAATCTGAATCCGCCCACCTCCTACACTATTGAGGGCGAAGGCAAGGGCGGCGTGGCCGGCTTCGCCAAGGGCGGTGCGGACGTGGCGCTCGCGGCGGACGGGGACGGCACACTTCTGACTTACACAGCCAAGGCCGATGTCGGCGGGAAGATCGCCCAGCTCGGCAGCCGGCTCATCCAGTCGACCTCGAAGAAGCTCGCGGGCGAATTCTTTTCGAAGTTCAACGAGGTGGTGAGCGGATAGGAGCGGCCACCCGCAACGGGGCGGCGCCACACCAGCTACTTCCGGTAATTCGCCGGGCGCTTCTCGAGGAACGCCGCGACGCCTTCCTTGTATTCGTCGGAGGAGCCCGCTTCGCGCTGAAGCGTGCGCTCCAGCTCAAGCTGCTGGTCGAGCGAATTGGTGGACGCGGCGTGGATCGCCTTCTTGGTCAGGGCGTAGGCGCTGGTCGGGCCGGCTGCGAAACCCTGTGCCAGCGCCTCGGCCTCGGCCATCAGCCGATCGTCATCGACCGCTTTCCAGATCAGGCCCCAGGCAGCGGCGTCCTCCGCCGTCAGCGGGTGCGCGGTCAGCGCCAGCGCCTTGGCGCGTGCCTCGCCGAGATGCCGCGTCAGCCAGTAGGTGCCGCCCGCGTCGGGAATCAGACCGATCTTCGAGAAGGCCTGGATGAACTTCGCCGACCTCGCCGCGACCACGACGTCGCAGGCAAATGCGATGTTGGCGCCGGCGCCAGCCGCCACGCCGTTGACCGCGCAGATGACCGGCTTCTCCAGTGCGCGCAACTGGCGCACCAGCGGGTTGTAGAACGTCTCCAGCGTCATGCCGAGATCGGGCGCGTCGCCGCGGATCGTCGGATCGCGGTCCGACAGGTCTTGCCCGGCGCAGAAGCCGCGTCCTGCCCCGGTCAGGATCACAGCGCGGCAGTCTCGCTCCGACGCGCAGGCTTCGAGTGCCGCCCGCAGCGCCAGGTGCTGCGCCTCGTTGAAGGCATTCAGCCGATCGGGCCGGTTGAGCGTCAGCACATGGTAGCCGTCGCGGCGCTCGTGAAGGACGGTGAGTTCGGACAAGGGGTTCCTCCCGGAGAAAAACGAAACAGCGAACAGGGAACTGGCGGATGCCGAAGATTGGCGCGCCTAGCGCATTAGCGCAATGCCGCGCCCCATCTCGCCCCTAGCTGCTCACTCGAACACGATCGCCGGCGTTGCCGCCTCGGCTACCGCGCTTTCGGCCTGCAGCCGCTCCCAGACCTTAGCCGCGATGTCGCGATAGGCCTGCGCCTGCGGGCTTGCAGGGTCGCTCGCCACCACCGGCGTGCCTGCGTCCGAGGTCTCGCGGATGTTCATGGTCAGAGGCACCTCGCCGAGGAACGGCACGCCCAGCCGTTCGGCTTCGGCCTTGGCGCCGCCATGGCCGAAGATGTCGTAGCGCTTGCCGGTGTCGGGCGCGAGGAAGTAGCTCATGTTCTCGACGATGCCGAGCAGCGGCACGTCCACGCGTTTGAACATGTTGAGCCCCTTGCGGGCGTCGATCAGCGCCAGATCCTGCGGCGTGGACACGATCACCGCGCCGGCCAAGGGTACCGTCTGCGCCATGGTGAGCTGGGCGTCGCCGGTCCCGGGCGGCATGTCCACCACGAGCACGTCGAGCGTACCCCACTCGACCTCGCGCAGCATCTGGGTGAGCGCCGACATCACCATGGGCCCGCGCCAGATCATCGGCGTGTCCTCTTCCACCAGGAAGCCCATCGACATGACCTTGAGGCCGTAGTTCTCCATCGGCTTGAGAACCTTGCCGTCCACCGTCTGCGGCTTGCCCCTGATGCCGAGCAGCCGCGGAAGAGAGGGGCCGTAGATATCGGCGTCGAGCACACCGACCTTCAACCCGAGCGCCGCCAGACCGAGCGCCAGGTTAACGGCGGTGGTCGACTTGCCCACGCCGCCCTTGCCGGAGGCGACCGCGATGATCGACGCGACGCCCGGCACGCCCCGCTTGCCCGCCTGCTGGCCGGAAGGCGTGCCCTGCGG
>JAEYRU010000085.1 GCA_023435335.1 Pseudomonadota bacterium
CCGCTCCTGGGCGCGCGCCTGCGCCCGCTGGAAAAGCATGATCGGCACCACGAGGATGAGCAGCAGGATGATCGCGACGGCGGACGCCACCGGCCAGTCCCGGTTGGCGAAGAATTCGCTCCACAGGGTCTTGCCGATCATCAGCGTCCGCGAGCCACCCAGAAGATCAGGAATGACGAATTCGCCCATGGCCGGGATGAACACGAGCAGGCAGCCGGCCACCACACCCGGCAGCGACAGCGGAAACGTTATCTTCCAGAAGGCGGAAATCGGCGTGCAGCCGAGGTCCTGGGCGGCCTCGATCAGCGAGTTGTCCATTTTCTCGAGCGCCGCGTAGAGCGGCAGCACCATGAAAGGCAGGTACGAATAGACGATGCCTATGAAGACCGCATAGTGCGTGTTCATGATCTGCAGCGGCGTGTCGATGACGCCCAACCACAGCAGGAACTGGTTGAGCAGGCCTTCCGGCTTCAGGATGCCGATCCACGCGTAGACGCGGATCAGGAAGCTCGTCCAGAAGGGCAGGATCACCAGCATCAGCAGCATGGGGCGCAGTGAGGTCGGGGCGCGCGCCATTGCGTATGCCAGCGGGTAGCCGACGAGCAACGTCAGGAAGGTCGAGGCGGCCGCAATGACGAGGCTGGAGACATAGGCGTTGATGTAGAGCGCGTCCTGCGTCAGCCAGACGTAGTTCTCGAAGGAGAGTTCGCGCAGCCCCTCCAGGAAAGCCGCCAGGCCGTCGGTCAGCGAAAGCGTCGGCAGGTATGGCGGAATGGCCGTTGCGGGCTGCGACAGCGAAATCTTGAATACGATCAGGAAGGGGACGAGGAAGAAGAACAAAAGCCACAGATAGGGAACGATGATGACCAGCCGCGCGGCAAGCGCGCCGACCAGTCGGGCTGGCGTCGACGCAGGGCCCACGGGTACCGGAGTTCGAGCGGCGATGTCGGCCATGGCCTCCTACCGTGTCAGCACGACGCCGGCGTCCGGCGCGAAGGAGATCCATGCGCGGTCGTTCCAGGTCAGCGGGTCCTCGGTGGTGCGCGCGGCATTGAGCGCACTCGCCTTGACGATCTGACCGTCGTCGAGCTTGACGTGATAGATCGTCATGTCGCCGAGATAGGCGATGTCGAAGATCTCGCCCTCAAGCACGTTCGGCGTGCCGGCGGCCGGCGCCTTCGAGGACACCCTGATCTTCTCCGGCCGTATCGCGAAGGCAACGGTGTTGCCGTCGGCGGCGCTGCCGGGGTTCTCGACATGGATCACCGCGCCGCTGCCGCCGGTGATCTTGGCGGACCTTTCCGCACGCTCCGAGACTTTGCCCTCCAGCATGTTCACATTGCCGACGAACTCGGCGACGAAACGCGAAACCGGCGCCTCGTAGATCTCGGCGGGCGTCGCCACCTGCATCACCTCACCCTTGTCGAGAATGGCGATGCGGTCGGCCATGGTCATCGCCTCCTCCTGGTCGTGGGTGACCACGACAAAGGTGAGGCCCAGCTCCTGCTGCAGGTCCATCAGTTCGAACTGGGTTTCCTCGCGCAGCTTCTTGTCGAGCGCGCCGAGGGGCTCGTCGAGCAGCAGCACCTTGGGCCTTTTCGCCACGGCGCGGGCAAGCGCCACGCGCTGGCGCTGGCCGCCGGACAGCTGATGCGGCTTGCGCTTGGCGAACTGTTCCAGCTTCACCAGCTTCAGCATGTCGCGCACCCGCGCCTCGATGTCGGGCTTCGGCATACCCTCCTGCTTGAGGCCGAATGCGATGTTCGCCTCCACCGTCATGTGCGGGAAGAGAGCGTAGGACTGGAACATCATGTTGACTGGGCGCCGGAAGGGCGGGATGCCCGCCATGTCCTGCCCGTCGAGCAGGATGCGGCCCGAGGTCGGTTCGTCGAAGCCGGCCAGCATGCGAAGCAGCGTGGTCTTGCCGCAGCCGGATGCGCCGAGCAGGGCGAAGAACTCGCGCTCATAGATGGTGAGCGAGAGGTCGTTGACCGCGGTGAAATCGCCGAACCGCTTCGTCACCCGGTCGAAATGGATGTATGGCTTCGCGTTCGGGTCGTCCCAGGGAGCGAAGCTCCGGCGAATGCTGCCGAGCGATTTCATGGCGATCCCGTCCCCGCGACTTGCGCCGAAGCGCCCCGGCCCCTGGGCCGAAGCGCTGAATAGATCGTTACTGGCCGGTCACGACCTTGGTCCACAGGCGGGTCAGCGTACGCTGCTCGCGCTGGCCCAGCGGCTTGATCGTGAACAGCTTGGCGATCGTGGCATCGTCGGGATAGACGGCCGGATCGTCCCTGACCTCGGGATCGAGAAGGTCCTTCGAGGCAATGTTACCGTTGGCGTAGAAGACGTAGTTTGAGGCCTTCGCCGCGACCTCCGGCTTCAGCATGTAGTTGATGAACTCATGCGCCTCAGCCGCGTGCGGCGCATCGGCGGGAATGGCCATCTGGTCGAACCACATCTGCGCGCCTTCCTTGGGGATGGCGTAGCCGACAACGACGCCCTGATCGGCCTCGGCGGCGCGGTCGCGCGCCTGGAACACGTCGCCCGAGAAACCGACGGCCAGGCAGATGTCGCCGTTGGCCAGCGCGTTGATGTATTCCGACGAATGGAATTTGCGGATATGCGGCCGTATCGCCAGCAGGGCTTCCTCCGCCTTGGCCAGGTCCTCCGCCGCGGTGCTGTTGGGGTCGAGGCCGAGATAGGCGAGCACGCTCGGGATCACGTCGGTGGGCGAGTCGAGCACGTGGATGCCGCAGTCGGCCAGCTTGGCGGCGTTTGCCGGGTCGAGCAGGATGGCCCAGCTGTCGACCGTGTCGATGCCAAGCGCGTCCTGCACCTTGGTCTCGTTGTAGCCGAGCCCGGTGGTGCCCCACATGTAGTTGACCGAGTATTCGTTGTTCGGATCGAACGTCGCCACGCGCTCGGCCACCACGTCCCAGGCGTTCGACAAGTTCGGCAGCTTCGACTTGTCGAGCTTCTGGTACACGCCGGCCTC
>JAEYRU010000130.1 GCA_023435335.1 Pseudomonadota bacterium
GCGTTGTGGTCGACCCCGCTGTCACCTGGGGAAACGACATCCGCCCGCAGGTGCCCTGGGCGGAAACGATCATTTACGAGGCCCACGTCAAGGGAATGACAGCGCTGCGGGACGATCTGCCGCCGCAGTTCAGGGGCACGTTCGAGGGGCTGGCCGACCCGCTTGTAATCGACCACCTTGTCAAGCTTGGCGTGACCGCTGTCGAGTTGATGCCCTCGCAAGCCTTCTTCGATGACCGCCACCTCGTGGACCGTGGCCTGTCGAACTACTGGGGCTACAACACGATCGGCTTCTTCGCTCCCGCAACACGCTACATATCGCCCGGCGCCGGCATCCACGAATTCAAGCTTATGGTGCGCCGCCTGCATGAGGCGGGCATCGAGGTAATCCTCGACGTGGTCTACAATCACACGGCCGAGGGCAACCAGATGGGCCCGACGCTGTCGTTCCGGGGCATCGACAATGCGAGCTACTATCTGCTCGGCGACGACCCGCGTTACTATTTCGACACAACGGGCTGCGGCAATACGGTCAATCTCAGGCACCAGCGCGTGTTGCAGATGGTCATGGATTCGCTGCGCTACTGGGTGCAGGAATGCCACGTGGACGGCTTCCGCTTTGACCTTGCGAGCTCGCTCGGGCGCGACCGCGACACATTCGACCACAATGCCGTGTTCTTCGACGCCGTGCGGCAGGATCCCGTGCTCTCCACAGTCAAGCTTATCGGCGAGCCATGGGACACCGGCCCCGACGGCTACCAGCTCGGAAATTTTCCGCCGGGATGGGCCGAGTGGAACGACCGCTACCGCGACACGGTGCGCGCCTACTGGAAGGGCGACGATGGGATCGCATCGGAACTAGCCGGCAGGTTGCTTGGCTCGGGCGACTGCTTCGAGAAGCGCGGTCGGCGCCCCTGGGCAAGCGTCAATTTCGTCACCGCCCATGATGGCTTCACGCTCGCAGACGTGGTCAGCTTCAACGACAAGCACAACGAGGCGAACGGCGAGGAGAACCGCGACGGGCACTCGCACAACCTGAGCTGGAACTGCGGCGTCGAGGGCGCGACCGACGATGCGGGCATTCTCGATCTGCGGGACCGCATGCGCCGCAATCTGATGGCGACGCTGCTGCTCTCCCAAGGCACACCGATGCTCCTCATGGGGGACGAGATCGGCCGCAGCCAGGGAGGTAACAACAACGCCTATTGCCAGGACAACGACATCAATTGGCTGGCCTGGGACGGGCACGGCGAGCGCGATGCCGCGTTCCACGAATTCGTGCGCGGGCTGATCGCGGTTCGACGCACCCGACCGCTGCTGCGGCAGTTGCGGTTCCTGCATGGCGATCCCGTCGGTGAGACGGGGCCGAGCGACGTGAGCTGGCTGCGCCCGGACGGCCACCCGATGACGCCCAGAGATTGGGATCAGCCTCACACCCGCTTGATGGCCTTGCGGCTGCGCGGCCACGGCAGGCAGGCGCTGATGCTGTTCAACGCGCATTTCGAGCCGCTCCGGTTCCAGATACCCAAGCCGGGTCCCGGCGGCTGGCGGATGCTCGTCGACACGGCGGCGGGCATCGCCGATCCGGAGTCCGAAACGCAGCACTCCGGCGAGGCGCATGACGTCGAGGGCCGTTCGCTGCTGTTGCTGGAGTGCCGGATTTGAACGGCGGCTCGCCGTTACAGGGACTGCGGCTCCCCTCCCGCTCCTGGGGCGCGGACATCGCAAGTAATGGGAACGTGCGGTTCCGCATCTGGGCGCCAGGCGTTGAGCATATGTCGGTGCGCCTCGCAGCCGGCGATGTCCCGATGACGCGGCGCGGCGAAGGCTGGTTCGAGGCCCTCGCCCCCGGCGTCGCGCCAGGCGCCGAATACGCTTTTGTTCTGCCGGACGGACGCACGGTTCCCGATCCGGCCTCTCGAGCGCAGGCCGGCGACGTGCACGGGCCGTCGGTGATTGTCGATCCCAACGCGTATCGCTGGCGCAACACCGATTGGCGCGGCCGCCCTTGGGAAGAGACCGTCATTTACGAACTGCACGTTGGGACCTTCACGCCGGAGGGCACGTTCAGCGCAGCCGCGCAACGGCTTGAGTATCTGAGGGATCTCGGCGTTACGGCGGTCGAACTCATGCCTGTCGCGCAATTCTCGGGCGAACGCGGATGGGGCTACGACGGTGTGCTGCCCTATGCGCCGCACAGCAGCTACGGCTCGCCGGAGGAGATGAAGGCGCTGATCGACGCCGCCCACGGCCACGGGCTGATGGTGTTGCTCGACGTGGTTTACAATCATTTCGGCCCGGACGGGAACTGCCTGCACGCCTATGCCCCGGACTTCTTCCACGCGGAAAGGCATACACCCTGGGGTCCGGCGATCGCCTATGAAAAGGAGCCTGTCCGCGGCTTCTTCATTGAGAACGCCCTCTACTGGTTAGAGGAATTCAACCTCGACGGGCTGCGCCTCGACGCGATCGACCAGATCAGGGACGAGACATCGCCGACCCACATCCTCGAGGAGATCGCACGAAGGGTGCGTACGGCTCATCCGCATCGGCATATTCATCTGACGACTGAGGACAACCGCAACGTAACGCATCTGCATCGGCGCACCTCCGACGGGCGTGCGCAGCTCTACACCGGCGAGTGGAACGACGATTTTCACAACGTTGCCCACGTCATCGCCACCGGCGAAACCGAGGGATACTACGCCGACTTCGCCGAGGACACCTGGGGTAAGCTCGCCCGATCGCTCGCGGAGGGCTATGTCTATCAAGGAGAGCATTCGCCGCATGCCGGCGCGGCACGCGGGGAGCCGAGTGCGGAGCTGCCGCCTGCCGCATTCGTGGATTTCCTGCAGAACCATGACCAGGTGGGAAACCGCGCCTTCGGCGAAAGACTGATTTCGCTCGCGCCGCCGCAGAAGGTGAGGGCGCTTGTGACAGTGTTGCTGCTCTCACCGCATATCCCGCTGCTCTTCATGGGTGAGGAATATGGCGAGACGCGCCCGTTCAGCTTCTTTACCGACTTCCACGGCGAGCTTGCCGAAATCGTCCGGGAAGGGCGGCGCAAGGAGTTCGCCGGCTTTTCAGCCTTCGGCGGAAGCGATCTTTCCAGGATCCCTGACCCGAACGCAGCCTCGACCTTCCAGGCCTCCAAGCTGGGTTGGCAGAAGGCCGAGACAGAGGAGGGGCGTGACTGGCTAGCCTTCATGCGGGAACTCCTCGGACTGCGCAGCCGACACATCGTGCCCCTCATCGGAAGCATGAAAGGTCATGCCGGACGCGTCCTCGCCGCCGAGAACGGCGTAATCGCGGTCGACTGGGCGGCGGGTTCCGCGCTTCTCCAAATGCGCGCGAACCTGGGCGACGACGACCGCCGGGCGCCGCGAGTGTCCGGTGAGATCATTCATGCGTACGAGGCAGGCGTGACAACGGACAACATGCAGCCGGGGAGCGTGATCGTCGCTGTTTCGCAGGACGCCTCGGAAAGCCGATGACGCATCCCACTTCCACCTATCGCCTGCAGTTCCGAAACGGCATGACCTTTGACCGGGCGGCGGAGCTAGTGCCCTACCTGCAACGGCTGGGCATCAGTGACCTCTATGCCTCGCCCGTGTTTGCCGCGGTTCAAGGTTCGACGCACGGCTATGACGTGATCGACCACAACCGCTTTGACCCCGCGCTGGGCGGGCAGGAAGGGTTTGAGCGGCTGAGCGCCGCGCTGCGGCAGGCCGGGATCGGCCTCATCCTCGATATCGTGCCGAACCATATGGCGGCTTCGCTGCAGAACCCTTGGTGGAGGAGCGTGGTCCAGTGGGGTGAAGCCAGCCGCTATGCGGGCCATTTCGACATCGACTGGAGCCGCCGGCTGACCCTTCCGATACTTGGCCGCCCCGTGGACGAAGCACTGGACCTGGACGAGCTCTCGCTGGCGCTCGACACTCGTCGCGGCGCGCTGGCTCTTGCCTATTTCGACAATCTGCTGCCGTTGCATCCGGCAACCTGGGCCGAAGCTTTGGCCGGGCTGCATCACCCCCTTGCCGAGGCGCTTACGCAGGCGGCGGCGAATGCGTTGGCCGATGGCGAGGACGATTTCAATCAACGCGTCCTGTCCTTGCTCGAGAATCCGGCGGATGTCCTTCCACTGGAGGCCGGGCTTGCCGTGCTGTCGGCCGATACCCGCCTTCTGGCTCGTCTGCATGATCTGCAGCCATGGCGTCTGCAGTATTGGAAGGATGCGCGGCGCGAACTCAGCTACCGCAGGTTCTTCGAGATCACAGGGCTGGCCGGCGTGGCCGTGGAGAAGCCGGATGTTTTCGACGACGTCCACAGGCTCATTCTCGAACTCGTGCGATCGGGGCAGGTCACGGGGCTGAGGATCGACCATATCGATGGCCTCGCCGACCCAGAGGCTTATCTCAGGCGACTTCGGATGGAGGCGGGCGAGGATGCGTTCATCGTCGTAGAAAAAATACTGGAGCGGGAAGAGCGCCTCCCGCCCGAGTGGCCGGTTTCCGGAACAACTGGCTACGAGTTCATTGATGCGATCTCAGGGCTGCTTGTCAGCCCGGGAGGTGTCGCGCAGCTGCAGACGTCGTTCGCCGGGCTTTCCGGGCGCGAAGGTCCGGAGGCGCAGCGCCGTGAGGCGAAGCGACTGATGGCGACCCATAACTTCGAAGGAGAGCGCCGCGCTATCGCGCGAATGGCGGCGGCGCTTGCGGACGAGCTTGGCGCCGGCGTCGAGGAGCGCGAATTGGATGGGGCGCTGACCGAACTCATCGCGGCGTTCCCCGTGTACAGGACTTACGGCACGGCGGAGGGGGTAGGAGCGCGCGATCGCGCGCTGCTCGACCGGGTTGCCGCGGACGTCAGGAACGGCGGCCGCTCAGATCCCGCGGCACTCGATCTTCTGCTGCGCGTGTTTTGCGGGGATGTGCCCCCTGCCGTGAGGGCGCGCGCGGCGCTCGCGCGCTCGCGGTTCCAGCAGCTTACCGGGCCGGTGATGGCCAAGGCAGTCGAGGATACCTTCTTCTTCCGGCACAACGCTATGCTAGCTCTGAACGAGGTGGGCGGCGACCCGCTGCGGCCGCAGGGCTCGCTCGGAGGCTTCCATTCGACAATGGAAGAGCGATTGCGCCTTCAACCTCAAGGACTGTCTGCGACCTCGACCCACGACACCAAGCGCGGCGAGGACGCCCGGGCGCGGCTCTATGCGCTGAGCGAAGCGCCAGGGGATTGGACCGAGGCGGTCGCGCGGTGGCGCGCCATGAATGCCCACATAGTGCAGCAGCTCCCGGGCGGGCTAGCCCCGGAAGCCGAGACGGAATGGATGCTCTACCAGGCGCTTGCGGGGATCTGGCCGGCGGGCGATCCCGGCGCTCGCACCGGCGATCTGCGAGATCGATTCCTGGTCTTTGTCCAGAAGGCCCTGCGCGAGGCGAAGCTTCGCACGAACTGGGGCGAGGTCGATGAAGCCTACGAGGCGGCAGTGAGGGACTATGCAGCGTGGCTGCTGGACGGCGCAAATGCCCAATTCCAGGCCGACTTCGCCGCTACACTTCGCCCCTATATCGCAGCGGGCCTGATCAACAGCCTCACCCAGACGCTCATCAAGCTGACGGCGCCCGGGATCCCTGACATCTATCTGGGCGCGGAGCGGCTGGACTTCAGCCTGACGGATCCGGACAACCGACGCCCGGTCGATTTCAAGGCTCTCGCGACTGACCTGGACGCCGAGAGCCCCGTGGCGGCCACCGTCGAGGCCCTCCAAAGTGGACGCTTCAAGCAGCATACCATTGCCTGCGGACTGGAATTGCGCAGGCGATACCCCGGTCTATTCGCAGAGGGCGATTACATTCCGCTCATGGCGGCAGGCTCACGGCGCAAGAATGTCGTCGCGTTCGTGCGGCGCAGCGAGCGCGTGGCGGCGGTCGTCGTGGCGCCGCGCCGCGTGTTGCCGCTTCTCGGCAAGGAGCAGGCATTCGTCGATGCTGACTCCTGGGAGGAGACAACGATCGACCTTCCCGCCACTGCTGGCGCCGGGAGCTTTCGCGACGTGCTTACAGGTCGCGATTTCGGGCCGTCGCGACAACACACGGTTGCGTCGGTTCTGCGCGAAACGCCTGTTGCCCTGCTCGTTTCGGATGGCGATGCCGCCTGAGCACGATTCGTATTCGGTTGTCCGCCCGTGAACTTTTTGTCGTGTTCGTGAGTTTGAATGAAACCGGCGAACCGCGGGTCAAGGGAGCATCTCCATGGGACACGGAAGGGACGAGGACATCAGGCGGCGGGCCCACGAATTGTGGGAGCAGGAAGGCCGCCCGCACGGCAAGGACAGCGAGCACTGGGAACGCGCCAGGCGCGAAATCGAGGACGGCGCCGCCGCTCCGGTTCCGGCGAAGCGGCGCGCCCCCGCAAAGACGGCTGGCGCGGCCAAGGCGTCGGGCACGGGATCGGCAAAGACCAGTGCGGCTAGGAAGCCATCCTCTAAGCCAAAGAGCTGAGTTCCGCCCCGCTCGTGGCGGCTAGGCCTGCGAGACGCCTGCGTCGCCGAAGGTCGCCATGCCGTCGAAGCAGGCGAGCGCCGAGCGCACCACATTGACGGCGAGGCAAGCGCCGGAGCCTTCGCCGAGCCGCATGCCGAGATCGAGCAGGGGCGTCAGTCCCAGTTCGCCCAGCAGCCTGCGATGGGCCGCCTCCGCCGAGACATGGCCGGCCATCGCATGCGCCAGGCCGTCGGGCATGAGCCTGCCCAGCGGCGCGACCGCGGCAGTTGCGACGAAGCCGTCGAGCAGCAGCGGCACGAGATGATGCCGCGCGGCGAGGGCTGCCCCCATCATGGCGGCCAGTTCACGTCCTCCCAGGCGCATGGCCACCGCCAGCGGGTCGGCGATCGCGTCGCGGTGGCGCTCGATCGCCGACCGCACCACCGCCGTCTTGCGCTCCAGCCCAGCGTCGTCGACGCCAGTGCCGCGCCCGGTCCAATTGGCGGCGTCGCCGCCGAACAAGCCGGCGCAGACTGCGGCCGCGATGGTGGTGTTGCCGATGCCCATCTCGCCTATGCACAGGAGATCGGTGCTGTCGTGTACGGCTGAATAGCCGGCCTCCACCGCTTCGAGGAATTCCTCCTCGGTCATTGCCGCTATCTCGGTGATGTCGCCCGTAGCGTGGTCGACATGCAACGGCACGACGTTGAGTTCGGCGCCCGCCGCCCGTGCGAGTTGATTGATCGCCGCGCCGCCGGCCGCGAAATTCGCCACCATCTGCGCCGTCACTTCGGCCGGAAAGGCGGAGACGCCCTGAGCCGTCACGCCATGCGAGCCGGCAAAGACCAGCACCTTGACCTTGTCGAGACGCGGACGAGGCAAATGTTGCCACCGGGCGAGCCAGGCCGCGATGTCTTCCAGCCGCCCAAGGCTGCGCGGCGGCTTGGTCAGCATGTTCTGCCTCTCCCACACCGCGACCACCGATGCTTCGTCAGGGGCTGGCAGGGTGAGGCAGGCTTCGCGAAGAGCATCAAGGCTGGAAAAGGCTGTCATCTTGTCTTCTCTCTTCAGTGTTGGAAGGCCGAGGCTGCCGCAAGCAGCACCAGGATTTCTGCGCCCTGTTCGAGCGTGCCGAGCACATCGCCGGTCTGTCCGCCGATCTGGCGCTCGGCGAGACGACGGAGAACAAACGTCCAGACCAATAGAACAAGCGCTGCCGACACGGCCGCCGCGAGCCCGAGTGGCAAAAGAGCCGCTGCGCCGAGCACCAGTGCGGCGGCTGCCGTGCGCTGTGGGATGGCGCCGACACCGGCGGACAGGCCGTCGCTACGCGCCGGCGCCAGCAGGCGCATGAAGACAGGCATCAGCGCGCGAGCGGACATATGGGCGGCGATCAGGGCGATGGCGACCAAAGCGGGAGGCGCGATCGCGGCAAGCGCGCCGGCGCGCAGGAGAACGGAGAAGACGAGTGCGGCCGCGCCGTAGCTGCCGACGCGGCTGTCGCGCATGATCTCGAGCTTTTGTTCGCGCGTGCGGCCGCCGCCGAAACCGTCGAACGTGTCGGAAAGCCCATCCTCGTGCAGCGCGCCGGTGGCGAGCATGGTCGCGCCGACGGCGATCAGCCCGCCAAGCAGCGGGGGCAGCGCCAGGACGGCAGCCAGCCAGAAGGCGAGGGCGCCGCACAACGCCACCGCCAGGCCCGCCAGAGGGGCCGCCCATTGCGCTTCGGCGAAGCTGCGACCAGAATCGTCGCCGGCGTTCAGAGGCAGCCTCGTATAGAAGACGAGACAGGCAAGGAGTTCGGCGCGCAGTGCGCGTGGGTCAGCCGGGGGCATCGTCTCACTCCCGCGCTATGGCGTGGAAAAAGGCGCCGGTGACACGCCCCCTGCGTCCGCCCGACGGGCCGATTTCCCGCCCTTGGCCGTCGGCGAGGTTCGCAAAGGGCTCATCGTCGCCGGCGTCGGTCAGTCGCGCGTAGTGGAACTCGTGGCCGCGGATGGCCGTCCCTTTCGCGCCCAGCAGCCCCTCCGAAAGCAGGCTGGCCCGGCGGTAGCCCAGGTTCATTCTGCGTTTGGCGAAGCTGGTGGAATGCGAAAGCAGGCCCAGCATGCGGTGGGTTGCGCCATCGGCATCTTCCAGCGCCTCGCCCAGGACCATGTAGCCGCCGCATTCGCCATGGACAGGCGCGGTTTCGGCGAATTTCCCCATGCCGGCGCGGAAATTGCCGGCGGCCGAAAGCGCGCCCGCGTGCAGTTCCGGATAGCCGCCGGGCAACCAGCAGACGTCGCAATCCGCAGGCGGCCGCTCGTCGGCGAGCGGTGAAAAGGGCACGATCTCGGCGCCAAGATCGTGCCATTGACCGGCTAGATGCGGGTACAGGAAAGTGAAGGCCGCGTCGCGGGCCAGCGCGATACGCTGGCCGGGCGGCGGCAGGGCGACGGCGGCGCTGCCCGCTGGCGCGAAGGGCGCGGCGATTTCGACTATCCGATCGAGATCAAGGGCGGCCTCAACCGCGTCGGCCAGCCTGTCGATATGGGCGTCGAGACCCTTATGCTCCTCGGCCTGGACCAGGCCGAGATGGCGCTCGGGAAGGGTGAGCTTCTCATCGCGCGGGATGGCGCCGACCACTGGCAGGCCGATTGCCTCCACCGCCTCGCCGGCAAGCCGGGCGTGGCGCTCGCTGCCGACCTTGTTGAGCACGACGCCAGCGATGCGGACCGCGGGATCGTATACGGCGAAGCCTTTCGCCACCGCGGCGGCGGTCTGCGACTGGCCGGACACGTCGAGCACCAGCAGCACCGGCAGGCCGAAGGAACGGGCGAGATCGGCCGCGGCGCCGGAGCGGCCGGATTGTGAGGGGATGCCGTCAAAGAGGCCCATGGCGCTTTCGACGATGACAATGTCGGCCGCCGCCGTCTTACTCGCCAGCGTGGCGATCAATTCCGGCGGCATGGCCCAACTGTCGAGGTTGAGACCAGGCCGGCCGGTGGCGGCGGCATGGAAACCGGGATCGATATAGTCGGGACCGGACTTGGCGCCGCGCACATCCAGCCCCCGCCGCGCCAGCGCACGCATCAGCCCGATGGTCACGCTGGTCTTGCCGGAGCCCGAGCGCGGGGCGCCGATGATGAGCGCGCGCGCCGTCATCCAGCCCAACCTTTCAGCTTCTCGCGCATTGCGACGATCTGGCCGATGACGATGAGCGCCGGCGCCTCGATTCCCTCGCGCTCCGCCTCGTTCGACAAGGTCGCGAGCGTCGCCACCACGATGCGCTGGCGGCCGGTGGTGGCCGAGGCGATCACGGCCGCAGGCGTGTCGGCCGGAAGTCCTCCCTGCGCCAGCGCGTCGGCGATCTGCCCCAGGTTCTTGAGGCCCATATAGATGACGATCGGCTGCCCGGCGCGCGCGATCGCCGCCCAATCGAGGTCCTCGTCGGTGCCCACGGCATGCCCGGTCGCCAGCGTGACGGCGCGGTTGATGCCGCGCATGGTGGCCGGAATGCCGGCTTCGGCAAGCGCGCCGAGCGCCGAGGTCATGCCGGGCAGGATGCGGAAGGGGATGCCGGCTTCTGCCAGCGCCAGGGCTTCCTCGCCGCCGCGCCCGAATATGAACGGGTCGCCTCCCTTCAGCCGCAATACCCTGCGGCCGGAGCGGGCGAGTTCGATGAGCCTGGCGGTGATATCTTCCTGCGTAGGCGAAGGCTGGCCGCCGCGCTTTCCCGCATAGACAAGCTCGGCCTGGTCGGCCAATGCGAGGATGCGGCGATCGACCAGTGCGTCGTAAACGACCACCTCCGCCTGCGGCAGGGCGGCGGCCACGGCAAGCGTCAGCATGCCCGGATCGCCCGGCCCGGCGCCGGCGAGCCAGACATGGCCCGGCTCGAGTGCCGGACCATGCCGCAACAGGTTCGCGATCTTGTCCGCCGCGTTCATGCGGATACCTTTCCGGCGTGACGGGCGAATTGCGCCCCATTATAGATCGCCGCATGGACAATGAAGACAGGCCGCTGCGCCGCGGCTGGACTACCGGCACCTGTGCTGCCGCCGCCGCCAAAGCCGCCTGCGTGGCGCTGACGGCCGGCGAGTTTCCCGATCCGGTCGAGGTGACGCTGCCGGGCGGGACGCGGCCAGCCTTCGCACTGGCGCAATGGGAGATCGGAGACGGCGCGGCGACGGCCGGCATCGTGAAGGACGCGGGCGACGACCCGGACGTTACCCACGGCGCACTGATCCTCTCTACCGTGCGGCGCGGGCCGGCGGGCAGCGGGATCACCTTCAAGGCCGGTCCGGGCGTGGGTACGGCGACCCGGCCGGGCCTGCCTATCGCCGTCGGCGAACCGGCGATCAACCCCGTGCCGCGCAGGATGATCGAGCAGGCGATCAGCGAGGTGGCAGGGGCGGACGCGGACTTCGAGGTCGAGGTATCGGTGCCGGGCGGCGAAGAGCTGGCCACCCGCACGATGAATCCGCGTCTCGGCATTGTCGGCGGCATCTCGATCCTGGGCACGACTGGGATCGTGATCCCCTATTCCTGCTCGGCATGGATACACTCCATCCATCGCGGCATCGACGTGGCCCGCGCGATGGGACTGGATCATGTCATCGGCGCCACCGGCTCGGCCTCGGAAACCGCCGCCCAGAAGCTGCACGGCGCGCCGGAAGTGGCGCTTGTCGACATGGGCGATTTTGTCGGCGGCATGCTGAAGTACATCCGCGCGCATCCGGTGGCGAAGGTCACGATCGCGGGCGGAGTCGCCAAGATAACCAAGCTCGCGCAGGGGATGCTCGACCTCCATTCCAAGCGCGGTGCGCCGGACCTGACCGCGCTTGCCGACATCGCCATTGCCGCCGGCGCGCAAGCGACGCTGCCGGAACGGATCGGCAGCGCCAACACTATCGCGGAGGCCTTCCAACTCGCGGAAGCTGAAGGCGTTGCGCTGGGGGATCATGTCGCCCGCGCGGCTTGGGGAACGGCGGCCGGGGTGCTCGTGAGTCCGGAAATCGCGCTCGAAATCCTCGTCTTCGACCGCGATGGCCGACTGGTGGGACGCTCGCCTTTTGCGCCGGCTCATAGCGAATCGCGCCCCCTGAAACGGCGCTGATAGGAGGCGTCGTAGAGCGCGCTTTCGCGGAAATCTTCCGCCGCAAGGGCCCGGCCGACGAGAATCAGCGCGGTGCGCTCCACAGGCTCGGCCGCAAGCTTCCGCTCGATATCGGCCAGCGTGCCGCGGATGATCCGCTCGTCCGGCCATGAGGCGCGCACGACGATCGCGACCGGGCAATCGCCCCCGTAGAGCGGTGTGAGTTCGGCCACGAGGCGGTCGAGCGCGTGGATGGCGAGATGGATGGCCAGCGTTGCGCCGGTCGCGCCGAACGCGGCAAGCGTCTCGCCTTCCGGCATTCTCGAGGCGCGGCCGGAAACACGGGTGAGCACGAGGCTCTGTGCGACCTCCGGAATCGTCAGCTCGCGCCCGAGCGTGGCGGCGGCCGCCGCGAAGGAGGGCACACCCGGCGTCAACGTGTAGGGAATGCCGCGCGTTTCGAGCCTGCGTATCTGCTCGGCCACGGCGCTCCAGACGGAAAGGTCGCCGGAATGCAGCCGCGCCACGTCCAGGCCACCCTCATGGGCGGCGGCATACTCCGCTTCGATCTCGTCGAGCGACATAGGCGCCGTGTCGACGAGCTTCGCGCCGGGCGGGCAGTATTGCAGCAGTTCCGGCGGCACGATCGAGCCTGCAAAAAGACATACGGGGCAACGTGCCAGCAGGTCGCGTCCGCGTACGGTGATGAGATCGGCAGCGCCGGGACCGGCGCCGATAAAATGCACGGTCATGTGCCACCCGCCGTCCGCGCCAGTGCGCAGGTGACGGGGCCGAGCGCAATGCGAGGTCCCAAGAGCGTCGAGTCTTGGCCGGCAGCGGCAAGAGCGGATGTTTCCGACAGGCTGGGCACGCCCGCGACGGCGAGACTGTTGCCCGAGTGGGTCAATGTGCGTTCGGCCACGGCGGCCAAGGCTGTGTCGCCCAGTATTTCCAGGGAGAGACCAAGCCCGAGGGCGGCTTCCGCGAAGGCGGGCTCTGAGGCCCTCTTCTGACCAGTGGCCAGCAGACCGATATTCCCGATCGGGATGTCGTGTTGACGAGCGGCAGCGCGGACGGCCGCCAGCACCTCGTCCACGGTCACATCCTTCCTGCTGCCCAGCCCCGCGACGATCATGGCTTCACCCATGTCCATTGGGTCACTGGCATGGCCGCGCGCCAGCCCGTCATCGAGCCGACCGGGGCAGTCCGGGAGACGGCGATGCGGATCAGGTCGCCACCCAGGTCAGAATGCCGGGCAAGCAGCAGCGTCTCCATCTCCAGCGTCACCGCGTTGGCGACAAGGCGGCCGCGCGACGGCAACGCTTCGATCGCCTTCTCTAGTACGCCGGGGTCGGAGCCTCCGCCGCCGACGAAGATTGCATGCGGTGTTTCCAGTCCGGCCAGCACCGCCGGCGCGGCGCCCTCGACAAGTTCCAGGCTCGGCACGCCGAGCGCCTCGGCGTTGCGTCGGATGCGGGCGGCGCGCTCGGGGTTCGCCTCGATCGCGACGGCGCGCATGGAAGGATCGGCCAGCATCCATTCGATCGCGATGGACCCTGCGCCGGCGCCGATGTCCCACAGCAGCTCGCCGCGGCGGGGGGCGAGCGCGGAGAGGGTCATGGCGCGGACTTCGCGTTTGGTGATCTGGCCGTCATGCTCGAAGAAATCGTCGGGCAGGCCGGGGGTCAGGGGCAGGATCGCCGCTTCAGGATATGATTCAACCTCGACGGCCAGAAGGTTGAGCGGATTGATGTTTTGCAGCGCGAAAGCGTCGGCGCGAACTGAGCGTATCGTCTCACGTGGCCCGCCAAGCGCCTCCAGCACCGTGATGCGCGAAGGACCGAAGCCGAGCCTCGTCAGCAGCGCGGCGACTCTGGCCGGACCCTCGGCGTCGGAGGTGAGGCACAACAGCTTTCGGCGCGGATGCAGGTGCGGACGGAGAAGGGAGATCGACTTGCCGTGCAGCGAGATCGTATCGGCGTCCTGAAGCGCCCAGCCCAGCCGCGCCGCGGCGAGGCTGAGGGCGGACGGGGCGGGGATCACGCGCATCTCGTCCGCCGGCACGAGCCGCGCCAGCGTGGCGCCGACGCCATGCAGGAACGGATCGCCGGAGGCGAGCACGCATACCTGTCGACCGGCAAGCGCGGCAACCGGCTCCACGCTGAAGGGCGAGGGCCATGGCCGCGTCTCGCCGCGGATCAGCGGTGCCGCGAGCTCGAGATGCCGTTTGCCGCCGAAGACGATTTCAGCGCCGGCGATCAGCCGCTCCGCCTCGTCGCCGAGGCCCGAGGCGCCGTCCTCGCCGATGCCCACGATCGACAGCCACGGACTTGCGGGCATGGGCGCGGCGTGCAACTCAGCGGCCATGACGACCCACCATGTGCTTATCCTGGGCGGCACGACCGAGGCGCGCGGGCTCGCTGGCCGGCTGGCGGCGCGTAGCGACCTGAAACTCACGCTCTCGCTCGCGGGGCGCACGCGCGAGCCGGCGCCGCAGCCCGTCCCGACGCGCACCGGCGGATTCGGCGGCGCCGAGGGTCTGACGCGCTGGCTGGAGGCAGAGCGCGTCGCGCTGCTGATCGACGCCACGCATCCCTATGCGGCGCGGATATCGCACAATGCGGCCGAGGCTGCCGCCAGAGCCGGCGTGGCGATCCTTGCTCTGCGCCGGCCGCCCTGGCAGCGCGTCGAGGGCGACCGCTGGCAGGAGGTGGCGAATATCGACGAGGCGGTCGCCGCATTGGGGCGTGCGCCGCGCCGCGTCTTCCTGACGCTTGGCCGGCAGGAGGTGGGCCCGTTCGAGGCCGCGCCGCAGCACCACTATCTCATCCGCAGCGTCGACCCGATCGAGCCGCCCTTGGCCGTGCCGCACGCCGAATACCTGCTTGGGCGCGGCCCTTTCACGGAAGCTGACGAACGCGTTCTGCTTGAACGGCACTCCATTGACGCGATCGTCGCCAAGAACAGCGGCGGCACTGCGACCTATGGCAAGGTCGCCGCGGCGCGAGAACTTGGCGTCCCGGTGATCCTGGTGCGGCGCCCGGAACTGCCGGACGTGCCTGCCGCGGCAACGGTCGATGAGGCAGTGGCGATGACCGCTCATGCGCTTTTCCTCGAAAAGCGCGGCGAATAGACCAGCGGCGGCAAGCCGGGCCGCTCGACGAGCCGGGTCTCGGGCGAACCTATGATCACGCAGGTCGCCATGTCGGCACGCGCGGGATCGGCCTTTGAGAGTGGCACCGTCTCGATGCATTCGTCCGGCCGGCCGGCGGCGCGGCCGAAGATGACAGGCACGGAAGCGGGCAGAATGCCGGCAAGCAGTTCGAAGGCGCGGCCGAGCTGCCAGGGGCGGGCTTTCGATATGGGGTTGTAGAGGGCGATGACGAAACCGGCCCCGGCCGCCGCCGCCAGCCGCTTCTCGACCAGCGCCCAGGGCTTCAGATTGTCGGACAGCGAGATGGCGCAGAAATCGTGCCCCAGGGGGGCGCCTGCGCGCGCCGCCACGGCAAGCATGGCTGTGACGCCTGGCAGCACGTTCACGTCGAGCTTCCGCCATTCTGGTGGACCCTGCTCGATCGCCTCGCAGACAGCGGCTGCCATGGCGAAGACGCCGGGATCTCCGCCCGAGACCATGCAGACGCGCCCGCCCGCGGCGGCGCGTTCCAGAGCGAGGCGCGCGCGCGCGAGTTCTTCGCGGTTGTCGGAAGCGTGACGGATCTGGTCGGGGCGCAGCGAAAGCCGATCGAGATAGGGGCCGTATCCGAAGAGCTCATTGGCCGACGCGGCCGCGGCTTGCGCCTCCGGCGTCATCTGCTCCGGGTTACCTGGGCCCGTGCCGATCACTCGCAGGCTGCCGCTCATGCCGCCTCGCTCTCCGCCTTCGCGTCGGGGCGCGAGCGCCAACCCGGCACCAGCACGACGGAGAAATAGGGGGCGCGGTCGTCCGCCTTGTCGGCCAGCCGCAGCGCCAGAGCGTCCTCCATCGTGCCGCGCTCGACATAGATCGCCGTGCCAAGCCGGCCGGCGGCATTCAGCGCGCGCCGGATCTTCGGCAGGTTGCGGCCGACCTTCATGATGACTGCGGCGTCGGTGCCGGCAAGCCGGGCGGCGAGTTCCGCTTCCGGCAGCGTGCCGGGGAGGATCGTGGTGATGTCGTCGCCCTGCATCAGCGGCACACCCGCCGCCGACCAGCAACCAGACATCGCCGTGACGCCGGGGATGACCTCGGTCTGGAAGCGGTGCGCCAGCCGCACATGCAGGTGCATGTACGAGCCGTAGAAGAACGGATCTCCTTCCGATAACACCGCTACGGTGCGTCCGGCGGCAAGCTCCGCCGCGACGCGCCCGGCGGCCTCGTTGAAGAAGACACGTATGGCATCCTTGTAGTCCGCGTGATCCTTCTCGATCTCCGTCGTGACGGGGTAGAGGAGGGGCAGTTCGGTCACGTCCGGGCGGACATGGCCCGCCACGATGGCGCGCGCGTTGCCATTGCCGCCGGCCTTGGCGAAGAAGGCGAGCACATCGGCATCCGCGATCGCGCGCACGGCCTTGAGCGTGAGCAGTTCAGGATCGCCGGGACCGGTGCCGACGCCGTAGAGTTTGCCATGCCCGCTCACAGGCCGGCCCTCGCGATTGCGTTGATCGCCGCGGCGGTCATCGCCGAGCCGCCGAGGCGGCCGCGCACGATGGCGAAGGGGATGCCGTGACGGTTCTCGGCTAGCGCGTCCTTGGATTCCGCCGCGCCCACGAAGCCCACCGGCATGCCGATGATCGCGGCCGGCTTAGGCGCGCCCGCGTCGAGCATCTCCAGAAGATGGAACAGCGCAGTCGGTGCGTTGCCGATGGCGACCAGCCCACCTTTCAGCCTCTCACCCCACAGATGCATCGCCGCGGCCGATCGCGTATTGCCGATCTCCTTCGCAATCTCGGCAGTGCGCGGGTCGCGCAAGGTACAGACCACCTCGTTGGCGGTGGGCAGGCGCGCGCGAGTGACGCCATGCGCCACCATCTCCGCGTCGCAGAGGATCGCCGCGCCGGCGGCGAGCGCCGTGCGCGCGGCTTGCTCGAAACCGGGGGAGAATTCGAAGTGGCGGGCGGCCTCGACCTGTCCGCAGGCATGGATCATGCGGACGGCTATGTCGGCCTCGCCCGCCGAAAAGCGCGAAAGGTCGGCCTCGGCGCGGATGGTGGCGAAGGACCGCTCGTAGATGGCGGTTCCGTCGCGGATGTAATCGTAGGCGGTCATGCGGGGCTTCCATGAAGGATGGCGAGGGCCGCGTCCATATCGGGCGCGGTCGCGAAGGGCGCGTCGGAGGCGCGGCCGTTGCGGATGAGGGCGATGCCCGCGTCCGTGCCGGTCAGGACGAGGGCGGCCGGCGTGGGGCGGGCGCAACCCTTGGCGCAGCCCGAGACGTGGAT
>JAEYRU010000202.1 GCA_023435335.1 Pseudomonadota bacterium
GGCACTTCCCCCGTTTACAGGGGAGGAGGACCGCGTGAAACGCGGTGGAGGGGGCGACCCCGTCACGGCGATGCCGAAGCGGCGCAAAAACGGCGCCGGATCGACGGGCTCGGATGTCGGCCCCGGCTCGCGCGGGCGCGGGGGCGGGACGACGATGCCGCGTGCGGCAGCGATGATGAGCCGGCGGGCGGCGGACTCGGCCGGGCGCAGCAGGGAGAGGATCGTGCGCCAGACATGGCGGGTGATCGTGGGCGCGCTTGCGCGCTGCCGCCATGACCCCACCCGGCGGCCCGTCTCCGCTGCCGCGTCGACATCCGCCGACCTCCCCTGGTTGCTTGCTTCCGGGGGGAGGTGACTCGCGCGTGCAAGGCCGGCCATGGCGACCAGCGAGGCGACGATGCGCACCAGTGCTGCCCGGTTCGTCTCGATCGCCACGCTTCCGTCCATCGCCGTGCTCCTTTGCTTACGGGCGAGGGGATTGTCAGGCAGATGGCGAAGGATGGGGATGAGCTTTTTTCGATTGTCGAGGAGTTTCAATAGTTTCGGGGAAAAACGCGGGCGGCTCTATCCACACCCTGTCTCGGTCCGGCTCTACACAGGGCGGGGTCAAATCCGGTCCCTGAGCGCGAACCAGTTGAGCGCGAGGAAGAGCAGAGGCGCGCGCAGCAGGCGCCCGCCCGGAAAGGCCGGGAGGTTCAGGTCCTGCAGCAGCCGCAAGCGGTCACGATTTCCCGTGATGGTCTCGGCGTAGAGCCGGCCTGCGAAATTGGCGAGCATCACGCCGTGGCCGGACCAGCCGCCGGCGGAAACGACGCCGGGCATCACTTCGCGCACGAAGGGCAGGCGCGGCATCGTGATGCCGACATAGCCGCCCCAGGCATGCGTGATCTCGACATCGGCCAGCGCCGGATAGACCTCGGCGATCTGCTGCCGCATCTGTTCGGCGATGCCTGTCGGGTCGGTGGCCGAGTAGATCTCGCGTCCGCCGAAGAGCAGCCGATTGTCCTTCGATTTGCGGAAATAGCGCACCACGAAGCGGGAATCGTCGACCGCCGCGCCGCCCGGCAGGACGGGGCTGTCTGCCGGGAGCGGCGCGGTCGCGCCGATGAAGGAGCCGATCGGCATGACATGCGCGGCGGTAACGGGCTCGAGGTCGCGGCCATAGCCGTTGACGGCGAGCAGGGCCTTGTCGGCCACGATCTCGCCGCGCGGGGTCGAGACGACGACCTTGCCGGCGCGGCGTGAAATGCCGCTGGCCGGCGTGTTCTCGTGTAGTCGCGCGCCGGCCTGCGCCGCCGCGCGGGCGGTGCCGACGAGGAGTTTCATGGGGTGGATGTGGCCGGTCCCCATGTCGCGCGTGCCGCCGAAATAGCGCGTCGAGCCAAGCCGCTCGGCGGTTTCCGCCGCGTCCATGAAGGAGACGGGGTAGCCGGCGCGCTCGCGCATGTAGTCGGCATATTTCCGGTATTCGTCGACGTAGCGCTGCTTGTGCGATACCGAGAGCTGGCCGGGCATGTAGTCGATGTCGATCTGGTGGGCCGCGGCGAAATCGAGCAGATGCGCCTTGGCTTCCTCGCCGAGGTCGAAGAGCGCCTTGGCGCGCGTCCAGCCGAAGACCGCCTCCATCTCGTCGAGCGGGACGCGCTGGCCGGTGCCGAGCTGTCCTCCGTTGCGCCCCGAGGCGCCGTCGCCGAAGCGGTGCTGCTCTATGAGCACGACATCAACGCCGGCCCTTGCGAGGTGGAAGGCGGCGGAGAGCCCGGTGTAGCCGCCGCCGACGATGGCGACGTCGCAGGAGGTGGAGGAGTCGAGGGCGGGGTACGTTGGCCGTTCGCCAATCGAATCCTCATACCACGAACGGCCGGGAGAAATTGGGGATTGGTAGGGCATGGGTTAGTCGAAGCTCTCGGGCCATTCGCGTGCGCCGTGCATCACGGCCAGTATCTCGACGGTTCCCGTCAATCGGTATGCGACCAGATAGGTGGTGCCGGACAGGATCAGTTCGCGAGTGCCCGCGATCCGGCCCGGGCGGCCGAGTTCAGGATTGGCCGACAGAAGTTCCTCCGTCCGGTCGAGAATGTCGTTCACAAGCCGGGAAGCAGCAGCAGGGTTCTGTTCTGCAATATAGTCCTGGATCGAATCGAGGTCGGCCAGCGCCGGTGAGGTCCACCGGACGCGCTTCACGGCCGTCGATATTTCCCGCGCACACGCGCGATGTCGGCTTCCGAGGCAAACTCGCCCCGATCGGCCGCCTCGAGGCCTCGGGTGATCTTTTCCGCGAAACGTTCCTGCCAGTCGAGCGAGCGCCCGTGCTCCAGCGCTTCTGCTATGATCTCCGACTCGGAAAGACCCGTTCGCTGGGCAATTTCCGCCACGCGGCGCTGCATCTCAGGCGTGATGTCGACCTTGATGTTCATGGCCGCGAATATGCCATTTCGTGGCTGCGATTGAAATGGCAGCGGTTACACATTCAGCAGCAGATACTCCCGCTCCCACGGGCTGATCACTTCCATGAAGGTCTCGAACTCGGCCTTCTTGATCGCAGCGTAGGTTGCGCTGAACTGCTCGCCGAGGATCTTGTGCAGCGGCTCGTCGTCCTCGAACAGGGCGACGGCCTCGATCAGCCCGCGCGGCAGCTCGATCTCGTCCTCGTTGACCGACCCGGTGACCGGCGCCTCGGGCTCGGCCTTCTCGATGATGCCGAGCAACCCGCAGGCGAGCGACGCGGCAAGCGCCAGATAGGGATTGGCATCGGAGGAGGGGATGCGGTTCTCGACGCGCCGCGAGGACGGGTCGGAGCGCGGGATGCGGAAGGCGGTGGTGCGGTTGTCGTATCCCCACTTCGTATTCACCGGCGCGGACGCCGCCTGGGTGAGCCGCCGGTACGAGTTGACGTAGGGCGCGAACATGACCAGCGCGGACGGCACGTGCTTCTGCATGCCGCCGATGAAGTGGCGGAACGCGTCGCTTTCGCTGCCGTCCTCGTTGGTGAAGACGTTGCGCCCGGTCTTCCGGTCGATCACCGACTGGTGGATGTGCATGGCCGAGCCCGGCTGGCCCTGCATCGGCTTGGCCATGAAGGTGGCGTAGGTGTCATGCTTGAGGGCGGCCTCGCGGATCGTGCGCTTGAACATGAACACCTGGTCGGCAAGCTCGACCGGATCGCCGTGGCGCAGATTGATCTCGAGCTGGCCGGCGCCCTCCTCGTGGATGAGCGTGTCGATCTCCAGCCCCTGCGCCTCGGAGAAGTGGTAGATGTCGTCGATCAGTTCGTCGAACTCGTTGACGCCGGCGATGGAATAGCCCTGTCCGCCGCCGATCGGGCGGCCGGAGCGGCCCACCGGCGGCGTCAGCGGATAGTCCGGGTCCGGGTTCTTGCGCACGAGGTAGAATTCGATCTCGGGCGCGACCACAGCCTTGAGCCCGCGATCCTGGTAGGCGCGGATCACCCGCTTCAGCACGTTGCGCGGCGCGAACTCGACCTGGCGGCCGTCCTGGTGCACGAGGTCGCATATCACCTGCGCCGTCGGATCGGCCTCCCACGGCACGGCCGACAGGGTCGACAGGTCGGGCATCAGCTTCAGGTCGCCGTCGTCCTCGGGGTAGGCGAAGCCGTTGCTGTCCTCCGGATAGTTGCCGGTAATCGTCATCATGAAGGGCGCCGAAGGCAGCGCCAGCGACGTGTTGGACGTGAACTTGCGCGACGGCATCATCTTGCCGCGAGCCACGCCCGCCTGGTCGGGCGTGATGCACTCCACGTCCTCGATGCCGCGCCATTCGAACCAGGCATCGGCCTGCGACCAGTTCTTCACGCCGCGCAGGTTCTTCACATAGGCAGGCGTTCGCGCGCGCCGGGCACCGGGGCGGGCTTCCTTTCTTGCAGGCGGCATCAATCACCAGAAACGGTTGCGGATGCGCGAATATAGCCGCGTGCCTTGCGGTAAGGGAAGAGCAGGCGGCTCATGCGTGCAGCCGAGACGTTCGGCGGCGAGAGCCGCTGGCTTCGATTTCCGTATCAGGCGATGTGAAAAGGCCGGCGGGCTTTCCCGCCGGCCTTGCGCGCTTAACAGGGCTGCTTCGTTCAGACCTCGTGCGACTGGGTGACGACCACCGGGATCAGCAGGTCGCCCCAGTTTCCGTCGCCGCCGTGGTGGCGGGCGGTGCGCACCAGTTCGACCGAGATGCCGGACTCGACCGCCTTCATCACCGACTGGTTGAGGCGGTGCAGATCGTTGGCGAGCATGCGGATCGCCGTCTGCTGGTCGTTGCTCATGGCCGAGGTCTGCTCTTCGGCCCGTTCCTT
>JAEYRU010000209.1 GCA_023435335.1 Pseudomonadota bacterium
AGGAAGACCATGCGCCAGCCGCAGAGCGCAGGCATATTCTCAGCCTACGCCTCGTGCCACAAGAGGCGCCAGCAGATCGAGGCGGCGCGCCGGTAGCTCAGGCGTCGGAACCGGAGATGCGCGTGAAGTGCCCCATCTTGCGGCCGGGCCGGCTTTCCGCCTTGCCGTAGAGGTGGAGCACAAGGTTCGGCTCGGCCAGCAACTCGGGCGCGCGAAGAACTTCGTCGCCGATCAGGTTCTCCATCACGCAGTCGGAATGACGGGACGGATCGCCCAGCGGCAGGCCGGCGACAGCCCGAATGTGCTGCTCGAACTGCGAGATGGCACAGGCGGCCTCCGTCCAGTGGCCCGAGTTGTGAACGCGGGGCGCGATCTCGTTCACCAGCACTGAGCCGTCGGCGATCACGAAGAACTCGACCCCGACGACACCAACATAGTCGAGCGCGTCGAGAATGGCGAAGGCGGCCTTGCGGGCGGCTTGCGCCGTGGCGGGCGCGATCTGCGCCGGCACGCTGGAGGTATGCAGGATGCCCTCGCGGTGGACGTTCTCCGCCGGATCGTAGGCAGCGAGGCCCCCGTCCGCCGCGCGCGCGGCGACGACCGAGATCTCGCGTTCGAAGGGTACGAAGCCCTCGAGGATCAGCGGCACGCCGCGCATCTCCGCGAAGGCGTCCGCGGCTTCGTCGGCTCCGGCATCGCGGAAGACGCGCTGCCCCTTGCCGTCATAGCCCATCCGCCGCGTCTTGAGCACGCCGTGGCCGTTGAAATCGGCGAGCGCCGAGGCCAGGTCTTCCCCGCTATCCACACGCCGGAAGGGCGCTGTGGAAAGGCCGATCCCGTTGAGGAACGTCTTCTCCGCCAGCCGGTCCTGCGAGACTTCCAGGGCCGGCGGCGGCGGCAGGACGGCAATGTCGGCGACAAGCAGGTTGGCCGCCTCCACCGGCACGTTCTCGAATTCATAGGTGACCACGTCGGCGTCGCGCGCCAGTTCGGCCAGCGCGAAGGCATCGTCATAGGCCGCAACGATCTGCCTGTTGCAGACCTGTGCGGCAGGGCAGTCGCCCTGCGGCTCCAGAACGATCGTCCGGTAGCCGAGCCTCGCAGCCGCCATCGCCAGCATGCGGCCGAGCTGGCCGCCGCCGATGATGCCGATCGTCGAGCCGGGCGCGAGCGGTGCCATCAGGCGCCGTCGGAAGGGCGTTCGGCGACCGTGGAGCTCTGGCGCGCGCGCCAGGCATCCAGCCGCTCGGCAAGTTCGGGATCCGAAAGCGCCAGGACCGCTGCGGCGAGGAGCGCCGCGTTGACCGCTCCCGCCTTGCCGATGGCCAGCGTTCCCACCGGGACGCCGGCCGGCATCTGCACGATGGACAGAAGCGAATCCTGCCCCGACAGCGCCTTCGATTCGACCGGAACGCCGAACACCGGCAGCGGGGTCATCGCCGCGGCCATGCCGGGCAGGTGGGCCGCGCCGCCCGCGCCCGCCACGATCACCTTGAAGCCGTTTTCGCGGGCGCTCTTTGCGAAGGCATAGAGCCGGTCGGGCGTGCGGTGGGCGGAGACGATCAGGCTCTCGTGGCCGACGCCGAGCGCGTCCAGCGTCTCGGCCGCGTGGCGCATCGTCGCCCAGTCGGACTGGCTGCCCATGATGATCGCGACCGGCGGTCGGGCCATTAGCGGTGCTCCTAGCGCGAAAGGCGCCGCTTAACTCGAATTGTCCGGCGCGGCAAGGCTTCGCTCCCCCATGCGGAGGGGAGCCGCGCCGCGACGCCTACGCGATGATATCGGGAATTATGCGGTCCTCGAGCTGGACGATCTTGTCCTTCAGGGCCAGCTTCTTCTTCTTCATCCGCTGGATTTGCAGCGGGTCGCAGCCGGTGGCCATCATGGCGTTGATCGCGGCGTCGAAATCGGCGTGCTCCTGCTTCAGACGGGCGAATTCTAGGCGTATCTCAGCCTGTTCCTGTTCCGACATCTATGTTCGACCGTTCTGATTTTTCTGCGGTGGCGGGGTCCGGCAGGTTCCCTCGCCACCGGCGAGCCGCCCTTAGCATATTTCACCGCTTTAAGAAATCCTGATGCGGAAAAATACAGTTTTACGGCTGCCGGAAATCGACTTTCAATTCGGGTGATGGCACACTGTCATATGGCTGTCACGGAGGAGCACAGCCCGCGGCGGGACGTGCTCCCCTTGTTGGCCTCAAACGAGGAAACAGGAAGGGAGATCTATCATGTCTCTTGCGTCCCACCTTGAAGAACTTCAGCGCAAGCACGGCGAACTCGAGCGGGAACTCGACGAGGCGCTCATGCACCCGTCGGTCGACGACCTCGACATCGCGACGCTGAAGCGACGCAAGCTGGCAATCAAGGACGAGATGGAGAAGCTGAAGGCGCGCCCCACGCGCCACTGAATCGACTTCCGGTCCCGCCGCGCGGAGCCTCCGCGCGGCCTCGACGGCGCACCGCGCCGGACAACTTCCTTTTTCGGATCGTACCGCCGGCGCCTGGGCTTCCGGTTGCGTCAGCCGTCGCGGCGCAACGCGCCGACGAAGGCGCCGGCCGCCAGAGCCACGCTGGCCAGTACGTTCCAGCCGGCGAAGGAAAGACCGAGGAAGCGCCCCGCCGCCTGGTCGCAGGACGGCGGGATCACGGTGTTGATGGCGTCGAGTATGCCGCCCGTCCCGCCGGTGGCAGGCGCGTTGACCACGCCGCAGTCGGTGGGGCCGGCCCACCATCCCCATTCAACGCCGGAATGGTAGACCCCCAGATACGCGCCATAGGCCATGAGCAGGCCCCCGGCGAGGAGCAGCCCGCGGGTGACCACGCCCGGCACTTTCAGGGTCGCCGCGGCCGCGGCCGCCAGCATCAGCGGTATACCGATGTAGTAGGGCGTGCGCTGTTCCAGGCAAAGCTTGCAGGGAATGTAGCCGCCGACGTGCTCGAAGCCGAGCGCGGTGCCGACGGTAACGGCCATTCCGAGCGCCAGCGCCAGCGCCGCCATCGTCTGGAAAGGTCCGGCCGGAGCGGTGAGCGTCATCTCCGCTTCTCCCTAGAATACGTAGCGCACGGCTACGAAGCCGCCGACGAGAAGGATCATGAACAGGGTGAAAAGAAGGCCGAGATTCTTCTCGATGAAGCCGCGGATCGGCTCGCCGTACCTGTAGAGCAGCCAGGAGACGAGGAAGAAGCGCAGGCCGCGGCCCACAATGGAGACGGCGATGAACACCGGGATGCTGAGCCCGGTGGCGCCCGAAAAGATGGTCAGCACCTTGTAGGGGAAAGGCGTGACGGCCGCGAACAGCACCCCCCATCCGCCCCAGGCATTGTACCACTCGGCCAGTTTCTCGAAGGAGGCCTCCGCGTTGTAGAAGGCCAGGATCGGCTTCCCGACGAGTTCGTAGAGGAACGCGCCGATCGCGTAGCCGGCCAGCGCGCCGACCACCGAGGCCAGCGTGCACACCAGCGCGTAGCGCAGCCAGGCCGCGCGTCTTGCGAGCACCATCGGTATCAGCAGCACGTCCGGCGGGATCGGGAAGAAGGAGCTTTCCGCAAACGAGATGCCCGCAAGAGCGCGCTCGGCGTGGCGCGTCTGCGCCAGCGACATCGTCCAGTCGTAGAGCCGTCGAAGCATCTGGGGGTTCCGGTTGCGCGGGTGAGCCTGTCTATTGGCAATCGCCGGCTCCCGCAATGCGGCAAGTCGCAACCGCCGGGCAACGAGCGCCGCGGGCCCCATCATCCAATCGTGATCGCAACCGCCGCGATCGTGAACGGAACCGGCATCCGCGAGGTCGCCCGCTGGCGTCCGCGCCCTAAGATGTGGGGCGCAGTGCAAAGACGCCCGGCGCGACGCCGGGTCACGCAAGGAGGAGTTCTCCCATGTCCCTTACACGACGCAGCACCCTGAAGCTCGGGCTGGCCGGCCTCGCCGGCATCGGCGCCACCACCATCATGCCCTATGCCGCACGGGCGCAGCAGGGTGGCGGCGACAGCTACGAGGTGGAAGGCGGCGAGGTCGTCATATTCCCGATCGCACACGCTTCCTTCGTCATGACCGTCCCCGGCATGGTCATCTACGCAGATCCTGTCGGCGGCGCGTCGGCCTATGAAGGACATCCGCCCGCCGACCTGATCCTCATCACGCACGAGCATGGCGATCACTACGATGTCGAGACCCTGGCGGCCCTTGCTGGCGAGCAGACGCGGCTGGTCACCAATCCGGCAGTCTTCGACATGCTGCCGGAGGATCTGAAGGCAAAGGCGACATCGATCGGCAACGGCGAGAGCACCAGCGTCGGGGACCTCGGGATCGAGGCGATCCCCGCCTACAACACCACCGAGGGCCGACTCCAGTATCATCCCAAGGGGCGCGACAACGGCTATGTGCTGACGGTTGGCGGGCGGCGCATCTACATCGCCGGCGACACCGAGGACATTCCGGAGATGCGGGCGCTCAGCGACATCTACATCGCCTTCGTTCCGATGAACCTGCCCTTCACGATGGATGTCGACCAGGCCAGCTCGGCCGTCGCCGAGTTCAAGCCGGCCTTCGTCTATCCCTATCACTACCGCGACAGCGACCCGGATGCCTTTGCCGCCAAGGTGGCCGAGGCCGGCGTGGAGACGCAGGTGGTGATGGGGCCCTGGTACGGCTAGCGACCGGCTTCAGGCGTCGGCCCCGCGCGGCCGGCGCCCTTGCCCGACAGGTTGGCCCGTCGAATGGCCCGTCAGATCGCGGCGACGGAGGCGCGCAGAAGCTCGCGCACTTCGCCTGCCACGGATTTGAGCCGGGCATTGTCGATCGCCGTCATGGACGCCACGGGATCGATCGCGCTGACTTCCACGGCGCCGCCGTCGAGCGAGCGTACGATGACGTTGCACGGCAGCATCGCGCCGACGCGGGGTTCGATCTTGAGCGCCTCGTTGGCCATGCGCGGGTTGCAGGCGCCGAGGATGAGGTAATTGTCGATCTCGGCGTCGATCTTCTTCTTCAGCGTGTCCTTGACGTCGATCTCCGTCAGGACGCCGAAGCCGTTGGCCGAAAGCGCCTGCTTCGTCCGCGCCACCGCTTCGTCGAAGGCGACGCCCGAAAGCGTCCTGTCGATCGTGTAGCCGCCCTGTTGGGAACTGCTCATCGTCATTCTCCCTGACTGGCTCCCTGACTGACCGGGAGTGCTGCAAGGAGCCGCCCCGGCATATTGTCGATATAGGGGGGCGGACGGCCAGCCAGTAGGCCGCCAGGGGGCGGGTAGGGGACACCTGCGGCGTTGCGGCGCAGGCGCCTCCGGCCTGCGGAGCGATCCTCCGCGCGGATATGGCCGGCGCTTGCGAATGTTGACGCCACCCCGCTTCTCCATATAGTCCCACCCGGCCGGCGGTTCCGCCGGCCTTGCCCCTGTGGCGGAATTGGTAGACGCGCTCGACTCAAAATCGAGTTCCGCAAGGAGTGCTGGTTCGATCCCGGCCAGGGGCACCAAGCCTTGCCTTGGCAGGCGCGGCGAGGCCGCGGCCCGGGCGCAGGCGCGTGGGGGAGAGCGATCGCGATCTATGCTTGAGCGGCGGGACAGCTACGAGGCGCTCTATCGCGATTTCCGCTGGCAGATCCCCGGCCGATTCAACATCGGCACCGCCGTTGCCGACAGCTGGGCCGCCCGCGAGCCGGACCGGACCGCGCTGATCGCGTGGCGTTCCCAGGGCGATCCGGAAACGCTGAGCTACGGCGAGCTCGCGCGCCGCTCCAACGCGCTGGCCGCCGCCCTGCGCCGGCAAGGGGTGCGGCGGGGCGACCGTGTCGCGCTGCTGCTGCCGCAGGGATTCGCGGTCGCCATCGCGCATGTGGCGATCTACAAGCTGGGAGCGATCGCCGTACCGCTCGCGCTGCTCTTCGGCGTGGAGGCGCTGGAGTACCGGCTGCATGCCGCGGGCGTCGGTGCGATCGTCACCAATGCCGCCGGGCTGGCCAAGATCGCGGACCTCTCGGCGCGCCTGCCGGACCTGAAGACGGTCGTCTCCACCGACGGCGCGCAGGCCGGCGCGCTCGATTTCGACAAGCTCGTCGCCGAGGGCGCCCCGTCATTCGCCGTCGAGGATACGCGCCCCGACGATCCGGCGCTGATGATCTTCACGTCCGGCACCACCGGCCCGCCCAAGGGCGCGCTGCATGGCCATCGCGTGCTGCTCGGCCACCTGCCGGGCGTGCAGATGCCGCACGAATTCCTGCCGCAGCCGGGCGACCGGCTGTGGACGCCGGCCGACTGGGCATGGGCCGGCGGGCTCCTCAACGTCCTGTTGCCCGGCCTCTATTTCGGCGTGACGGTTGTGGCGAGCCCCTCGGAGAAGTTCGATCCGGAGGCCGCGCTCGGACTGGTCGAGCGGGCCGGCGTCCGCAACGCCTTCATCCCGCCGACGGCGCTCAGGATGCTGCGTTCCGTCACCGGCATCCGCAAGCGTTTCCGGCTCGATCTCCGCACGGTCGGCTCGGGCGGCGAGGCGCTCGGCCGCGAGACCTTCGAATGGGGCGAGGCCGAGCTCGGGCTCCGGATCAACGAGTTCTACGGGCAGACCGAGTGCAACCTCGTGCTCTCCTCCTGCGCCGCGCTCGGTGTCAGCCGCGCCGGCGCGATCGGCAAGGCGGTTCCGGGCCACCGGGTGGCGGTGATCGACGAGGAGGGGCGGGAGGTCCCGCGCGGCGAGACCGGGCAGATCGCCGTCCTGCGCCCGGATCCGGTGATGTTCCTCGAATACTGGAAGAACCCGGAGGCGACGGCGAGGAAGTTCGTCGGCGACTGGATGACCACGGGCGACCAGGGCTCGATGGACCGCGACGGCTACGTCACCTTCTTCGGCCGCGACGACGACGTCATCACCTCGGCCGGCTACCGCATCGGCCCCACCGAGATCGAAGACTGCCTGACCGGGCATCCCGCGGTGGCGCTGGCGGCGGCGGTCGGCAAGCCCGACCCGCTCAGGACCGAGATCGTGAAGGCCTATGTCGTGCTGCGCGAAGGAACGGCCCCGAGCGTTGAACTCGCCGCCGAGATCCGCGACTGGGTGAAGACGCGGCTCTCCGCGCACGAATATCCGCGCGAGGTCGAATTCGTCGATTCCATGCCGCTCACCACCACCGGCAAGGTCATCCGCCGCATCTTCCGCGACCGCGCCCGGCAGGAAGCGGGCGACCGGTAGCCCCCGCTTCGCCCTGTTGTCCTCGGCGGGCCGCACCGTCTACCTTCCCACGCTCCCCTTCATCATCCCGGAAGCCGGAGCGCCCCTCCCTTCGTCATCCGGAAGAGGCATGCCGCGCCAGCGGCGGGTATCTATCCGGGACCCATGCCTGAACGCTGCGCCGTCGACGGCGGCCGAAACGCGCCCATCGTGTACAGTGATCCCCCCTCTTGCGATTTCTGACACTTGGCCTCGCAAGGACGGATCTTTTGCGCAGGCTAAGTGATAGAAAATCCAAGAGAGGGGCTACACATGGTCCACCGCCTCGTCCGGCCCGCGCACCGCAAACATGCCCGAGACATGCGGACAGACTCCACCAAGGCCGAAAACCTCCTGTGGCAAACCCTGCGCAACAGGCAACTCGAAGGGCTGAAATTCAAGCGCCAGGTGCCGCTCGGAGACTATATCCTCGATTTCCTCTGCCTCGAGGCGCGCCTCATCGTGGAGGTCGATGGCGGGCAGCAGGGGAGTCGGCACGAGACGCCGAGCGCGATGCCTACTTCGAAAGCCAGGGCTTCCGCACGCTGCGTTTCTGGAATGACGAGGTTGAGCGCAACATGGACGGCGTCTGCCTGGCGATTCTCCGTGAAGCCGGGAGGGGATAGCCCCTCTCTTGCGATTTCTAGCGTTTAGCTCGCCTCACGGCCTTCGGCCTGCTCGCTAAGCCGCTGAAATCGCTTTCTCTCCCGCAAGGGGAGAGATAAGCGCCGCACCCTCCCTGTCAGCATCTGTCAGCAATCGTTCTCCAATTTCGATCCACACCCTTCCGCACCCGCGCGACAATCCCCGCGCCTGGACGAAGGAGCACGGTCATGGAAGGAAGCGTGGCGATCGAGACGAACCGGG
>JAEYRU010000225.1 GCA_023435335.1 Pseudomonadota bacterium
TGCTCGACCGGCCGGTCATGTCGCTCGAGCTCGACCCGCAGACCGGCGACTTCACCTTCCGGCTCTACGACCAGCTCGACCACGAGGACGTGCAGGGCGAGAACACGACGCTCGCCAACGGGCTCGATGCAATCGACTTCGGCCAGGTCATCCGGGCCACCGACGGCGACAATGACGGCATCACGCTGACCGGCAAGCTCGTCATCACCGTCAAGGACGACGTGCCGCAGCTTTCGGGCGCCGATCCGATCGAGCGCAGCATCTCCGAGGGCAGCGCGACGCCGCTGGTCGGCACGCTCGCCACGCAGGTCGTCGGCGGAGCCGACGACAATCTGCGCTTCAACATCGAGATGGACAAACTCGACCCGGCGCTGCTGTCGCTGACGTCGGGCGGACATCCCGTCACCTACGCGATCGTCGGCAACTCGCTGGTGGCCACGGCCAATGGCCAGCCGGTGTTCACCTTCACCGTCAACCCGCTGACCGGCATCTACAGCTTCGTGCTGCAGGGCCAGATCGATCACCCGCAGGTCGTGACCGGATATCAGATCGGCAGCGCGACGATCCCGGCCGACGATCTGAATGATCTAGGAGATATCGTCGAGGTACCCGCTGTCAGCGGTTCAAAGCTCAGCTTCGTCGGTCGCCTGGAAGATGGCGATGTCATCATCAAGGTCACCAATGACGGCGGTTCTGCTGTCAGTTGGACGCTCGACAATCTCGACGGAGGTCCCGACTACCCGCTGAACATCCCGGCCAACACCACGATCTTCATCAATGTTGGCCCGATGGGCACACCCTCCAACGTGCAGTTCGAGGTGACTGGCGCAGGCGCCCCCAATGGCAAAACGACCGTAAACAGCGGCCATGGCGACGGCATCGACGTAGTATATGGCGGGGGCGAGGAACTCACCCTCGACCTGTCCTCGGCGGTCACCGTGCGCGACCATGACGGCGACGAGCTGGCGCTCGACGGCCAATTGCTGGTCACCGTGCACGACGACGTGCCGACCAGCACCGGCGTGGTGCAGAGCCGCTCCGTCTATGAGACGGAGCTTCCGGCAGGCACAGACTACCTCAATCCCGACGACAAGAACGGCGACGGCGGCGGCGGCGACCGCAACTACACCGGCAACCTGAGCCCGCTCGTGTCCCTCGGTGCGGACGGCGGCACCTACATCGTCGAGATGACGAATCTGGCGCCGGAACTCCATGCACTCAAGTCCGGCGGCGTGCCGCTGGTGTTCAGCATCGGCGTCGACAACATGCTGATCGCCCAGGCAGACGGGGTGACCATATTTACCTTCCAGGTCGACCCGAACACCGGACAGTATTCGTTCCGGCTCACGGGTCCGCTCGATCATGCCGGCGGCAACGATGCTGCGATCGTGCTCGACATGTCCAGCGCAGTGACCGCGCGCGATTCAGATGGCGATCCGCTTCCCTTGAGCGGCCAGTTGTTCATCACCGTGCACGACGACGTGCCGTTGGCCATCGCCAACGATGTCGTCCAGCTCGACGACGATTCGCTCGCCACCGGCGCCACCCCGATTGTGGCTACCGGCACGCTGGGTCATGTCTACGGCGCCGACGGCGCGGGCGAAGTCTCCTGGCTGTCGAACGGGATGACGCTCGGCAACAACGATCTCTGGTTCGACTACGTCTCGCCGACGGAACTCGTTATCACGCAGCTCCAGAACGGCGTCTATGTCGACGTGGTGAGGCTGACCATCACCAACCCGGCGACGGGCGCCTACAGCATCGAGCAACTCATTCCCGTTCGCCATCCGCTGCATCACAGCGAAGACGACATCGCGTTTACCGTGTCCTACCAGGTCCGCGACGGCGACAACGACACCACCATCGGCACCATCACCGTCAACATCAACGACGACGTTCCGACAGTCTCCGCCAACGATATCGTAAACCTCGACGACGATTCCCTTGCCGCAGGCGGTACGCCGATCGTCGCCACCGGCACGCTCGGCCACGCATTCGGCGGCGACGGCGCGGGCGAGGTTTCCTGGCTGTCGAACGGGATGACGCTCGGCAACAACGACCTCTGGTACACTTACGTCTCCCCGTCGGTCCTCGTGATCACGCAGCTCCAGAATGGCGTTTATGTCGACGTGGTGCGGCTGACGATCACCAACCCGGCGACCGGCGCCTACAGCATCGAGCAACTGGCTCCCGTGCGCCACCCGCTGCAGGGCACCGAGGACGACATCGCCTTCACCGTGTCCTACCAGGTCCGGGACGGCGACAGCGACACCGCCATCGGCACTATTACCGTGAATCTGAATGACGACGTGCCGACCGTCACCGGCGACGGCAACCACAACGTCCAAGTCCATGAGGACGACATCGTCGCCATTACGGGGGTTCAGGGAGCCGGGACCGACGGCACCGGCGCGGTCGTCTTGACCGGCCAGATCACCAAGGTGAACTTCGGCGGAGACGGCTTCGGCTCGATATCCTTCTCAGGCAATTTCAACGTTCCGAACGAGAACTCGGGTACGCTCGCACCCGGTGGCGCTGGCGTCGACTCGGGGCTCACGTCGGACAATCGCCCGGTCCTGTTCCGGCTATCGCCGGATGGCCTGACCATCGAGGGCTACGTTGCAGGTGGCCTGCCCGGCGGCGGCGACGAGGTGATCCTGCGCGCGACGCTGAACGGCGACGACCGAGGCTACGAGGTCCAGCTTCTCGGCAATATCGATCACCAGCCGGGCTCGACCGGCCGCGGCGCCGCGCAGTCGATCAACTTCGGCGTGCGCGCCACCGACGCGGACGGCGACTCCGTCGACGTGACTTTGAGCATCCGCGTCAGCGACGACTCGCCGACTGCCGCCTATTCCGGCAATTGGGCTTTGACCGAAACGGTTGACGGCAACGGCACGTTCCTTGTCCAGTCGACTAGTGGGCAGTTCAACTTCAACGGTGGCGCCGACAACGGGGTCGTGACCGGCATCAGCTTCAACTTCATGAGTGGCGCTGTCGGGCAGGCTGCAGTTGTGGGCGCTCCGAGCTTCACGCGGATCGACCTTGAGTCCAACGGCGAACCGATCCTTGTGACGAATCCCGACGCCATGACGATCGAAGGCAGGCTCGGCGACGGCACGCTGATATTCAGCATTGCTGCACAGCCGGATGGCAGCTTCGTCTTCACCCAGTCCGGACCGATCGATCATCCCGGCGTGGGTTCCGAAGGCACCGCCGATGCACTGCGGATGCGCGTGAGCTTCACTGTGACCGATAGCGATGGCGACACCGCAACCGGACATGTGCAGCTTGATGTCCGAGACGACGCGCCGACCGCGGCCTATTCCGGCAATACCTGGCTGCAGGAACAGGCGGCCGGTGACGGCACCTTCGTTCCTCAGTCGAAGACTGGGTTCTTCACCTTCAACGGCGGTGCGGACGGCGCGACCGTGACCTCGATCAGCTACGGCCCGTCGGGCGGTGCCTACGATGTCGGCAACGGCACCACGGTGGTTCCGCTGACCTCCGGCGGTCTGCCGGTGACGGTTACCCCGGACGGCCCGCTCACGCTCGTCGGACGCGATTCCAACGGCGTCGAGGTGTTCCGTGTCACGGTGCTCGACCCGCAGACGGGTGAGTACGAGGTCTCCCTGTCGCGGCCGCTCGATCACCCGGATGCCGGACTGAGCGGCGTCAGCGATGCGCTGCGCATGCGCATCAACTTCACCGTCACCGACGGTGACGGCGACACGGCTTCTGGCCACATCCAGTTCGACATCCGCGACGGCATGCCGACGGCGATCGCGGGTGAGGTCGCCGCTTTCACCGTCGCGGAGAACGACATACTGAACCTGCGCTCGCAGGGCACGAGCCCCGGCACTCAGGAGCCTGGCGTCGACAGCGAGACGGATCTGGCGCTGCTGGGCGGCGGCTTCGCCTCGACGGTGTCCGGCAGCCTGGCTGCGACTGTCTCCTTCGGCGCCGACGGCCAGGCGGCCGGCGGCGGCTTCAGCTTCACCACCAACGCGGTTGCGACGCTCAATGCGCTCGGCATCACCTCCAAGGGCGGCGCGGTGATCTTCGCCATCGTCGGCGACGCCAGCGTCGGCTATGTGAACGGCGTGCTCGGCGGCTTCCAGCCGCTGCTCGATCGGCCGGTCATGTCGCTCGAGCTCGACCCGCAGACCGGCGACTTCACCTTCCGCCTCTACGACCAGCTCGACCACCAGAACGTGCAGGGCGAGAACACGACGCTCGCCAACGGGCTCGATGCAATCGACTTCGGCCAGGTGATCCGGGCCACCGACGGCGACAATGACGGCATCACGCTGACCGGCAAGCTCGTCATCACCGTCAAGGACGACGTGCCGCAGCTTTCGGGCGCCGATGCGATCGAGCGCAGCATCTCCGAGGGCAGCGCGACGCCGCTGGTCGGCACGCTCGCCACGCAGGTCCTGGGCGGCGCGGACGATAACGTCCGCTTCAACATCGAGATGGACGATCTCGACCCGGCGCTGCAGTCGCTGACGTCGGGCGGGTATCCGGTCACCTACGCGATCGTGGGCAACTCGCTGGTGGCCACGGCCAACGGCCAGCCGGTGTTCACCTTCACCGTCAACCCGCTGACCGGCATCTACAGCTTCGTGCTCCAGGGCTCGATCGATCATGTCGACAAGCTCGTCATCGGTGGCGTGCCGGTCGTGCCGGCCGACAGCCTCGACAATCCCGGCGACACTCATGAAGTGCCGGAGGTCGCGGGCAACGACCTGGCTTTTGTCGGGCGCCTGAGCGACGACGACGCGATCATCCGCGTCACCAACGAGGGCAACAGCGAAGTCGAGTGGGTGCTGGGCACATGGGCAGGCGGCACGTTCACGCCGGTGCAGACGCTCACCATTCCCGCCAACACCACCGTCTTCGTCAATGTAGGCACCCTGGGCGGCCAGTTCCGGCTGCAGAGCGGCGCAGGCAATACGGGCGACAGCGCACCGACTGGCAATACCAACGTCAATCCCGGCCACGGCGGCAACATCGTCTTCATCGACGGAGATACGGCACTCACGCTTGACCTGTCCTCGGCAGTCACCGTGCGCGACCATGACGGCGACGAGCTGGCGCTCGACGGCCAGTTGCTGGTCACGATCAATGACGGCGTTCCTTCCGCTCCCGACTTCGGCGCAGTGATGGAGGAAAATGGCGGCCTCAACGGCGCCACCGACATTGCCTCCTTCGCGCTGGTGCCGCCCGGCGGCCACGGCGCCGACGGCCCCGGCTTGGTGACGATCGGCACGCCCACATCGGCTTGGCCGGCGTTCAATGCCGGTATCGTGACGCTCGACGGCACCGAGGTGAAGGTCAATCCGGGCACGATGTTCGACGCGCTCGCGGTGGGCCAGACGGCAACGATCCTGGTGCCCTACACGATCACCGACGCCGACGGCGACACCGACAGCGGAGTGTTGACCATCACCGTCACGGGCGCGAACGACGCGCCTGTGATCAGCGGTCCTGCGTCGGGTTCGGTTGCCGAGACGGGCGACATCGCCATGATCAACGAGGCGGGTCTGACCGGCGCCTTCGAGCCATCTGCTGCGCTGAACCTCCAGATCGCGGGCAACCCTGCGGTCCTGACTGCGCTCGCCAGCCTGCTGACGACGCCTTCGGGCCTGGAATCCGCCCTGGCGACGGTCGCCTCGCAGCTGGGCCTGAGCCCGGCGCAGGCGATGGCGGTGGTGTGGGATTACCTGGACGACATCTACGTGTTGGCCGGCCCGAACCAGCCGAACGTCAACGAGGCGTTCACCCGTCTCGGCATCGAGTATGCGGAGTACCTGGCGGCGGGCGGCTCGCCGCTCACCGACGTGGTGGCCAAGTACACGGCTGACGGGAATGACGCGGGGACCAACCCGGACCGGGTGCAGAGCCTGCATGACAACCTGCTCGGCAATCTGGGCGACCCGGCGCTGAAGCAGCGTTATGTCGACGGCTCGCCCAAGTATGACGAGATGAAGGCGCTGGTTCAGGCGGTCTCGGCGACCATCGACTTCACGCAGCGCCCCTACCATGAGGGCGGCGAGAACCACGGCGCGG
>JAEYRU010000100.1 GCA_023435335.1 Pseudomonadota bacterium
GCAGATCGGGGCGAGCCTCGGCGTCGAGAACGAGAACCACCGGCAACTGGTCATTTCCGCCTATGTGGGTGGGCTGGGACTGGCCACGCTGTTCTTCGGGCCGCTCTCTGACCGCTTCGGCCGGCGCGGTCCATTGATGCTCGGCCTTACGCTGTACGTGGCCGCTGCTTTCGCGGCCGCGGTGTCAGAGAATTTCACGATGTTGCTGGTCCTGCGTTTCATCCAGGGACTCGGCGCCGCCTCGACCCGCGTCATCGCGGTGTCGGTCGTCCGCGACGTGTTCGGAGGCCGCGCCATGGCCGAAGTGATGTCGCTGATCTTCATGGTCTTCATGGTGGTGCCGATCATCGCGCCGGGCATCGGCCAGTTGCTCATCCTCGCCTATGACTGGCACCTGATCTTCGTGATGATGGGCGTCTCGACGCTCGCGATCCTCCTTTGGGCATGGCTACGGCTGCCGGAAACCCTCCACGAGGAGTACCGCCGCCCCTTCACCGCGCGGTCCATCCTGCAGGCCTTCGCGATCGTGCTGACCACGCGGATGTCGATCTGCTACACCGCCGCGCTCACCATCCTCTTCGGTGCTCTGTTCGGGTTCATCAACTCCGCCCAGCAGATCTATCAGGGCATCTACGGTGTCGGTTCCTGGTTTCCGGTCTTCTTCGCCGCCGTGGCGGGCATGATGGCCGTCTCGTCGTTCCTCAATTCGCGCCTGGTCGGCCAGCTGGGGATGCGCCGCCTGTCGCACGGAGCGCTACTCGGCTTCATCACCGTGAACGGCGTGGCCTTTGCCCTGTCACTGATGGGACCGCTGCCGCTGTGGGCCTTCACCGGCCTGTTCGCGCTGGCGATGGTGCAGTTCTCCTGGATCGGCGCAAACTTCAATTCGCTGGCGATGGAGCCGGTGGGGCATGTCGCCGGCAGCGCATCCTCCGTGCAGGGCTTCATCCAGACCGTCTTCTCGGGCGTCATCGGCGCGCTCATCGGCCAGGCCTTCGACGGCACGGTGACGCCGCTCGCGGCAGGCTACTTCCTCACGTCGGTCGGTGGCCTGGTGATGGTCCTGATTGCGGAGCGCGGACGTCTGTTCAGGCAGGTCAACGCCTAGGCTTCCTGCACTATTCAGCCGGAGCGACCGGCGCCAGTCCGGCAAAATCAAACAGCCTAGGGTCCATGAGATGCGACAGGCGCACATTCCCCAGCGCCCGGATCATGGTGTCCTTGCGACCTGGCATCTTGCGCTCGATCTCGTCGAGCATCGCCTTCATGGCGTTGCGTTGCAGCCCCTCCTGACTACCGCAGAGGTCGCAGGGGATGATCGGAAATCGCATCGCCTCGGCGAATTTCGCGAGATCCGCCTCGGCGCAGAAGGCGAGCGGCCGCAGCACGGTGACATCTCCCTCGTCGTTGAGCAGCTTCGGCGGCATGGCCGCCAGCCGCCCGCCATGCAGGAGGTTCATGAAGAAGGTTTCCAGCGCATCCTCGCGATGGTGGCCGAGCACCAGCGCCGCGCATCCTTCCTCGCGCGCCACGCGGTACAGGTGCCCGCGCCGGAGCCGCGAGCAGAGCGAGCAGTAGGTGCGGCCCTCCGGGATCTTGTCCGTCACGACAGAATAAGTGTCCTGATATTCGATGCGGTGTTCGACGCCATTGGCAGTCAGGAAGTCGGGCAGGATGTGTTTGGGGAAATTGGGCTGGCCCTGATCGAGGTTGCAGGCAAGTAGATCGACCGGCAGCAGGCCACGCCATTTGAGGTCGAGCAGCACGGCCAGCAGGCCATAAGAATCCTTGCCGCCCGACAGCGCAACCAGCCAGCGATCTCCCGGCCGCACCATTCCGTAGCCTTCGATCGCCTCGCGCGCCTGGCGCAGCAGCCGCTTGCGCAGCTTGTTGAACTCCACCGACGACGGCACGTCGCGGAACATCGGATGGCAGGCGCCATCTTCCTCGACGGCGACATCGATTGTTGCGGACTGATGGACGTTCATGTCTCGACCTCTCGGACCACTCATTAGCGGCCGCGATCGAAAAGAATAAGGCCGCGCTTGCGGCGCGGCCTTCGATATCGCGGCGAGAAACCGCGGATTACCTGGAATAGAACTCGATGACGAGGTTCGGTTCCATCTGCACCGCATACGGCACATCGGCGAGGCCGGGCGCGCGGGTGAAGGTGGCGGTCATCTTGTTGTGGTCGGCCTCGATGTAGTCCGGCACGTCGCGCTCGGCGAGCTGCACGGCTTCCAGCACCGAGACGAGCTGCTTCGACTTCTCGCGCACCTCGATCACATCGCCCGGCTTGCAGCGATAGCTGCCGATGTTCACCCGGCGGCCGTTGACGTTGACATGGCCGTGATTGACGAACTGGCGCGCAGCGAAGATCGTCGGCACGAACTTGGCGCGATAGACGATCGCGTCCAGGCGCGATTCCAGCAGCGCGATCAGGTTCTCCGGCGTATCGCCCTTCCGGCGGTTGGCCTCGTCGTAGATCTTGCGGAACTGCTTCTCGGAGATGTCGCCGTAGTAGCCCTTGAGCTTCTGCTTGGCGCGCAGCTGCAGACCGAAATCCGACAGCTTGCCCTTGCGCCGCTGGCCGTGCTGGCCGGGGCCGTATTCGCGACGGTTCACCGGAGACTTCGGGCGGCCCCAGATATTCTCGCCCATACGGCGATCGAGTTTGTATTTTGCCGATTCGCGCTTGCTCATCGCATTCCCTTTCAAAACGTTACATCCGGAACCTGAAGTTCCGAACGAAGGAAACGCGCCCTCCTCTGGCCTCCTTTTTCGAGACCTGACAGGATTCCCCACGCACGCTTTGCGGAAGAATCCACGGGACACGTCAAATGATAGCGCCGGGCATTGCGGCCCGGCGTTGGCGCTCACCTATGCGAAGTGCCCGCTCAAGTCAAGCGCGGTGCGGCTTGGCGACCGGACCGGCTGCCTGCGCGGCATGGAATGGCCACCGCCCCGATCAGTCCTTGGATTTGTGCTCGGGCTTGCCCTTGCGCTTCGTCGAAGCCATCTCGTCGAGCTGCTTTTCGCTCATGGACTCATACATGCCCTTCGAGGCGCCCTTGAGTTCGCTCTTCTTGGTATCGCCGCGCTTGGCCGAGAGGGCAGCGCCGGCGGCCTTCTGCTGGGACTTGGATTTGGCTGGCATGGTTGGATCTCCTGTTGGCGATCCAACCAAACACACGCGCCTCGGCGCATGTTTCCATCGTTCAGTCGCGGACGGTCAGGCCGAACCCCTGCATCAGCCTGCGGGCGGCAAAGTCGGCGCCCCCGGAGGTGAAGACGGCAATGTCGGGCTGGTCGGGAACCTGCGGGACCGCCCGCGACACATCGATCAGCGTCAGCGCGCGTCTCGCAATCGCCTCCGCCGGGTCGAGCCAGTCGACCGGCCACGGCGCGGTCTTGCGCATTCGGTTGACCAGGAACGGGTAATGCGTGCAGGCGAGCACCACGATATCTGTGCGGCGCCCGTCGATCTCGACGAAACAGGGCGCTATCTCCGTCCGCACCGCTTCCTCGTCCACGAACCCTTCACGCATATAGGTTTCGGCCAGGCCTGCAAGCCGGTTGCTGCCCACCAGACGCACATGGCACTTCGTCGCCCACTCGGCGATGAGGTCGCGCGTGTACTGCCGCTTCACAGTCCCCGGCGTGGCGAGCACCGCCACGACGCCCGAGCGCGTTCGCTCCGCCGCTGGCTTGATCGCAGGCACGGTGCCCACAAAGGGGATCTCCGGGTAGGCCGCGCGCAGGTCGGCGAGCACCAACGTCGACGCGGTGTTGCAGGCGATCACGGCGATCTCGGGTCGATATTCGGCCAGCAGTCGGCCGAACAGAGCGACGATGTGGTCCCTGAGCGCCTCTTCCTCCCAGTCGCCGTAGGGAAAGGCCCGATCGTCTGCAACATAGACGAAGCGCCGGTCGGGCATCAGCACACGCGCCTCGCGCAGCACGGTCAGGCCCCCGACGCCGGAATCGAATATCAGGACGGGCGCCAGACTCACGCGCCCTCCCCCTCGTTCCGGGATCCTTGCCCAGCGGCCGCCCGGCGGTCCGCCTTTGCCTTACGCTCCGGATAGCCGGCCCCGCGAGGCTCCTTGGGCGAATAGAAGTCGAGCGAGTTGACGATGCCGCGCAGCACCTTGATCTCGGCCTCGGTGAATCCCGGCCGCGTGAGCACGGCGGACAGGTTGTCGAGCATCTTCGGCTTCTTCGCCGCAGGGCGGAAATAGCCGCGCGCATCGAGCGCATCTTCCAGATGCCGGATGAGCCCGAGCAGCTGGTGCTTCTCGGCCGGAGCGAATTCGGGTCCCTTGAATACGGTGTGCGCCTCGGACTCGAGCCCAGACTTCATCCACTCATATGACATGAGCAGCACTGCCTGGGCGATGTTGAGCGAGGCGAATGTCGGATCGACCGGGAACGTTACGATCTCGTCGGCGACGGCGATCTCCTCGTTGGACAGTCCGTATTTCTCACGCCCGAACAGGATGCCCGTCCCCTGCCCGGCCGCATGCAGTTCCCGCAGCTTCCGTGCCGCCTCGACCGGCGCGCGTACCGGCTTGAACCCGTCGCGCTGGCGCGCGGTCGTGGCATAGACAAAGCTGAGGTCACCGACTGCATGCTCGAGCTTGTGGAATACCTGCGTCGCGCCGATCACATGGTCGGCGCGACTGGCGGTGGCGATCGCCTTCTCGTTTGGCCAGCCGTCGCGCGGGTTGACCAGCCGCAGGTCGGACAGCCCGAAATTGGCCATCGCCCGCGCCACCATGCCGATGTTCTCGCCCAGTTGCGGTTCGACCAGGATGATGGCCGGGCCCTTTGACGCCTGCCGTTCTTCTTCTGCCATCTTGCATGCCTGAATTGCGCGGGTCGCGCCTGACTGCCATATTCCCTGGGCAAAGTTAAGCAGGCGCGCATGCCATGTCGCAGGAGTTGCAGGACCGGGTCAGGCGCATCCTGGCCGACCATCCCGACACCGCCGAAATCCGCATGTTTGGCGGGCTGTGCTTCATGCTCAACGGGAACATGCTGGTCGGCACAATGAAATCCGGCGATCTTCTCGTCCGGGTAGGCGAGGCGCAGAGGGCAGAAGCACTGCAACGGCCAGGCGCCGGTCCCATGAGGTTCACCGGCCGCGAAATGGGCGGCTTCGTTAGCGTCGACGGCGGTACGCTGGATGATGAAGCGGCGCTGCGCGACTGGATCTCCGTGGCGGTCGCCTATGTCGGAGCGCTGCCGCCGAAGGAGAAGAAGCCGGCCAGGCCGAGAAAACCGCGCTGAAGGGTGAGGTCTTCGCTCGACGGAAGCCATAGGAAGGCACCAGCGCAGGGCGCCTGCGCGTCGAAAATCGAGGTGATCCCCCTTCGAGCCCGGATCTGCGCCCGAACTCAATCATATCATAACATCGCCACCCGCGATTCGCGAGGTCTTCTTTGTTTTACACGCAGAAGGCGCGGATAGCCGATGCAACGTCACCCGCTCTTTCGTGTAGTATCCAGTGCCCCGCATCGGATATCCTTGTCACGCTGAGCTTACGCGCGTAGTAGGCCAGCCCTTCGAAGCAGACCGGCCGCAGCGCCTCGTCCGCCTCCCCCCAGATGAGCAGATGCGGCATGAGCACCGTCATCGCATCGACTGGAATATCCAGGATCAGCGAATGCGGCGCGTCCGCGCCTGGCTCCGGTACGACCAACGGCGATGCGCGATACCAGTTGAGCATCGCGGTCAGGGCGCCTGGCTGGCTCCAAACTTCGCGGTACGCGTCGGCCTCGCCCTCCGTCATCCAGTCCGCCTTCGAGAAGCCGGAGATCATGCGCATCAGCCGCCGGAAGCCGTCCGCCGATAGGCGCGCCTCCGCGTCCGCGGCCTTGAGCTTGTTGATGTACTGGCTCGCCTGCCTCTGCCCCTCGTCTTCGAGGATCGCCCGCTGGAAGCAGGCCGGATGTACCCCGTTGGCGATGACGAGATGCGAAAGCCGCTCGGGATGGGCGAACGCATAGGCATAGGCGACGGACGCGCCCCAGTCATGGCCGGCGAGGACGAAGGAGCGACCGGGCGACAGGATGTCGGCAAGCGCCGCCACGTCGCCCGCCAGATGGCGGGCGCGATATGCATCCACCCCCGCCGGCTTCGAGGAGAGATTGTAGCCGCGCTGGTCGGGCGCGACGACGAAGAAGTCGCCGGCCAGCCGCGTCATGACCTCTTTCCAGGCCGCCCAGTACTCCGGGAAACCGTGCAGCATGAGGATCATCGGGGCCGCCGGATCGCCATCCATGGCCACGTTGAGCGTGACCTCGCCCGCGTTGACAGTACGGAAACGCATCGTCGCTCGAACCTCCCTTGCGCGGCTTCACCTGCCATCATAGCTTCGTCCGGTCGCCGCGAAAGCGGCGTCACGTTCTCAGGGCGGGGTGCAATTCCCCACCGGCGGTAAGGAGCGGCTCCCGGAGTTGCTCCAAGCCCGCGAGCGCCGGAGTGTGTTCCGGGACAGCAGATTCGGTGCAATTCCGAAGCCGACGGTCATAGTCCGGATGGAAGAGAACGGGCCAGGCAACGACGCAAGGGCGCATCGCGCCCCTGCGCGTGCGTTGGTTCCTTTCGCCCTGAACTGATTAGGCGAAGGGACCAAAGCATGAGCCAACAGGCATTTCCGAACCGAATACCGGCTGCCGTTCGCGCCGCGGCGGTCATGACAGCCGCCGGGGCAGCATTCGCAGGCCTCAACGTGTCGCTGCAATGGGCGACCATGAAAGCCGGTGCACCCGCGCCGGCCGCCGCCTTCTGGCAGTACCTGATCGCGCTAGTCCTCACGCTACCGCTGATGCTGGAGCGCAGATCGCTGCGCACCAGCTACCCCTTCTGGCACATCCTGCGGGTGCTGCTTGCCGCCGGCGGCGTGCAGGTTTGGGTCATGGGGCTCTCGGTCGTTCCGATCTGGCAGGCGATCGCCCTGTCGATGACCTCGCCGTTCTTCGTGGTGGCGGGCGCTGCCATTTTCCTGCGGGAGCGGGTGACCCCCGCACGGCTGGCCGCGACGGTCGCCGGCTTCGCCGGCGCGATGGTCATCCTGGATCCATGGTCGGAGACATTTACCTATCACGCGCTCCTGCCGGTGGCAGCGGCGGCGCTCTGGGCCGGCACCTCGCTGATCACCAAGATGCTGACCCGGCACGAGCCGGTTTCTGGAATCACCGTCTACATGCTCGCGCTGCTCCTGCCCTTCAACGCTCTGGCGTGGGGCGGTGTCGGCTTCGCCATGCCGCCGGCGGAAGCATGGATGGCGCTCGCGGCCGCGGGCGCGCTGACCGCGCTCGCGCAGTATCTGCTGACGGCAGCATATGCGCGCGCCGACGCGGCATATCTCCAGCCCTTCGACGACCTGAAGCTGCCGCTCAACATGCTGCTCGGCTGGATCGTCTTCGGCCAGGCACCGAGCGTAGCCTTCTGGCCGGGAGCGGCTCTGATCGTCATCGCGTCGCTCAGCCTGATGCGCCGCGAAACATAGCAGCAGCAGCGGCGGAACGCCGCCGCCTCGGCGTTTGCGCCCTCCACGGTGCTTTGCTATAGCGGCCGCATTTCCGCACCCGGTTTCCAATCCACGCGGGCCACGCGTCCCGCACGAACGCACGAGGCAATCACAGATGGCGAAGATCAAGGTGGCCAATCCCGTTGTCGAGCTCGACGGTGACGAGATGACCCGCATCATCTGGCAGTTGATCAAGGACAAGCTGATCCATCCGTATCTGGATGTCGATCTTCGCTACTACGATCTCTCCATCGAGTATCGCGACCAGACGGACGACCAGGTGACGGTCGACGCCGCCAACGCCATCAAGGAATTCGGCGTCGGCGTCAAATGCGCCACGATCACCCCCGACGAGGCCCGGGTCAAGGAATTCGGCCTCAAGAAGATGTGGCGGTCGCCGAACGGTACGATCCGCAACATTCTGGGCGGCGTCATCTTCCGCGAGCCGATCATCTGCCGCAACGTGCCTCGTCTGGTGCCCGGCTGGACGCAGCCGATCATCGTCGGCCGCCACGCCTTCGGCGACCAGTACCGCGCTACCGATTTCAAGTTCCCGGGCAAGGGAAAGCTGACGATCAAGTTCGTCGGCGAGGACGGCCAGGTGATCGAGCACGAGGTGTTCGACGCGCCGGGATCCGGCGTCGCCATGGCGATGTATAACCTCGACGAATCGATCCGGGATTTCGCCCGCGCGTCGCTGAACTACGGCCTGCAGCGGGGCTATCCGGTCTACCTGTCGACCAAGAACACCATCCTCAAGGCCTATGACGGCCGCTTCAAGGACATCTTCCAGGAAGTCTACGAGGCCGAGTTCGTCGATCGCTTCAAGGAAGCCAAGATCTGGTACGAGCACCGCCTCATCGACGACATGGTCGCGGCGAGCCTCAAGTGGTCCGGCGGCTACGTCTGGGCCTGCAAGAACTACGACGGCGACGTGCAGTCCGACACCGTCGCGCAGGGCTTCGGCTCGCTCGGCCTGATGACCTCCGTGCTGATGACGCCGGACGGCAATACAGTGGAGGCCGAGGCCGCGCACGGCACGGTGACCCGGCACTACCGCCAGCACCAGAAGGGCGAGGAGACCTCCACCAATTCGATCGCCTCGATCTTCGCCTGGACGCGCGGCCTCGCCCACCGCGCCAAGCTCGACGACAACGCCGAACTCAAGCGCTTCGCCGATACGCTGGAGCGGGTGTGCGTGGACACCGTCGAGGCCGGCTACATGACCAAGGACCTCGCGCTGCTCATCGGTCCCGACCAGCCCTGGCTGTCGACCACCGGCTTCCTCGACAAGCTGGACGAGAACCTGCAGAAGGCGATGGGCTGAACCGCCTGAAGGCGGGCGATGAAGGTTCGCCTCTACGGTGCCGACTACAGCGTCTATGTCCGCATCGCGCGGCTGGCGCTGATCGAGAAAGGCGTCGACCACGAGCTTGTGCCGGTCGACGTCTTCTCTCCCTCCGGCGTCCCCGGCTGGTATCGCGACCTGCACCCGTTCGGCCGCATCCCGGCCTTCGAGCATGATGGCCTGCGCCTCTTCGAGACGGCTGCGATTACGCGCTACGTTGACGAGGCGTTTCCCGGCCCTACCCTGCAGCCAGCGACAGCTCCGGCGCGTGCGTTGATGAACCAGATCGTCGGCCTGCTCGACGCGTATGCCTACCGGTCGATGGTCTGGGACATCTATGTCGAGCGCGTTTCGCGAGCCCGCGATGGCCTGCCCAGCGACGAGCAAAAGATCGCGGCCGCGCTTCCCGTCGCGCAAACCTGCCTTGACACGCTTTCGCGGCTGAAGGCATCCGGGCCGTGGCTGCTCGGTGAACAACTCACCCTCGCCGATCTGCACGCTGCGCCCATCTTCGCCTATTTCGTCAAGGCGCCCGAGGGACGAGCAATGCTCGAGGCCAACCTGGCGGTGAGCGAGTGGTGGCGCAACATCTCCGCCCGCCCGAGCTTCGCCGCCACCGAACCCGCGATCTGACGGCGAGGAAACCTGCGAAGATCTTCGTCTTGCGAAGCCTACGACGGTTGAGCCGACGCGATCAGGCTCTTCATGTCGACGGAGGGATCCGCCGCCACGCCGGGATCGACCTTCGTCCCCGCCGCGATAAGCCGGCGTGCCGCCATGTGCTCGCCCGGCGCGTTCACCGATTCGACCGCAGCGAGCCGCTCGCCTTCGTAGAGGAAGACCGAGAACTTCCCTGACGCCGGGTCCCCGCGCACCACCTCGGTCAAGCCCGGCTTCGACAGGCCGGCGATCTGCAGCCGCGCCTCGCCCTGGATCGACCAGAACCAGGGAAGCGCGTCATAGGGCTTCGCGTCACCCATGATGCGGGCCGCGACAGCCTTGCCCTGGTCGGTGGCGTTCTGCACCGATTCAAGCCGCGCCATGCCCGGCAGGAAAGAGTTCGGATAATAGGCGCAGTCCCCGACCGCCGAGATCGACGGGTCGGAGGTGACGAGAAGCTCGTCGACGACGATGCCGTTTCCGACCTTGAGCCCGGCAGCCGCGGCAAGTTCGGTGTTGGGTATCACGCCGACGGCGAGCACCACCGCATCCGCATCGATCGTCTCGCCGTTCGCGAGCCGCACGGTTGCGTGACCGGCGCCATGCTCGACCGCCGCGACCTGCGTCTCGAGATGCACGCGCGTTCCCTGCGCCAGGTGATAGTCGAGGAACCAGGACGACACGTTGGGAGAGACCGCGCGCTGCATCAGCCGGTGCGCCATCTCCACCACGTCGACCTTCACACCCATCGTCGCCAGCAAACCGGCCGCCTCCAGCCCGATGAAGCCGCCACCGATGACGCAGACATGCGTCCAGCCGCCGATCACGCCGACGATCCTGTTGGCGTCGGCGAGCGTGCGCAGTTCGATCACGTCGTGATGGTCGAGGCCTGGCACCGGCGGCTTGCGGTTGCGCGCGCCTGTCGCCAGCACGAGATGATCGTAGTCGAGCGTCTCGCCGCTCGCGAGCACCACACATTTTCGATCCCGGTCGATGGCGGTCGCGTGCTGGCCCAGCAGCAGGTCGACATTGCTGTCTGCGTAGAATTGGGCCGGTTTCAGCACCAGGGCATTGCCCGGGCGCTTGATGTATTCCTTGGAAAGAGGGGGGCGCTGGTAAGGAAGGTCCGGTTCGTCGGAGATCAGCTTTATCGAGCCTGCAAAGCCCTTCTGGCGCAATGCCGCGGCAACTTCTACGCCCCCGTGGCCGGCGCCGACAATCACCACGCTCTCGATGCCGTCGCTCATGGTGCCTCTCTTGCGTCATGTTCCGCGCGGCGTCGTCGGCCACAGGCTCCTGCCTGTCAAGTGCGGGCCCGCCGCCTTGTATCGCGTGTCACAACCGTGGAATAATAGCGGCCGGTATCCGCTCCAAGGTCCGCTTCCGCGGGCGGCCGGCAAACGACCGTACTCGTCAGGTTTCGCGTATGAGCACCAAGCCACAGCAATCCACAGTCGGCGCGAGCGTCCATCCGCTCCCGGGCGCACTTTCGCGTACGGCGAGCGAGCCGGCCTCCCACGAGGGGACGCTCGCGCGCAATCCGGGCATGCCTCTCGACCTCGGCTGGCTGGAGGCGACCCGCCACGTCAACCGCTCGGCACTGGAGCGTCGCGTTGCGACGCTCACCAAGCGTCGGTCGATCAAGGGTGAGAACCAGGCGGCCTGGCTGCTGCGCTCCATCGCGCTGATGGATCTCACCACGCTCAACAGCAACGACACCGACGAGCGCGTGCGCCGGCTCTGCGCCAAGGCGAAGAACCCGCTGCGCCCGGACATCGCGGAGAAGCTCGGCATCGCTGGCCACAACATCCGCCCCGCTGCCGTGTGCGTCTATCATCCCTTCGTTCGAACGGCCGTAGCGGAGTTGCGCGGCACGGGGATCCACGTCGCGGCCGTCTCCACCGCCTTCCCGCATGGGCTGGCGCCGCTTTCCACCCGCATCGGCGAGATCAGGGCCTCGGTCGCCGACGGGGCGAACGAGATCGACGTCGTCATTCCCCGCGGTCTCGTCTTCGGAGCGAAATGGCAGGAACTCTATGACGAGATCGCCGCGTTCCGCGAGGCGTGCGGAGAAGCGCATCTGAAGGTCATCCTGGGCACCGGCGACCTTTCCACGCTGCGCAACGTCATGCACGCCTCGCTGGTGGCGATGATGGCCGGCGCCGACTTCGTGAAGACCTCGACCGGCAAGGAGAGCGTGAACGCCACGCTTCCGGTGGGGCTTGCCATGGTGCGGTCGATCCGCGCCTACCACGAGCGCACCGGCCACATGATCGGCTTCAAGCCGGCCGGCGGCATCTCGACGGCGAAATCGTCGCTCGACTGGCTGGTTCTGATGAAGGAAGAGCTCGGCCGCCGCTGGCTGGAGCCAGACCTCTTCCGCTTCGGTGCGTCGAGCCTACTCACCGACATCGAGCGCCAGCTCGAGCATTTTCTTACCGACCGCTATTCGGCCGCTTACCGCCACGCGATGGCTTAGTCTGGAGCCCAAGACGTGAATATCCTGCAGAAATACGAGGCGATGGAATATGCGCCCGCGCCGGAATCGCGCGGCGAGGCCGACGCCTGGCTCAAGTCGCGCAAGCTCGACCGCGCGCTTTTCATCGGCGGCGGCTGGCGCGCCGCCGCGTCGGGCAAGACTTTCGAGGTCACCGAACCTTCCTCTGGGAAGCTCCTGGCGAAGGTGTCGGAAGCGGGCGCCGACGATGTGGACGAGGCGGTCATGGCAGCGCGCAAGGCCTTGCCCAAATGGCAGGCCGCCGGCGGATATGCCCGCGCGCGCGTGCTCTATGCGATCGGCCGCGCCATGCAGCGGCACGGCCGCCTCCTGGCCGTGCTCGAATCCATCGACAACGGCAAGCCGATCCGCGAAAGCCGCGACATCGACGTGCCGCTGGCGGTGCGCCATTTCATCCATCACGCCGGCTGGGCGCAGCGGCTTGATGCCGAGTTCCCCGATTACAGGGGCGTGGGGGTCGCCGGCCAGATCATCCCATGGAACTTTCCGCTGCTGATGCTGGCCTGGAAGATCGCGCCGGCGCTCGCAGCCGGCTGCACGGTGGTGCTCAAGCCGGCCGAGTTCACGCCGCTGTCGGCGATCCTGTTCGCGGAGATCTGCGAGCGCGCCGGTGTGCCCAGGGGCGTCGTCAATATCGTGCATGGCGGCCCGGAGGCGGGCGCGGCCATCGTCAACCACCCCGACATCGACAAGATCGCCTTCACCGGGTCCTCCGAGGTCGGCAAGATCATCCGCAGCGCAACCGCGGGCTCCGGCAAGAAGCTGTCGCTCGAGCTCGGCGGCAAGTCGCCCTTCATCGTCTTCGAGGACGCCGACCTCGACTCGGCCGTCGAAGGCCTCGTTGACGGCATCTGGTTCAACCAGGGCCAGGTGTGCTGCGCGGGTTCGCGCCTGCTGGTGCAGGAAGGCGTCGCGGACGCCTTCTACGAGAAGGTTAAGGCGCGCATGAGCCTGCTGCGCGTCGGAGACCCGCTCGACAAGAACACCGACATCGGCCCCCTCGTCGATACCAGCCAGCTCGATCGTGTCGCCGGCCTTGTCGGCCAGGGCGCGAGCCAGGGGGCCATCTGCTGGCAGCCGCAGCTGGAACTGCCGTCGGCCGGCCACTACTTCCTGCCGACGCTGGCGACGGAAGTGGCCCCTGCAAACATTCTCGCGCAGGAGGAGGTGTTCGGCCCGGTGCTTGCGGCGATGACCTTCCGCGACCAGCCGGAGGCGGTCGAACTGGCCAACAACACCCGCTACGGCCTTGCCGCTTCGGTCTGGAGCGAGAACGTCAACCGCGCGCTCCACGCCGCGCCGCAGCTGAAGGCCGGCGTGGTGTGGGTCAACGGCACCAACATGTTCGATGCTTCGGCCGGTTTCGGCGGCTACCGCGAGAGCGGATTCGGGCGCGAAGGCGGCCGCGAAGGCATGTTCGAGTATCTGACGCTGAACGCGAAACCGGCGGGACCGCTGAAGGTCATCGCCGCCCCGTCCGAGGTCGAGCCGGTCGAAGCCGACTTCATCGACCGCACGCCGAAGCTCTTCATCGGCGGCAAGCAGGTCCGGCCCGACGGTAACTACGCCATGCCCGTCGCGGACGCGAAGGGCCGGCTGGCGGGCGAAGCCGGGCTGGGCAGCCGCAAGGACATCCGCGACGCGGTCTCCGCCGCCCGCGCATGCAAGGCATGGCCCGACGCGACCGCCTACAACCGCGCGCAGGTGCTCTACTTCTTCGCCGAGAACCTTTCGCTGCGCGCGGAGGAACTGACGGCGCGCCTCGCTCGCCTGACCGGCGCATCCACGAAGGCCGCGCGCTCCGAGGTTGACGCCTCGGTCGAACGCCTCTTCGAGGCCGCCGGCATGGCCGACAAGTTCGAGGGGACCGTACACCAGCCTCCGTCCCGATCGATCGCAATCGCGCTGAACGAACCGGTGGGCGTCGTCGGCATGGTCGCGCCAGACGCAGAGCCGCTGCTGGGGCTGGTGTCGATGCTCGCGCCGGCGCTTGCGATGGGCAACACGGTGGTGGCGGTTCCGTCGCAGCGCTATCCGCTACTCGCCACCGACCTCTACCAGGTCATGGAGACGTCCGACCTGCCCGCCGGCGCGGTGAACATCGTCACCGGCAAGCGCGCCGAGCTGGCGAAGGTGCTGGCCAAGCACGACGATGTCGACGGCCTCTGGTGCGTGGCGGAGGCCGAGATCTGCAAGGCGGTCGAGCTCGAATCGACGGGCAACCTGAAGCGCGTCTGGACAGGCAACGGCCGCTCCGTCGACTGGATCGCGGGCCAGGGAGCGCTGGTGCCGATGCTGCGGCGCTCCGTCGAGGTGAAGAACGTCTGGGTGCCCTACGGCGACTGAGGCCGGAGGGACCGGACGCCAGAGATCGCCGAGATTGCGGCGCGCACTCTTTTCAGCGACATTACCGCGATGACGGTTCAGAATCGCCACATCCGGGGGCTCCCGGACGATCTCCTTTTGCCGCGCGACACCAGCCGTTCGGTGCCTATCATGCTGGTGCGCGCGCGAGACGCGGTGATATCGCGGTTCCGTCCCCTCCTTGCGCGCTTCGAGCTCAGCGAACAGCAATGGCGCGTCCTCCGGGTGCTCGGCGAGGTCGACTGTCTCGAGGCACGCGAAGTGGCCGAGCGCGCCTGCGTGCTGGCGCCAAGCCTCACCCGAATCCTGAAGTTGCTGGAGGAGCGCGGCTTCGTCACCCGCCGCGGCGATCCGGACGACCGTCGGCGCATCCTCCTGTCGATCACGCCCCGCGGCATGGAGCTGCTGGCCACCATGACCCGCGACGCCTCCGCAAGCTATGCCGAGTTCGTGGAGAAATTCGGCGCCGAGCGTGTCGATATCCTGCTCGACATGCTTGCCGACCTGGTCGAACTCAGGAAATAGCCAAACCGTCCGACAGGGAGAAACATGCCGAACCTGGCTTTCGAGGCGCCGCCCGTGGCTACCGTTGCGATTGCCGGCGCACCGCAGCGCTTTCCCGTGCGCCGCATCTTCTGCGTCGGCCGCAACTATGCGGAGCATTCGCGCGAGATGGGCGGCGACCCGGCGCGCGAGCCGCCCTTCTTCTTCACCAAGCCGGCCGACGCGGTTGCAGGCAGCGGTACCGTGATCCCTTACCCGCCGCTGACGCGGAACCTGCACCACGAGATCGAGCTGGTGGTGGCGATCGGCAAGCGCGGACGCAACATTGCGTCGGCCGATGCGCTCGACCACGTCTGGGGCTACGGCGTCGGCATCGACCTGACCCGCCGCGACCTGCAGGACGTTGCGAAGAAGGCCGGTCGCCCCTGGGACTGGAGCAAGGGGTTCGATCATTCGGCACCCTGCGGCCCGCTGCTGCCGGCGGCGCGGGCGCCCTCCCCGTCATCCGGCCGCATCTGGCTCTCCGTCAACGGCGAACGGCGCCAGGAGGGCGACCTGGCCGACATGGTCTGGCCGGTCGCCGACATCATCTCGATCGCCAGCAATTCCGTGGAACTCAAGCCTGGCGACCTCATCTTCACCGGCACGCCGGCGGGCGTGGGGGCACTCGGTCCCGGCGACCGCGTCGAAGGCGGCGTCGACGGCATCGGCACAATTTCGATCACCATCGGCAAGGAGGCATCCGGTTGAGCGAGCTCGTCCTGCACAACTACTTCCGCTCGTCCACTTCGTACCGGGTGAGGATCGCGCTGGCGATGAAGGGGCTGCCCTACCGCTACGTCGCGCACCACCTGCGCCACGGCGGGCATCGGGCGGCCGACTATCTCGCGGTCAACCCGCAAGGGCTGGTCCCGGCGCTCGTGCTGGAGGACGGCACGATGATCGCGCAGTCGCTGGCGATCCTCGAATATCTCGAGGAGACGACACCGCAGCCGCCGCTGCTCCCCGCCGACCCGAGGGGTCGCGCGCGGGTGCGCATGCTTTCGCAGATGATCGGCTGCGACATCCATCCGGTGAACAACCTGCGCATCCTCAACGCGCTCCGCTCGCGCTACGGCGCAGACGACACCGAGATCGCCGACTGGTTCCGGCACTGGGTGAACGAGACCTTCGTTCCGCTGGAGGCCATGCTTGCGGCAAGCCCGGAGACCGGCGCCTTCTGCCACGGGCACGAGCCGGGCATGGCCGACATCTGCCTCGTCGCGCAGGTTGCCAACAACTCGCGCTTCAACGTCGACATGACGCCCTACCCGACGATCGGCCGCATCCGCGACGCCTGCATGGAGATACCCGCCTTCGTGGACGCCGCGCCGGCGAGGCAGCCCGACGCCGAGTGAAAGAGCCGCCGCGCCGGGAACCGACGCGGCGGCTGGCTCGGGAGGACGAGCCGGCATCAGTTGCCCCTGGTCTGCTCCTCGACCTGTCCGGCCCAGGTGGGCGCATTGCTCTTGCCGTCGAGGAAGGGCAGCACCGCATGGACCAGCTCCGGCGCCATGAAGGCCTCGTAGTGCGTGAGGTCCGGCAGGATCGCGAGCCTGACCTCGGCCTTGTGCTCGCGCTGCCAGCCGGCATCCTTCAAGCCGCCGCCAAGAAGCTGATAGAACTCGACGATGTGCTCGGGCCGGAACATGTCGCTGTCGCCGTAGACAAGCATGACGGGCATCTTCAGCGTCCGGACCTCTTCGGCCCAGTTGAAGGGCTTGCGCATCAGGGCGCCCATATTGTCCAGCAGCTTCGGGAACTCGCCCGGGTCCGGCGCGATCGCGGCATAGGACTGGTACATCGGCGTGTCCTTCATGAACTCGGCCATGGCCGAGCCGACCTGCGCCTGCTGCGGCAGCATTTCGGGGAAGAAGCCATCCTGGGCGAAGCCCGCCGACGCGACGACCAGCCGCCGCACCGCTTGCGGATGCTGGATCGCCAGCCGCAGCGCGTTCGTCCCGCCGAACGAGTAGCCCAGCACATCGACCTGCTCGTAGCCGAGTTCCCTGACGACTACCGCGAGGTCGTCGCCGATGGCGATGGGGTCGATCTCGCGATCCCCGAGCTGGGTACGGCCATGGCCATGCAGGTCGACGCCGATCACCTGGCGGTGTTCCGTCAGCAGCGGGAAGATCGGGGCGAACATGTCGATCGACCCGAGTCCGCCGTGGAGCAGCAGCAGCGGTTCGCCCTCGCCGTGGATCTCGTAGTAGTAGCGCACGCCGTTGGCTTCGACATGGCCGCTTTTCGTTGGAGCGGGTTTGATCATCTGCGTCATGTTCGTCTCCTCAGCAATCGATGGTGCGGGCGTCGCGATCGCAGCGGCAGCGGCAGCGAGCACGGCGAATATCGTCGATCTCAGCATGTTCTCTCTCCCATGGCTCCGGCAGTCCGCCGGCGTGGATACCGCTAGGACGGGCCGGCTGCGCGGAAGCCGACTGGCCCGCAGCATTTTTTTTCGGCCACAGCCGAGAGTCACCCAACCTGCTCCGTTACCACGCCCGGCATTCAGCCGTCTGGCCATTGAGTTGCGCCTTTCGCGAGGATCGCTGCGCGATCCCGCTGGGCGCTGTCGCCATGATCGCTTCGCGACCAGGCTGGGAAGACGGGCGGCCGTCCGGACGCTCATCTTAGTAACAGTGCGACCTTACGGCCGCCCGTCCGGTGGCTTGCCCGGATGCACGTGGATCCCGCTTCGCTCCCTCCCGGGAGCTTCGCAGGACGCCGCTCGGCAGGCATTAACGC
>JAEYRU010000122.1 GCA_023435335.1 Pseudomonadota bacterium
CGCACCGGCACTGGCCCGAATTGAAGGAACCTATCATGCAGAACTATCACTCGGTCGTTTGGCTCGATCATCTTCAGGCGAAGATCTTCTTCTTCGATCGCGACGAGATGGAGAAGGTCAGCCTCACGACGTCGCTTCCTCACCAGCAGACGCACAACAAGGCCGGCACCATCGTGGGAGCCCGGGCAACGGCCGACAAGGAGTTTCTCGAGGCGATCGTGCGCGCGTTGGAGCCCGCCCGGGAATGGCTGATCATAGGCCCGTCAACCGCCAAGCTCGAACTGGTCAAGCATGTGCACGCCAGGCATCCCCAGCTGGTCGACCGCATCCTCGGAGTGGAAAGCTCCGACCACCCGACGGATGGCCAGATACTGGCGCATGCCCGCAGCTACTTCAGGGCTGCCGACCGCATGCTCCCATAATTTGGGACCGGCGCGCCGTCTTTTCGGCGGCGCGCCGACCTCCGGCATGGGCTGGCCGGCCAATCTGGTCGTCGGATGCGCCTAGGCGGCTCTGGATCAGGCAGCGGTGGTGGCTGCCATGTCGTCTATGGCCGTCGCGGCCTCCCGCTTCACGCGGGCGGCAGCCTCCGCCGCCACCTTCGAGCCGATGCTCGCCACCTTGCCGGTTTCCGCGGCATACTCCGAGGCGGCGTTCTGCAGGAACGCGGCGTAGATGTCGAAGGCGTCGTTGAAATCCTCCGAGCCGGTCAGGTCGTCCACGAGCTTCATGTCCTGCTCGTAGCGGTGCTTGAGAAAGGCCAGCGCCTCGACCTGGTAGCGCATCATCGACCGGAACGCCTGGCCCTGCAGACGAGCCATGGCGAAAGCATATTTCTGCCCGCCCGCCATGAAGGCGTGCGACAGGAAATCGGACGTGTCGGTCTGGTTGGGCATCAGAGTACCTCTCTATGGCATGGACCGGCCGAAGGACTTTCAGGCCTATGTGTCTACCTTATGCGGCCGCTCGCGGCGCTCTTTGATCGGCATCAAAAGCCTTGACCATGTGGCGGCCGACGGGAGCATTCTCGACGGTTTTCGCGGCATTGACGCGACAGCCATCCGTCGGATCCGGGTATGAACCGGTCGCCGCTTCGATCTATTGGCCGGTTGATCCCGGGTCGCAGCCGGATGCCGCGTCGTTCTGACTTGAAGTACCCGCTGGCCATTCACTATTGTCGCGGTGCTTCGAAGCATGAACTCCCGCGGGGTCGGAACCGATAATGCTGGACCATAGCTTGTCCCGAAAGGGCAGCCCCGCCTTGGGAATTGCGTTTTCACGCCGGTTCGAGGGACCCGCGGGATATGGACTGGCGGTCGCGACCGTTCTCCTGGCCCTGGCCATCAGGCTTGCACTGCAGGGGGTCCTCGACGATCGCGCCCTGTTCGCGGTTTTCATACCGGCGATACTCGTCGCAGGATTTGTCGGGGGAATCGGCCCGGGCGTGGTGGCGCTCGTCCTTTCCCTGCCGGCGGCCTACATCGTGGGGGAACTGCATCCGGGAAGGCCGCACAACCTGGCCGAGTTCGCCCTCTTTGCCGCGTCCGGTATCGCGGTCGTCTGGGTGACAGGGTTGCTGCACGGTGCCCGCAAGGCGATCGGGGAAACTGCGCGGCGCCTTGACGAGCAGGAAAGCCATCTTCGCTCGATCATGGATACGATACCCGATGCGACGGTCGTGATCGAGAAGGACGGTTCGATCGTGTCGTTCAACGCAGCGGCGATCCGCCAGTTCGGCTACCGGGAGGCCGAGGTAGCCGGAAAGAACGTCCGCATCCTCATGCCGGAACCGTATCGCGGGGAACACGACGGCTACATCCAGCGCTACCTGACCACCGGCGAGAGGCGTATCATTGGCATCGACCGCGTGGTTGTAGGGCGGCGCAAGGACGGGTCTACCTTCCCTATGAAGCTCGCGGTCGGCGAAATGAAGTCGCGGGACAAGGTCTATTTCACCGGCTTCATCCGCGATCTCACCGAGCGCGAGGAATCGGCGGCTCGCCTGCAGGAGATCCAGGACGAGCTGGCCCGGCTGGCCCGGCTGAACGAACTCGGGGAAATGGCTTCGACGCTGGCGCATGAACTCAACCAGCCGCTTGCCGCAATCGCGAACTACGTCCAGGGCTGCACCCGGCTGCTGAGGAACATGGACGACGCAGTGGCATCGCGAATGCGTGAGGCACTGGAGGAGGCGGCTCAGCAGTCATTGCGGGCAGGCCAGATCATCCGGCATCTGCGCGAATTCGTTACGCGCGGAGAGACCGAGAAGGGGCCTGAGGATGTCCGCAAACTGGTCGAGGAGGCCGGCGCACTGGCGCTCGTCGGCGCGCGCGAGCGCGGTGTCCGCTCGGTCTTCGATTTTACTCCGGGCGCGCATATGGTGGTGGCCGACAGGGTCCAGATCCAGCAGGTGCTGATCAACCTGATGCGCAACGCCATGGAGGCGATGCGCGACAGCAGCGTCAGGGAACTCAACATCCGCACAGCCGCAACCGCGGACCAGATGGTGGAGGTGGAAATATCCGATACCGGCCCGGGCATTTCCGACGAGATCGCAAGCCGGCTCTTCCAACCATTCGTGACAACCAAGGCGGGTGGTATGGGGGTCGGGCTGTCGATTTCGAAGCGCATCATCGAGGCGCATGGGGGCGAGATGTCGGTCAGGCGAAACAGCAGCGGCGGCGCCAGCTTCCGTTTCACGTTGCCGGCAATTGACAATGAGTGAACCAATGCAGATCGGCGACTATATCGTCCATATTGTCGATGACGAGGAACCCATCCGGAAATCGCTGGCGTTCATGCTGACGATAGAAGGGTTCGCGGTGCGCCTTCACGAGTCGGCCACAGCCTTTCTGTCTGCCGCGCCCAGCATGCGCAACAGCGTCCTCATCACCGATTTGCGCATGCCCGATATGAGCGGCGTCGACCTGCTGCGCAAGCTGAACGACTTGCCGGCGGCCATCCCTTCGATTGTGATCACCGGCCATGGCGACGTGCCCATGGCGGTCGAGGCCATGAAGGCGGGTGCACTCGATTTCATCGAGAAGCCGTTCGAGGATGAGGTCCTGATCTCCGCGATCAAGCGTGCGGCCGGAGAGATCGCGGAAGACCGCGGGGCCTCGGTCGATACCGAGCTGATACGCTCAAGGTTCGCGACACTCACCGACCGGGAGAAGCAGGTTCTTGCCGGCGTCGTGGCTGGATTGGCCAACAAGTCGATCGCCTTCGACTTGGACATCAGTCCTCGCACGGTCGAGGTCCACCGCGCCAGCGTCATGGCCAAGATGAATGCGAGAAGCCTGCCGGAGCTGGTGCGGATGACGCTGGCGGCAGGAATCGAAGCCGGAGAGTGATTCTCTTCCTAGTGGTTTGACTTGGCGCAATGCGGCCTTGCCTCGCCAGGCAGTAGCTGCAGCCATGGCCAAGGCGCGCCCTGAGGGCCAGGCGCTCGGCGAAAAGGGAGAATACTTCTTGGACCGCATTGGCAGCATTCTGGTCGTGGCTCCGAAACAGTCTTTCCTGCAGTCCATCGCCTTCGCACTGGAGGCCGAGGGATTCGGCGTGGAAGGACATGCGTTGCTGGCTTCGGCGCTCAGCTCGCCCTTGGCCGAGACGGCCGATTGCGTTGTCATTGACGATCACGCGGTGAACGGAGCCAATGGAGGATGGGAGGCACTGAGCCGGTTCAAGTTGCCGATTGTGCTCCTGTGCAATCACCTGCCTTCCATGCCGGAACGCCCTGGTATTACCGTGCTCCTCAAGCCGCTCCTCGGGCGCTCGCTGACCGATACGGTGATGGCCGCCGTCGCACAGCGTCAGCCGTCGGGGACGCCCCTACGTACAACCACGTAGGGACATAACCGAATTACGCGACAAGCGGATTTGCGCGATTGCTTCTCCACCGACCGAGGAGATAGCCATGAACGCCCACACCGCCCCCCAATTCGTGCTTCGCAACCTGGATCACGCTCACACGGTGACCGCACCGTCGCCATTTGCCGTGACGCAAGCACCGCAGACCAACTTCTTCAACGCCGGTTCCGAGATCTACGGCCAGGGCGAGAAAGCGGGACACATCTACCAGGTCGAATTCGGCGCAGTGCGTACGTACCGCCTGCTCGCCGACGGTCGGCGCCAGATTGCTGCCTTCTATCTGCCCGGCGAGGTGTTCGGCTTCGAGGCCGACGCCACTCACCACTTCTTCGCCGAGGCGATCTCCGCAACAGGCGTCCGCACCTTCCGCAGTTCGGCCTGTTCTGACCTGTCGCGCGATCTCCTGCCGCTCGCCCTGCGCGGGCTTGTCAGGGCGCAGGAGCATCTGCTCGTCCTCGGTCGCCAGAGCGCTGCTGAGCGTGTCGCGGCGTTCCTGCTCGACATGGCCGAGCGCCAGGGAGGCCTGAACCAGTTCGAACTGCCGATGTCGCGCATGGATATTGCCGACTATCTCGGCCTCACCATCGAGACGGTGTCGCGCACCTTCTCCAAGTTCAAGGAGAAGGGGGTCGTCCGTCTGCCCAGCCTGCGCAGCGTCGATATCGTGAAGTGGGACGCGCTGCAGTTCATGAGCGAATAGGGCCGATAAGAGCCCATCGAGGCCCGCTGCGGATTTTCTCTCCTCCCGGTCCGCGGCGGGCTCTTTTCTTCTCACTCAACCTGCAGGGCGGTGCCTTCCAGGGCTGCCGCCATCAGTGTCCTAGTGTAGGGCTGCTCAGGGCGGTCAAAGATGTCCGCGGTCGGTCCTTCCTCCACGATCTTCCCGTCCTTCATCACGATGATGTAGTCCGACATCGCGCGCACCACGGCGAGGTCGTGGCTTATGAAGAGATACGAAAGGTCGTGCTGCCTCTGCAGCCCTCGCAGCAGTTCGACGATCTGCTTCTGCACCGACCGGTCCAGCGCCGATGTCGGCTCGTCCAGCACCAGCACCTTCGGTTTCAGGATGACGGCACGGGCGATCGCGATGCGCTGCCGTTGTCCGCCCGAGAACTCATGGGGATAGCGGTTGCGCATGACCGGATCGAGCCCGACCTCCTCGAGCGCGGCGATGGCCCGGCGGTCGCGCTCGCGGCCTGAAAGCTCCGGTTCATGCACCAGAAGGCCCTCGGTGACGACCTGTCCGACGGTCATGCGCGGCGAGAGCGAGCCGAAAGGGTCCTGGAATACGAGTTGCAGCTGCTTGCGCAAGGGCCTGAGCGCGCGCCGGTCCAGTCCGGAGATGTCCCGGTCCTGGAAACGCACTGCCCCCTCGCTGGGCAGCAGACGCAGCAGGGCGCGGCCCAGCGTCGACTTGCCCGAGCCCGACTCGCCCACTACGCCAATCGTCTGCCCCTGCCGCAGCTTGAGTGATATGCCGTCGACGGCGCGGATCTCGGCGGTTTCGCCCGAAAACCACCCGCCCTCCATGCGGAAGATGACGCAGATGTCCCGACCCTCGAGCAGGATTGGCGCGGAGGGGGCGGGCGGGGCCTTCGTGCCGCTCGGTTCTGCCTCGAGCAGCATGCGGGTGTAGGGGTTCTTCGGCGATGCAAAGATGCGCGCGGTCTCGCCGGTTTCCACGACCTCGCCCTGCCGCATGACATAGACGCGGTCCGAGATCCGCCGCACGATGCCCAGATCGTGGGTAATGAAAACGATCGCCATCCCGAGGCGTTTCTGCAGGTCCGCGAGCAGTTCCAGGATCTGCGCCTGGATAGTCACGTCGAGCGCGGTCGTGGGCTCGTCCGCAATGAGGACATCGGGGTCGTTGGCCAGCGCCATGGCGATCATGACGCGCTGGCGCTGACCGCCGGACAGCTCGTGAGGATAGGAATCGATCCGGTGCGCCGGATCGGGGATGCCTACCAGCTCGAGCAATTCGATAACCCGCGCCCGCGCAGCCGCGCGGCTCATGCCACGATGGTGGACCAGCGGTTCCGCCACCTGGCGGCCGATGCGGTAGAGCGGGTCGAGAGACGTCATAGGCTCCTGGAAGATCATGGTGATCTTCTCGCCGCGAATGCGGTTCAGGCGGCGTTCCGAAAGGCCGATAAGTTCCTGTTCGCGGTAGCGGGCGGAGCCCGATGCCCGGCCGTTGGAGGCCAGCAGCCCCATGATGCCCATGGTGGCCTGGCTCTTTCCGGAACCGGACTCGCCGACGATCGCCACCGTCTCCCCCGGAAATACATCCAGGTCGATGCCCTTGACGGCGCGCACGGTGCCGTCGTTCGTCTCGAAGGAGACCTCGAGCCCGCGCACGCTAAGGATGGGTTCCCTGTTCGCCGCCATTTCAGCGGTCCTTCGGGTCGAGAGCGTCCCGCAGGCCGTCCCCGAGGAAGTTGAGCGCGAACAGGATCGCCACCAGCGTGACTGCGGGATAGATCAACAGCCACACCGCGCCGCGCATGTTGGCCGCCCCTTCCGAGATCAGCAGTCCGAGGCTCGTAAGCGGCTCCTGCACGCCCAGGCCAAGAAAGGAGAGCAGGCTTTCCAGCAGGATCGCCTTCGGCACCAGCAGCGTCACGAAGACGACGACCGGACCAAGGGTGTTGGGTATGATGTGCCGGGTCAGGATGCCTCGGTTGCTCACGCCCATCGCTTCGGCGGCCTGCACGAACTCCTGCCGCTTCAGGGAGAGTGTCTGGCCGCGCACGATGCGCGCCATGTCGAGCCATTCCGTGCAGCCGATGGCGATGAAGATGAGCACGAAATTGCGCCCGAAGAACACGACGAGCAGGATGACGAAGAAGATGAAGGGCAGGGAGTAGAGGATGTCGACCACGCGCATCATAAGGTTGTCGATCCTGCCGCCGACATAGCCCGCGACCGCCCCGTAGCTCACGCCGAGCACCAGCGCCATGAAGGACGCAAGAACCCCGATTGCCAGCGAGATGCGGATGCCGATGAGGATTCGCGCCAGGAGATCGCGCCCGTTGGCATCGGTGCCGAAGATGAAACGAACGCGCTGCACGTCGGCAGCCATGATACCGCTGGTGGCGCCTTCAGTCAGCGGATTGCCGTCGATGTCTTCGAGCCTGGCATTGCGGAACAGATCGGAGCGGTCGACGTAGCGCACGATGCGGGGGTCCAGCGCTTCGGCCGCGGACACCGGCGCGCGCACCGTGGAGCCCGCAACATCCACCTCGCCGATCTTGACCCGGGCGCGGGCGACCGCGCGTTCGAAGGCCGGCACGATCTCCTCCGCCTTCGGGTAGGCTTCGAGGCTCGCCGGCGTGCGCACATATTGCGGGTAGATCCTGTCGTAGGGGTGTGGCGCGAGCCACGGACCCGCTATGCCGGCGATGGCGAAGAAGACAAGCACCACGGCGCTGGCGACCGCCGCGCGGTTGCGCCGCAGCCTGCGCCAGGCATCCTGCCACAAGGAGCGTCCTGCAGCCGCCCTGGGCACCGTGCCCGGCTCGAGAATGGTTGTCGTTTCGGCCATGAGGGACCTCAATCGTAGCGTACGCGCGGGTCGAGCCACGCATAGAGGATGTCGACGATCAGGTTGAAGACGATTACGAAGACGGCGATCACCACCACCGTGCCCATCACCAGCGTGTAGTCGCGTCCGAGTGCGCCCTGGACGAAATAGCGGCCGATGCCGGGGATGCCGAAGATCGTTTCGACCACGACCGATCCCGTTAGAAGCGCAGCGGCCGTAGGCCCGAGATAAGAGACCACCGGCAGCAGCGAAGCGCGCAGCGCATGGACGCCGACCACCACGTACGAGGGGAGGCCATAGGCACGGGCGGTGCGCACGTGGTTGGAGCGAAGCGCCTCGATAGTCGCGCCGCGCGTCAGCCGCGCGATGATGCCGATCTGCGGCAGCGCGAGGGTTGCGACCGGAAGGACCATGTTTCGCCAAGAGCCGCCGCCCCACCCGCCCGCGGGCAGCCAGCCCAGCATGACGCCGAAGAACAGGCTGAGCAGCGGGGCGATTACGAAGGTTGGTATCGTGATGCCGAAGGTCGCCAGCGCGACTACCCCGTAGTCGCTCCAGGAGTTCTGCCGCAGGGCGGCAAGCGCGCCCAGCGCCGTGCCCACGATCAGCGCTATGATCAGGGCCAACGACCCGAGCTGGATCGACACCGGCAGGCCGGTCCGGAACAGGTCGACGACCGAGAAATCGCGGCGCGTAAAGCTTGGTCCGAGGTCTCCCTGCAAGAGGTTGCCGAGATAGAGCAGGTATTGGTGCCAAAGCGGCTTGTCGAAATTGTAGGCCCGCTCGAGGTTGCGCATGATCAGCGGATCGAGCGGCCGTTCGAGGTCGAACGGCCCGCCGGGCGCGAGCCGGATCATGAAGAAGGAGATCGTGACGATGACGAACAGGGTCGGCACGGCGGATAGGAAGCGCCTAAGCACATATCCCAGCATGTTCGTTGCTCCTGCGGGCCGCCCGGGCAGATGCATGCCGGGCGGCTTCGTCGATAAGGGGAAAGGGCGACCGTAACCCTGTTAGTCGCCCTCTCGACGCTACTGGACGATGGACATGAAGCGCGTGCCGTGCGCGTCCTGGATGTTGTCTTCCCAGCCCTGGAGCTTCTCCGAGACGAGGGCGCGCGAGGAGTAATAGAGGATCGGGATCGCCGGAACCTCCCGCAGGAAGATCTCCTCCGCCTGGCGCAGAATGGCGGCGCGCTCGTCCAGATCGTTCGCCTGCGCCGCCTGGTCCATCAGCGCGTCGTACTCCGCATTCTCCCAGCGCGGATAATTGAAGCCGAGGTTGTCGCTCTCGAACAGGAAGAGGAAGTTCTGGGGATCGGAGTAGTCGCCGATCCAGCCGGCACGGGTGATATCGAAATCGCCGTCCTGCTTCATGTAGTCGAAATAGCCGGTGCCCTCCATTTCCACGATGGTCGAGTTCACCCCGATGCTCTTCAGCATGTCGGAAATCGCCGTCATCGTGTTCTTGTGGTTCTCGCCGGTGTTGTGCCGCAGTTCGACGGTGAGTTGCCCTTCGCCGACACCGGCTTCCTCCAGCAGCTTCTTGGCTGCGTCCTCACGGTCTAGGATGTCCTGGTCCTTGTACACCAGGTAGACCGGGTCGCCGTAGTTGCCGATGCCCGGGGGCACGAGCGAATAGGCCGGCAACATCGTGTCGCGCCAAATCTCCTTGGCCAGGAACTCGCGATCGATCGCCATCGAGATCGCCTGCCGTACACGCGGGTCGGCCAGCTTCTCCTTCTTGGTCTTCACCGGCAGGTAGTAGGTGCCGAGATAAGGCGCGACACGGACCTGGTCGCCTAGGTTTTCGCGCATGTAGTCCATCTGTTCGGCGGGAATGTCCGAACAGGAATGGACTTCGGCGGCTTCGAAGCGGCGCAGGCAGGCCGAGCGGTCCTCGAACGGGATGTAGTTGATGACGTCGATCTGGACGTTGTCCGCGTCGTGGAATTCCGGGTTCTTCCGCATCACCAGCCGGTCGTTGGGCGTGAACGAGTCGAGCATGTACGCCCCGTTGGTCACCATGTTGCCGGGGCGGGTGAACTGCTCTCCGTGCTGTTCGACAGACGCCTGGTGGATCGGCAGGCCGGTCTGGTGCGTCAGCAGTTCGAGGAAATAGGGAGCAGGCGAGGCGAGGGTGATTTCCAGAGTGTGGTCGTCGACGGCGCGGGCGCCGAGCTCCTCGAGCGGAGTTTCGCCCTTGTTGATCGCCTCGGCGTTTGCGATGACGTACTGCATGTTCGCGTAGGGAGCGGCCGTGGCCGGATCCTGCAGGCGGCGGAAGGCGAACACGAAATCGTTGGCCGTCACCGGGTCGCCGTTCGACCACTTTGCGTTCTCACGCAGATAGAAGGTATAGACGAGGCCGTCATCGGATATCTCCCAGCGCTCGGCAACGCCCGGCATCACTTCGGCCTTCGCGTCATAGATCACCAGGCCCTCATAAAGGTCGCGCATCAGGTGGCCGACGACGACTGTAGTAGTCTTGTGATGGTCGAGGGTTTCGGGGTCGGTGTCGTTGCCGCGATTGTAGACGACTTCCTGCGCCAGCGCCAGCGTCGCGCTCAGCCCGCCAGAAACAAGCACGGCGGTAGACAGCAAGGCGATCTTGAGCGATTTGCCCAGCATCTGCGTTCTCCTTCGTTGGTCGCCCCCCAACCCCGGATATGCACAATATGCAGGCGCTTTCGCCGGCGACAAGGGACGGTCCACGCAAAAGCTGCCTCGCGCGAAAGACCGGCCCGAGCGAACGGCCGATTCGAGTTCGGGGTGTGGTTGCCGCTTGACAGCAATCAATGCCGTTGCGCGCAATGACGTCGTAGACGAACAAGCGGATGGGAGAGCGGCTCGTCCTTTGGAACAAAGTCGCACCCGGTGGCGCTGCGTTTGCTGAGCGGCGTGGCAAGGAGGCCCAACATGCCCTTCAAGGACCGTTCCGAGGCGGGGATACGCCTTGCCGCCGCCCTCGAACGATACAGGGATAGCGATGCCGTCGTACTCGCATTGCCGCGCGGCGGCGTACCCGTTGCAGCCGAAGTGGCCGGAGGTCTCAACGCGCCGCTCGACCTGCTGCTGGTGCGCAAGATAGGTCTGCCGGGTCAGCCGGAACTTGCGATGGGCGCGGTGGTCGACGGCGTCGAGCCGGTCGTTGTGCGCAATGAGGGCGTCATCAGGGCGGCCAGGGTCTCGGCGGACGAGTTTGAAAGGGTTCGTCAGACGGAGATGCGGGAGATCGAGCGACGGCGCGCGCGCTACTTCGGTCGACGATTGCCCCTGGATGTGGCCGGCCGCACGGTCATCGTGGTGGACGACGGCATTGCCACGGGCGCCACGATTCGCGCGGCAGTCCGCGGCCTGCGCCAGCGGGGCGCGGGCAGGATCGTGATAGCCACTCCAGTCGCTCCGCCCGACGCGGTGGCGGAACTGCGAGGCGAAGCCGATGACGTGGTCTGCCTGGAGCAGCCCGCGGATTTCGGCGCTATCGGTTATTACTATCGCGATTTCCGCCAGCTATCGGACGACGAAGTGATCGCCGCGCTCGAAG
>JAEYRU010000204.1 GCA_023435335.1 Pseudomonadota bacterium
ATCGGCGACCAGCCGGAATCCGTCAGCCTTCGCTACCTGGCCGATCGCGACTTCGTGCTGTCGCTGGCCGGCCATAGCGAGCAGGCGCTGATCGCCGAGCGCTGTTTCAACGGCATGCTGGCCGAACTGCGCCAGGGTCAGGACGGGGCCGCGCTGGCGCTGTCGGCCTTGCTGAGAATCGTACTGGTGACGCTGTTACGCGTATCGGACGGCGGCGCATTTGCTTTGCCGGCTATCGGCGAGAACTCGAACCTTCTGCAGCGCTTCCGCAGGCTGGTCGAGATGAACTTTCGCAGCCATTGGACGGTCGGCCAATACGCAGAGGCGCTGGGGATATCGCCGGACCGGCTGCACGCGATCTGCACCCGCGGCGTCGGCAAGTCGCCCAAGGCTCTGATATCGGAACGCCTGGCGCAGGAGGCCGCGATCAGGCTGGAGCGCTCCTCGCTGACGATCCAGCAGCTCGGCCATGCGCTGGGGTTTGGCGAACCGGCGCATTTCTCGCATTTCTTTCGCAAGATGATGGGGATGCCGCCCGCTGCCTATCGCAAGGCGCTCGCCGGCTCGCGCGCCGGCATGGCGGATGCACCGCCTCGCAATTTCGCAGACTGGCCGTGACGGGCTCTTGCATATCAAGTCCGTCCGCCCCATATCGGGGTCACCAGCGCATGACGGCGCGGAGGTTCGGCAGTATACGCCGTTAGCTCCCCGGAACACGCGCTGCATTTGACCCGATCGACCGATCGCCGACCACGGATGTACTGGCGAGTGATGTGTGTCTCGGGAACGAAGGAAGCGGGCCCCAGGCCCGCTTTTTTGTTGCCTGCTCCACCTGTACCTGCGGGCTCCTGACCCAAGGCCCTGTCGGCGCCTCGCCAGGCAAAAAAAGACCGCCTCGGAGGGCGGTCTGGAGGTCAGGGCCCGCCGCGAGGGCGGGCAGCTATCGTGAAAGCTTACTGGAGCTTCTCGGCAATGGTGTTGAACTTGGTGCCGAGGTTGTTACCCAGCGTGCTGGCGCCGGCCGTGATGGCGAGCGCGATCAGCGCGGCGATCAGGCCGTATTCGATGGCCGTGGCGCCGGATTCGTTGCGGAGGAACCGCTTCAACAGAGTGGTCATCTGAGCTTCCTTCTGTGTGACAGATGCTTAGCGGCTCTTTTTCCTTGAGCCTCGGCGCACGATGCCAGACAGACGCTTAGGAGGTGTTAATACGTATAGTTACGAAACCATGAAGCGCGTCTTGCTGAATGGGAGGTTAAGAGCCCGCATTCCGGAATACGGCACCCCTGCCCCATGCCACCAAACCCGAGGGTCCGGAAATCTCCGTGTGAGGGAGGAGTCGGCAGAGGAGAGGAGAATGCCCGAGCCGCGCGAGGCCGCGACTGTGGCCCGGGCTTCAAATGTAGATACCGATCAGGGGAATATTGGTGGAGCCAGGCGGAATCGAACCGCCGACCTCTTGAATGCCATTCAAGCGCTCTCCCAACTGAGCTATGGCCCCACGCTCCGGCGACAGCCGGCGCCGTTTCCGGCGAAGAGGTCTGGCCGGGCGGACCCGACCTTAGTGCTGGCGGCTTCTAAACCCGCCTCGTGCGAATATCAAGTGTCCCTTGCGCGGCAATTTCGTCGCGCTTGCCAGACGGCTGAGGCCGTCCGGATCAGTGATCGTCCTCGTCGTCATCGACGTCGATGATGTCCGAGACGTCGTCGTCGTCTTCCTCGTCCTCGAGGAAGGTTTCGTCCTCGTCGTCGCCCAGGTCGACGTCGTCGTCGTCCTCCAGATCGACATCGCTGTCGTCGGCAGCCGCCGCATCGCCGTCGGCCTCCTCGAGCGACACCAGCTCGGCGCCGTCTTCCTCTTCGGCGTCGACTTCCTTCTCTTCGACCTCGGCCTCCTCCTCGTCGTCGACGATCTTCATTTCCGTCGAGTCGAAATAGGAGCGCGGGTAGCTCTTGCCCGTGTATGGCGAGACGATCGGATCCTTGTTCAGATCGTAGAATTTCCGGCCCGTTTCCGGGTCGATGCGTTTGGTTCCAAGTTCGAGCTTCGCCACGGTACTGCCTCTTGTAGCCCTTGCGCCTCGCCCGTCCGCGCCTGCGCGCCGGACGGTCCCGCTTTGTCTGAAAGATTCGTCCCCTTAACTACAAGTCCAGCCGCTGTCAAAGCCTATCGGCCAAGGGTTGGGATGCTTTCTTGCGGCGCGATTCCGCGGGGAAAAGTGATGACCGCGAGGGTCCGCCATGTTACGAGACCGCCGCCTTTTCCGTCCGGCCGCTCGTATCCGGACTGCGCAGACCGCCGGAGCCGACCGTCGATGTCCGATCACGCCACTTCTCTGCCCGCCACCGCGCGCCGGTCGGGACCGCTTGCCGGCCGCGTCAGGGTGCCCGGTGACAAGTCGATCTCGCACCGCTCGCTGATGTTCGGCGGACTTGCCTCGGGAGAGACGCGGGTGACGGGACTGCTGGAAGGCGAAGACGTGCTCAGGACCGCCGACGCGATGCGGGCGATGGGCGCCAATATCACGCAGGCGAACGGCGAATGGGTGATCCGGGGCACCGGCAACGGCGCGCTCCTGGAGCCGGAAGCGCCGCTCGACTTCGGCAATGCCGGCACCGGCTCGCGGCTCACCATGGGCCTGGTCGGCACCTACGACATGAAGACGACCTTCGTGGGCGATGCCTCGCTGGCGAAACGGCCGAGGGGCCGCGTGCTCGATCCGCTCAGGCTGATGGGCGTGCAGGTGCTGGACGCGCAGCCGGGCGACCGGCTGCCGATCACCTTGCACGGGCCGCGCGCGGCGATCCCCATCAGCTACCGCGTGCCGATG
>JAEYRU010000261.1 GCA_023435335.1 Pseudomonadota bacterium
CGCCGAGCGACTTCAGCGCATCGTCGAGCGGACGCCCTGCCCTGAGCTCGATCGATACGAGCTGCAGGTTCTGTGCGAGCGCAGGATAGGTGGCGAGAAGTTCCCGCGAAACGCGCTCGATGCCCGACTCCATGCTCATGCCGGCGTCAGAGCAGACGATCATAAGGTCCATGAAGTCCGGAAACCCGTTGCGATATTCCCGCATCTTGGTCGAAACCATGCGCGACAGGACGAGACCGGGCACGAAGTAGCCGAAGCCTCCCGACATGCCGATGAAGATAACCTTGTTCATGAACGAAGCATCGTCGCTGGACATGCTGACGACGACAAAAGCCAGCAGCGCGCAGCAAACCAGGGCTCCGAACCGTATGAGAAAGAAGACGCCAACGGCGCCGGGGTCCATGAACCCCGCCTGGATGAGCTTCATGCGCAACCTGGCGACGTTCTCCGGGTCCGATTTCGCATAGAAATCCTGGGCGGTCCGGGCGGCCCTTTCGCGGACCGCGTCCTGGTTGCGGCGCGAGGCCTTCTCGGTCTTTTCGACAATGGGATTGTCGTCGATCAGCATGCGCTTCTTGAGGTCGACACGTGCCCCCCGGCCAGCCACGACCGGCCAGAGAAGCACCGCCGAACCGACAAGCAGCAGAACCACGGCAGCCGGCACCATCGATGCCGGCCGCGCGGATAGAAGAAGTTCGACTAGCGCGTCCATTCTAGAACCTGAAGCTCGCCATCTTGAACATCATCGCGTTGCCGATCAGAAGCCAGGTGGCGCCCCCGCCGAGCAGGTACCAGGTAAGCGGCTTGTCCCAGGTGCCTCCGTAGAATTGCGGCATCACCACCATCAGACCGACCATCAGCAGCACCGGCACGGCCGAGAGGATGTAAGCGGAGATGCGCCCTTCGGTGGAGATCGCCCTCACCTTGCGCCTGAGCTTGCCGCGCTCGCGGATGACCATCGAAAGCCCGTCGAGGATTTCGCGCAGGTTGCCGCCGGTGCTGGACTGGATCGAGACCGCGGTGACAAAAAGGGGCAGATCCTCGTGCCCGACGCGCTCGAACATGTTGTGCAGCGCCGTGACGAGATCGGAACCGTAGGTCACCTCATCCGCCACCACGCCGAACTCGGTTCCGATCGGATCGGGCATCTCGCGCGCCACCATCGCGATGGCCACCGGCACCGGATGGCCAGCCTTGAGGCTCCGCGTGATCAGCTCCAGCGCCTCGGGGAGCTGGATGCCGAAGCGCTTGTGCCGGCTCTTCCTGAGGTATCGCAGCACGACAAAGGGCAGGATCAGGCAGAGGCCCGGCGCAAGCAAAAGCGCAAAATGCGGCGGCACACCGAATGTCAGCGCGCCGAAGGCCGTGGCGAAGGCCGCCATGGTGGTGAACATCAGGAATCTGGGCAATGGTGTGGTCAGGCCCGATTGCGCCCGCAGCACGCGCAATCCATGCAGCGAAAATGCACCCGGATTTCCGTCGACACCGCGTTCCTTGCGCAGCTGGATCAGCACCTGTTCCTGAGTCAGCTTCTTGTCCTGAAGCTTCATCCGCCGGTTGATCGCCTGCCGCTTGTCCTTGGCTCCTGCGTAGAGCAGGTAGAAGGCTTCGGCCAGCATGATGCTGGCCAGCGCAGCGCCACCGTAGATGACGAGGATCGCTGTCGTGTCCGTGAACATGCTATTCCAGCGGCTTTCCGGGTTCGAAATATTTGCCGGGGAACTCGATCCCCATGGCAAGCAGGTCATCAAGGAACCGCGGCCTCAGCCCGGTGGCCTCAAAATGGCCCAGTATCTTGCCGTCGCCCTCCATCCCGGTACGAACGAAGCGGAATATCTCCTGCATCTGGATGATATCCCCCTCCATGCCCGTGACTTCCGCCACACTGGTGACCTTGCGCCGGCCGTCGGACAGGCGCGTAAGCTGCACGATGATGTCGATGGCGCTCGCAATCTGGCTGCGGATCGAGGCGACTGTCATCGGCATGCCGGTCATGCCTAGCATCTGCTCAAGGCGGCCGATCGCGTCACGCGGCGTGTTTGCGTGGATCGTGGCCATCGAGCCCTCATGGCCGGTGTTCATCGCCTGCAGCATGTCGAAGGCTTCCTCGCCGCGGCACTCGCCCAGAATCACACGGTCAGGGCGCATGCGCAGCGCGTTCTTCACGAGGTCGCGCTGCTTGATCTCCCCGTTGCCCTCGATGTTGGCGGGCCGCGTCTCCATGCGCGCCACATGCGGCTGCTGAAGCTGGAGTTCCGCCGCATCCTCTATCGTGATGAGACGCTCGTCCTCGGGGATGAACGCCGAAAGCGCGTTCAGCATTGTCGTCTTGCCCGTGCCGGTACCGCCCGAGATGATGGTGGTCTTGCGAGCATGCACCGCGGCTGCCAGCACCTCCGCCATGTTCTGCGTCAGCGCCCCGAACTCGACGAGCTTGTGCAGGCCCATCTTGTTCTTTGAGAACTTGCGAATCGAGACAAGCGGCCCGTCGACGCCAACAGGCCGGATCGCCGCATTGAAGCGGGAGCCGTCAAGCATGCGCGCGTCGACCATGGGCTGGGACTCGTCAACACGCCGGCCCACCGCGGCGACGATCTTGTTGATGACGCGCAGGAGATGTGCCTCGTCCTTGAAGGGCACATGAATCTGCTCGAGCTTGCCCCGCCGCTCCACAAAACAGTTTTCGTGCCCGTTGATCAGGATGTCATTGATCGTCGGGTCCTTGAGCAACGGCTCCAGGGGGCCCAGGCCAACCATCTCGTCGACGATGTCATCGACGAGGGCATCGAGTTCGGCAACGTTGATCGGCAGCCGCTCGGCCCGCGTCTTCTCGGAAACGAATTCATGCACCTGCCGGCGCATCTCGTCGCGCGGCAACCGCTCGAGCGCAATGAGATTGATCTCCTCGATGAGCATGCGGTGCAACCTGACGCGCGCGTCGAGCACGGTACTGCTGGTCTTGCCCTGCCCGGTCGAAGGCTCGGCCCTCGGCGTCTTCGCCTCGGGCCGCCGGCTCGTCGGAATGACGACGGGGACGATCCTCTCCCCGGCATGCGCCCCGACCGGGGCGGCCGGCCGGTCGCGCAAGGCGGAGAAGCGGCTGCCGCTGCTCATGCGCTCCTCCTGAACAGGCCGCCCAGCAGCGACTTCCGGTCCCGTCCGCTTTCTGCCTCCTCAGGCACGACGATGCGCTTCAGGTCGCGGATGACGTTGGCCTGCGGATCGACGTCGTGAAGCGGAACACCGCGATCCACGGCGTCGCGCACGAGCTTGTAATTGTTCGAGATTCCGCCGGCGAAATACTCGCCGAACACGTCTTCCACGTCGCCCTGCTTGATGCCGCTGTCGAATTTCCGTTGCTCGAAGCGGTTGACGATGACGCCCGGCTTGACCTGCCTTGCCGTGGTTTCCTGGATCGACTTGATCAGCCGCTGCGTCTGCCGCAGGCACGGCACGGTCATCTCCGACACGATGTAGAGCTTGTTGGAGCCCACGAGCACCGTTTCGGTCCACGGGAACCAGGTGCGCGGCATGTCGATGACGACATTGTCGAAATAGGCCGAGACTAGATCGAGCATGCGGATCACGAGGTCGGTGTCGAAGGAACGCATCTCCGTCGGCTTCACCGGGGCCGCGAGCACGCACAACCCGCTCTCGTGCTTGGAAAGCATGACGTCCAGGAGCTGGCGGTCGAGCCGCTCGGGCTGGTTCTCGATCTCGTTGATGTCGAAGCGCGGTTCAAGGTCGAGATATTCCGCGCAGGCGCCCTGCTGCAGGTTGAGATCGACCACGCAGGTCGCCGCCCCGCGCGTCACCGAACGGTGCAGGATGAACGCCGTTTCGAGCGCAAGCGTAGTGTTTCCTACACCACCTGCCGCCGGCATGAAGGTGTATATCTGGCACTCGGTGTTGGCGTCCCGGCTGGAGCCTTTCAGGACCCGCTCGCAGGAACGGACCAGATCGGCCGTCGAGATCGGCTTGACCAGGAAATCCGCTACCTGCAGCTGGACCAGGATGCGGATCGCGGCCGCGTTGTACTCCTTGGTGACGACGATGACCGGCGCCCCGCCTTCAATGCGCCGCGTCACCCGTCGCAACGATTCGATTTCGTCGAACTGCGAGGCGTCCATGTCGATGATCGCGGCGGCGCAGTCGGCCGCCTGCAACTCTCCGCGCAGATCGGTTACCTTGGCGTCGATCGTGGCCAGTTCCACCAGGTCTGAAGCGGCGAAGGCAGCTCGTGTCTCACGCGCGAACTCCTTGTCCGTCGTGACGAGAAATATCCGCTTCTGTTGCTTTTCACTGCTCATGGCTATCTCGTCGCCGTGCTTGTCGAGGCGGTCGTGCTGCCCTGGCCGGTAGTGCCCGCGCCTTGGCTGCTACGCTCGGCCGGTGTCTTCAGCTTTGTATCCTGGACGCCGTATTGCCAGGGATCGACCACCTGCATGGCGGTGTTTGCCGCGATCGCGTTCCCCGCAAAGCTAGTCACACCTTCCGGGCGAAGCACGGTGTCGGTCGTGCACGCCGAAAGCAGCGCCAGGGCAGGTATGAGGACGTATGGCTTTTGCATGGCCTGCTCCTACGGCAGTTCGAGATAGTGGCCGTACCCGCGGGCGGGCGAGGTGACTGCCGCCGGCGCCCCGGCGCTTGAAAGCTTCACTTCCTCGCGGTCGCCCAGGAAGTAGTCGGCGTTGGACGGCGCAACGGTGGAATCGAGCGGCGTCTGTATCTTCTTCGAAGGGTCGACCGGCTTGACCAGATACGGCGTGATGATGATCACAAGATCGGTTTCGCGGCGTTGATAGGCCTTGGACGAAAACAGCTTGCCGAGGATCGGCAGCTTGCCGAGACCGGGAACGCGCTCCGTGCTGATGTCGTTGTTGCTCTGCAGCAGCCCCGCGATCATGAAGCTCTGGCCGTTCTTGAGGTCTACCGAGGTCTGCGCCCGCCGCACCACGAAACCCGGAATGGCAAGGTTGCCCACCTGGTAGGAGGCGGACGTGTCGACTGCGGACACCTCCGGCGTGATATCGAGACTGATCAAGCCGTCGTTGAGCACAGTCGGGGTGAATTCCAAGCTCACACCGAACTTCTTGTATTCCACCGTGATGGTGTTCTCGGAATTGGCCACCGGAATCGGGAACTCGCCGCCCGCAAGGAAGCTGGCGCTCTGGCCGGACCGGGCAATCAGGTTCGGCTCGGCGAGCCGGCGCGCGATCCCCCGATCCTCCAGCGCGGTGAGCGCGAGGTCAACGGACAGGCCTCCCGAGGTGAGCGCGCCAATAATCGCCCCTGCCGGACTGTTGGACGAACTCTGGGGCCTGCTACCGAAAGCTACGCCGGAGTTGCCGAAGGAGTAGCTGGCGTTGAGCTGTGAGCCGAGTTCATGGCCCACCTGTCGGTTGATCTCGACGAAGCGGACATTGAGCTGGACCTGCTGCGACGACGAGATCTTGACCGAGTTGATGATCTCCTCGTTGCCGGAGAAGTTCCTTGCGATGTTCTTCGCCCGTTCGGCGGCAAGCGAGTCCTTGGCTTCGCCTGAAAGCACGAGACGCCCATTTGCCGAACTGATCCTGATGTCGGACTCCGGATCGGCTTCGCGAATGGTGCTGGCCAGCCGGTCCGCATCGAGCGTGACCTCGATGTCGGCGGAACCGACCAGTTGCTTGTTCTCGTCGAAAAGCGCGATGCCGGTTGTGCCGAGTTCGTTGCCCAGTACGTAGAACGACCGGTCGGTGAGCGGATTGACGTTCGCAATGGCCGGATCGCCGATGACGATCTCGTAGAACGGCACGCTCGTACGGATCGTGCGGGGCTTTCCCTTCGCAACCTTGATCGTGACGTTGCGGTTGGCCGAGATGGTCACGACGTCGTTGGCGGCCGCCGGCATCGCCAGAAACGCCAGTATCGGCGCCGCCACCAGCAAGAGCGCCAGTGCCGCGCGTACGGCCGCGATTGTCGCGATGATTTGCCTGCTATCCAATGCTCGAGCCCCCAAGCCCCATCGAGAAGATCAATTCACCGGGACCTCGTAGGTTTCCGGTTTCATGCCCCGCGTCACCACCACAGTCTTCGTCTTCCGTTCGTCCTCGGCGAAAACCGACCTCACCTGCTCCGTTGCGCCGGCGGCCACCGATCCGCCGAATGCAGAAATTGTCGTCACTCCGTCGCCAGCGGCGCTGCCCTCGCCGGCCGATCGCAAGGAGAGCGACAGCGAGCCGATGTTGCGCGCGAGCGCCACCTTCTTGGCGTCGTCCGGCGCCACTTCCAACGTCACCGAATTCGCCACCAGCGGCGCGGTTTGCCGCTCGTCGAGGCCTTGTCCGACGGTCAGCACCTTTGCATTGTGGACGACCACTTCCGTGGCGATGGTGGAGCCGGATGCGCCCCGCGCATTGCCCTCGACTTCCTGGATGGCGCCGGCATCCCTGGTCAGCACCACGTCCACGCGGTCGCCGGGCATCACGAAGCCGCCGACGCCGGCGATTTCGTCGGTACGGATCGTAACGGCGCGCATGCCGGGAGAAAGGAGATTGGAAAGGGTGGCGCGGCCGTTCGGCCCGGAAAGCTTGGCGAGCAGCACCGGCTCGTTCGTCTCTACCGGCGACAGAACCACCCGGCTTCCGCCGGCGAGCACATCGTCGACGGTCGTGAAGGCGCCTTCCGGCAGGGCATCCTGCGCCCACGGGATTTCGGCGAGTTGCTCGCGCGTCAGTTCGGTTCCAAAACGCAGTGGGGCCTTGGCGACGACGATCGTGTTGAACTGGATTACCGGTTCCGCCGGCTGCGGCACGGCGGACACCTGTATCTCTTCCACCCGCGCATCGGCGGCGCTGCGCAGCCACATGTCGGCCGCGAAGATAGACAACGCGCCGAACACGCCGGCAATGCCGACCATTGTAATCAGCTTGTGTTTCACGCCCTGCCCCCAGGGTTACCAATCCACACGAGGCTACGGGTGAATCCTAAAGAATTGCGAATGCTTCCGGCCCGTTAGCGTGGCAATCGCGCTCATTGGTTACCCTTTCCTCAACCAAACGGCTTGCATTTGTCCCGCGAATGGGTGAACGAACGGAACGGGAACCCTCCTCGCCTCGCGGCCCCGGCCGTGGCAGTATCAACGCGATTCGCGCATACCTCCCGACAGGCTTCATGGACGACAGCAACGACCTCTTCGCCAATATCGCCACCCCGCCGCTGCCCGCGGCTGAGCGACCACGCCCGGTCGACCCGATTGTCGAGGCGACGAGGCGCAGGCCCGCACCGAAGGACGCCGGCGACAGCTACAGCGCCGCCGACATCGAGGTGCTGGAGGGGCTGGAGCCGGTCCGCCGTCGGCCGGGAATGTATATCGGCGGCACCGACGACAAGGCGATGCACCACCTCTTCGCCGAGGTCATCGACAATTCCATGGACGAGGCGGTCGCCGGCCACGCGACGTTCATCGACGTCGAACTCGACGCGGACGGCTTTCTGACCGTCACCGACAACGGGCGCGGCATCCCGGTTGATCCGCACCCGAAATTTCCGGGCAAATCGGCGCTGGAAGTGATCATGTGCACGCTGCACGCGGGCGGCAAGTTCGACTCCAAGGTCTACGAGACCTCGGGCGGCCTGCACGGCGTCGGCGTCTCGGTAGTCAACGCCCTTTCGGATTCCCTGGAAGTTGAGGTGGCGCGCGGCCGGCAGCTCTATCGCCAGCGCTTCGTACGCGGAGTGCCGCAGGGGCCGTTGGAGAACCTAGGCGACGTGCACAACCGGCGCGGAACCAGGACCCGTTTCCATCCGGATCCACAGATCTTCGGCGCGAATGCCCGCTTCGAGCCTGCCCGGCTGTTCCGGATGGCGCGCTCGAAGGCCTATCTCTTCGGAGGCGTCGAGATCCGCTGGTCCTGCGATCCGTCACTGTTGAAGGAAAAGGACGACACCCCGGCAAAGGCCGTGTTCCACTTCCCCGGCGGCCTGCGCGACTATCTGGCCGCCTCGCTCAACGGCGAATTCCAGGTCACGCGCGAGGCCTTTGCGGGCAAGAGCGAGAAGCAGGGTGGTCACGGATCGGTCGAATGGGCCGTCACCTGGTATGGCGGCGACGGTTTCCTCAACTCCTACTGCAACACAATCCCCACACCCGAAGGTGGCACCCATGAGGCCGGACTGCGCAATGCGCTAACGCGCGGCCTGCGTGCCTATGCCGAACTGACCGGCAACAAGCGCGCCTCGATCGTCACCGCCGAGGACGTGATGATCTCGGGAGCAGGCATGCTCTCGGTCTTCATCCGCGAACCCGAGTTCGTGGGCCAGACCAAGGACCGGCTGGCGACGGTGGAAGCGCAGCGCATCGTGGAGAACGCGCTGCGCGATCCCTTCGATCATTGGTTGGCCGGCAACCGCCAGGAGGCCGACAAGCTTCTGGAGTGGGTGATCGCGCGCGCCGACGAGCGCGTTCGGCGGCGGCAGGAGAAGGAAGTCTCGCGCAAGAGCGCCGTGCGCAAGCTGCGGCTGCCCGGCAAGCTGGCCGACTGCACGCAGAACGCCGCCGCTGGCGCCGAGATCTTCATCGTGGAAGGCGACTCGGCCGGTGGCTCGGCCAAGCAGGCGCGCGACCGCGCCAGGCAGGCGGTGCTGCCCCTGCGCGGCAAGATCCTCAACGTAGCCAGCGCGGGCAACGACAAGCTCACCGCCAACCAAACTATCGCCGACCTAATCCAGGCGCTGGGCTGCGGCACGCGCACGAAGTACCGTGAGGAGGACCTGCGCTACGACCGGGTCATCATCATGACCGACGCCGACGTGGACGGTGCCCACATCGCCTCCCTCCTCATCACCTTCTTCTATCAGGAGATGCCGAAGCTGATCGAGAACGGCCATCTCTACATGGCTGTACCGCCGCTCTACCGCATCAGCCAGGGCGGCAAGGTGATGTACGCGCGCGACGATGCGCACAAGGACGAGCTGCTACGGTCCGAATTCACCGGGCGTGGCAAGATCGAGATCGGCCGTTTCAAGGGCCTTGGGGAAATGATGGCCTCCCAGCTCAAGGAAACGACCATGGACCCAAGAAAGCGCACGCTTCTGAGGGTGGGCATCGCCGACGAGCAGGTTGCGGTTGAAGCTACCCGCCTCGCCGTCGATGCGCTCATGGGCACCAAGCCGGAGGCGCGTTTCCGCTTCATCCAGGAGAATGCCGAGTTCGTCGAAGCCGAGGAACTGGACATCTAGGCTCGGAATCTCGGCCGGACGATTCCGCGGTAAATGGTTACGCCGCCGCTATGGCCAGCGCATGCCCGCGGGCATTGGCGCGCAGTTCGTCGAGATGGATTGACTTCAACAGCGCCGCCAGTTCCCGGTCTTCGGTTCGCGGACCGGCCTGCCCCGGCGCGGCCCCGATCGCCCTGAGCATCAGCCAGGTTACCTCCTGCGCCCCCGCGACCCGCTTGCCGTTCGCTACCTCGCGCCACACGGCGAGCGCCGTGAGTAGCACGCTATCCATGTTCCGCGGCAGGCTCGCGGCGCGGAACAGCGCGGATATCGCTCCATCGCGCCCCGCGGCCAGCAGCGAGCGGACGCGCTGGCTCGTCTGTCCGGTCAGCGAGACCAGTGCGGCGCCGAAGAAATCGATCTTGCCGAGAGCCACGGCGCGCAGGATGAAGCCGGCAGTGAGATCGCCCCTGATGCGCAGATGCTCCACAAGGGCGCCATGCTCCTCCGGCCTGGTGCCATCCACAAGCGTGATCGACGCCTTGAGGCAGGCCTCGCGCGTGATGCGTCCGGCCCGAGCAGCGCCCATGAGTGCGACGACGAAGGGTGACTCCTTGAGCGCCTCGCCCACCTTCATCAGCAGCGTGTGGCGGCAGTCCGCAGGCAAGTCCCGGTTTTCCAGCATCGCCTCGCGCACGGAGCCGACATCGCCGTGCCGCTCGGCTATCCGCCTGTAGCTCAGCCCGGCAATTTCGGCACCGTCATTGCACATAAGTTGACGGCAGGATTCCGCCGTACCGACCTCCGCGATCGCTGCAGCCACCGCCATCGAGATATTGGACCGAATCGCTATCGCTACCTGGATCTTTTCGTCGCCGCCGGCGATGCGATCAATCAGGTCGCCATCTGCCAGAACCGGTGAGCGCGCGAGCACGATCTCGGCAACGTTGGGCTGGTCCGCGGCCAGCGCGGCGATCACCTGCGCGGGCGCGCGGTGGCTGAGCGAAAGCGCCTCGGCGATCGAATAGCGCACTTTCCAGGAGGGATCGTCGAGCAGGAACGTGAGCGCTGCCTCCGCCGCGCAGCGGTCCTCGAATGATACGTCCGCGCGCAGATAGGCACGAGCCAGAGCAGCAGCAGCGGCTGCCCTCTCCGAGACTTTTGCCGTGTCGATCCATCTGAGGAATTGTGCAACAACCATCTACGCCACTTGCACTCCGTTGCCTTGGCAGCGATGACGCTAGGGGGAAATGGTTTACGATCGGTTCACCATGATTGTTAACCGCCAGCAGGCGACACAATCCGGCCGGCGCGGGATCGGCGGAAAGGGAGGCAATGCCAGGGCTTTATCTCGATGAATTCTCGCAAGGACAGGTGTTCCGGCATGAGATCACCCGCACCGTCACCGAGAGCGACAACGTCCTGTTCTCGGTTATGACGATGAACCCCCAGCCGCTGCATATCGACTTCGATTTTTCGGCCAGGACGGAATGGGGCAAGCCGCTGGTAAACTCGCTCTTCACGCTGGGCCTGATGATCGGCATTTCCGTGCACGACACGACGCTGGGCACAACCGTCGCCAATCTCGGCATGAAGGAAACCAGCTTTCCGCATCCGCTCTTTCACGGCGACACGGTGCGTGTCGAAACCGAGGTGCTCTCGGTGCGCGAATCGAAGTCGAAGCCGGACCGTGGGATCGTGGAGTTCGAGCACCGCGCCTACAACCAGAACGATGTCCTGGTTGCGCGCACGCAACGCCAGGCGATGATCCGCAAGCGGCGGGCCTGACGATGCGTTCGTTGCTCTTCGTGCCCGGAGATTCCGAGCGCAAGCTCGAAAAAGCGCTGGATTCGGGTGCCGATGTGCTGATCCTTGACCTTGAGGACTCGGTCGCGCCGGCGTCCAAGGCGAGGGCGAGGCAGATCTCGGCGGATTTCCTGCAATCACGCGCCAACAACCCCTCACCGGTGTTGCATGTGCGCGTCAACGATCTGGCGACGGGCCTGACGGACGATGATCTCGCGGCCGTGATGCCGGCGCGGCCGGCCGGCATCATGCTGCCCAAGGCCAACGGCGCCGACGACGTGGCCCTGCTGTCCGCCAGGTTGCGGGTGCTGGAGGTCGAAAACGGCATTGAGGACGGCGCGACCTCCATCCTGCCGATCATCACGGAAACACCCGCGGGGCTGCTCGCGGCCTACACCTATGCGCGAGGCAATCCCCGCCTCTCGGGCCTCACCTGGGGGGCGGAGGACCTCTCCGCCGCCATCGGCGCACGCAGTGCACGCGATGACGAAGGTCGGTACACGCACGTGTTCCTGCACGCTCGCTCCATCACGCTGCTTGCGGCGGCGGGCGCGGGCGTCGCGGCCGTTGATACGGTCTTCCCGGATTTTCGCAACGAGGCTGCCTTCCGCCGCGAATGTCTCGCGGCCGAGCGCGACGGCTTCACCGCCAAGATGGGGATCCATCCGGCGCAGGTACCGGTTATCAACGAAATCTTCACGCCCTCCGCCGAGGTGGTCTCCCACGCCCGCGACGTGGTTGCAGCATTTGCGGAGGCCGGCGACTCCGGCGTGGTTGCCATCGATGGCAAGATGTATGATCGCCCGCACCTGAGATTGGCCGAACGGTTGCTGCAACGGGCGAAGGCCGCGGAGCGCGGCTAGCCGCCCCATTTGGGCCGGCGCATCTCGAAGAGTTCGCCCACCGCCAGATAATCGAAATAGCCGAGCCGCGCGAGATTCTCAGAAAGCGAGGTATCGAAGCGCCCTTCGCGGATGTAGCGATCGTCGATGTGCACGCCGACCACCTCGCCGATCACGAGGAACGTTTCCATCTCGTTGCCGGCGGCGTCTTTCGGATGAAACGCCATGCTAACCTTGCACTCGAGCGCTGCATGTGCCGCCGCTACCCGCGGCGCTTTCACCATGACGCATGGCGCCATCTCGATGCCGGCATATTCGAACTCGTTTACCCCGGCAGGCGCGTCGATCGATGATGCATTCATCTTGTCGGCCAGATCACGGCTCGCGACGTTCACCACGAACTCGCCGCTGGCGGCCGCGTTCCGGGCGCTGTCCTTCGGCCTGTCGGAAGCGAACATCACGCTGAACGGCTTGTCGGACACCATGTTGAAGAAGGAGTACGGCCCCAGATTTGGCACGCCGTCCGGCCCGATTGTTGAGATCCAGCCGATCGGACGAGGCGCCACAATTGCCTTCGAGGGATTGTGCGGCAGCCCGTGGCCGTTGCGCGGTTCGTAGAACATCAGCCCTCCCAGGGTCCCGCATAGTCGCTGACGAGGGCGGCCGGATCGGGCCGCGGCCGGTCGGGCAGATTGGCTGCAGCCGCGCTCACGGTGCCGACATGGACGAAGCCCACGACCCGCTCCTCCGGCGCCAGCCCCAGCAGCCGCCTACCTTCGGCATCGTCCGCATACCAGTTTGTGATCCAGTTCGTGCCATAGCCGAGTGCATTGGCAGCCAGGACGAGGTTCATGGCCGCCGCCGCGCCCGACAGGAGCATTTCCCATTGAGGAATTGCAGGGCTCGCCTTCGGGCAGTGGATGACACCTATCACCAGCGGCGCGCGGGAAAACCGCGTGCGCTCCTTTTCGAGCCGCGGCTCCGGCAATTCCCCTTCGCGTTGCACCGCGAGCACCGCCAGCATCTCCCCGATCCGCTGGCGGGCCTCGCCGCGATAAAGAATGAAGCGCCAGGGCGCCAAGCGTCCGTGATCCGGTACTCGCGTCGCCGCTCTCAGCATCGTGGCGATCTCCGCCTCGGACGGAGCGGGCTCCATGAGGTCCTGTATGGGCGAAGACTTGCGGGCGAGCAGGAATTCTATGACAGGTGATGTCAAAAGTGCGTTCTCCGGCTTTTGGGAAGAGTGGGTAGCGGAATCGCCGCAGCCTGGAAACACCGGGGAGCCAGGTATTTCAGCCTTGAAATTGCCATCCCCTTCCGCTTCAACGCAAGAGATGTTTGCCGGGGCCGTTCGATCCATCGCTATCGCGCTCGCCGCCGTGTTGATCGGCGGCCCGGGCCTTTCCGTTTCCCACGCCCAGAGCGGGACCGGCGCCCCGGGCTTTGCGCCGTCGGGAACCGTTGGCAGCGGCTCCCTGCCTGGCCTGGCCGGCCCCAAGTCTCTACAGCTCGCGCCGTCCGCCGGACAGGAAGGTCCCCTCGGCACATCGGACGCTCCACAGCTCCACCTCCCTCCGATCAGCGGTTTCGCGCCGTCTTCGCCCGCCGCCCAGCTGGCGATACCGTCGGGCGAAATCACGCTCGCCGCCAAGCTTACCGAGGAATCGCCGGAGATCGGCCGCGGGCTTGTCTGGCGCGTGTTCGCGCCCCAGGCAGATGCCGATGGCAAATTGCCGCTCGTGGCGTCAGCGCAGGGCGGCACCAGCGTTTTCCAGCTCGAGCCCGGCAGCTACCTGATCCACGCGGCCTTTGGCCGCGCCGGCGCGACCAAGCGCGTTACGGTCGGACGCGAGCCGGTGCGCGAAAGCCTCGTGCTGGAGGCCGGCGGGCTGAAGCTCGACGCCATCCTCTCCGGCGGCGTCCGCATTCCGCCCCAGAAACTGAAGTTCTCCATCTACGAGGCGGACCTCGATGTGCGCGGCGAACGCGCCCTGATCATACCGGATGTCAGCCCCAACACGGTCGTGCGCCTCAACGCGGGCACGTATCACGTTGTTTCGACCTACGGGGCGGTCAATGCCGTTATTCGAGCAGACATTCGGGTGGAAGCCGGCAAGCTGACCGAGGCGCTGGTGGAACATCGCGCCGCGCAACTCACCATGAAGCTGGTGCGTGAGGAAGGTGGCGAGGCGATTGCCGATACCGCGTGGTCGATCCTGGCCGATTCGGGCGACATCGTCCGCGAGAATGTCGGTGCGTTCGCGTCCATGGTGCTGGCGGAAGGCAACTACACGGCCATCGCCAGGAATCGCGACCGGATTTACCAGCGCGACTTCGTGGTGGTCGCCGGGCGAAATCAGGACGTGGAAGTATTCGCCAACGAGAATGGCGAGGTGGTCGAGTCCTCGCTTGACTGACCGACATCCCACTGCTCATCACGGGGGTGAAGGGCCGGCGAGCCGGCTCTTCGTTTTGGCGTCACGCCGTATGGCGGCGCAGGTCGGGAGGCGTCGCCTCGCCGGCCAGTGCCGATAATGCCGCCTCCAGCGTCATGGACTCCTGATCGCGCGAGCCCAGCCGACGCATGTTGACCGTGCCCTCCTCCGCCTCGCGCCTGCCGCAGACGAGGATGACCGGCACCTTGGCCAGCGAATGCTCGCGGACCTTGTAGTTGATCTTCTCGTTGCGCAGGTCGGCCTCTGCCTGCAGACCGGCGGCCTTGAGCCTTTGCACCACCTTTTCGACGTAACCGTCTGCGTCGGATGTGATCGTGGCGACCACCACCTGCAGCGGTGCGAACCAGAGCGGCATCTGGCCGGCATGACTTTCGATCAGAATGCCGAGGAATCGCTCCAGGGAACCGCAGATCGCGCGGTGTATCATCACCGGCTGCTTCTTCTCCGAGTCCGACCCGATATAGAAGGCACCGAATCGCTCAGGCAGGTTGAAGTCGACCTGCGTGGTGCCCAGTTGCCATTCACGCCCGATCGCGTCCTTCAGGGTATACTCGAACTTGGGGCCGTAGAACGTCCCCTCGCCCTCGTTGATGCCGGTCGTGATGCGGTTGTCCTCGCGCGCCATGCGGGCAAGCGCACCCTTCAGGATGTCCTCGGCATGGTCCCACATGGCGTCGGTGCCGACGCGCTTCTCAGGGCGGGTGGCAAGCTTCACCACCACTTCCTCGAACCCGAAATCCTTGTAGACCGACATCATTAGGTCGTTGATCTTCAGGATTTCCGACTCGAGCTGGTCCTCCGTGCAGAAGACGTGGGCATCGTCCTGCGTGAAGCCGCGCACGCGCAACAGCCCGTGCAACGCCCCGGACGCCTCGTAGCGATGAACGTAGCCGAATTCCGCCAGCCGGATCGGCAGGTCGCGGTAGGATTTGAGGCCGTGCTTGAATATCTGCACATGTCCGGGACAGTTCATCGGCTTCAGCGCGAAGATGCGCTGGTCGGCATCCGGATCGTCCGGTTGCGTGAAGGCATGCGCGGACTTAACCGCGAACATGTTCTCCTGATACCAACCCCAGTGGCCCGATGTCTCCCACAGGCTCTTGTCCAGCACCTGGGGGGCGTTGACCTCCTGGTAGTCGTCGCCCAGCCGACGCCGCATGTAGGAGACCAGGTTCTGGAACATCCTCCAGCCCTTGGCATGCCAGAAGACGACGCCCGGCCCTTCCTCCTGGAAGTGGAACAGGTCCATCTCGCGGCCGAGCCGCCGATGATCACGTTTTTCCGCCTCCTCCAGCATGTGGAGGTAAGCGTCGAGCTGCTCCTTGGTGGCCCATGCGGTCCCGTAGATTCGGGTCAGCATCGGGTTGTTGGCATCGCCGCGCCAGTACGCGCCGGCCACCTTCATCAGCTTGAAGGCGTCCCCGATCTGGCCGGTCGAGGCCATGTGCGGCCCGCGGCAAAGGTCGAACCACTCACCCTGCTTGTAGATCCTGATGTCCTGGTCGGCTGGAATCGCGTCGATCAGTTCCACCTTGTAGGCTTCGCCCTTCTCGCGAAAGACCTTCTTCGCCTCGTCCCTGCTCCATACTTCCTTCGTGAAGGGCCTGTTGCGTTGGATGATCTCCCGCATCTTCTTCTCGATGGCGGCAAAGTCCTCCGGCGTGAACGGCTGGTTGCGTGCGAAGTCGTAGTAGAACCCGTTCTCGATGACCGGGCCGATGGTGACCTGGGTGCCGGGCCACAGCTCCTGCACGGCCTCCGCCAGGACGTGCGCGGCGTCGTGCCGGATCAGTTCGAGGGCGCGGGGGTCGTCGCGGGTCACGATCTCGATCCTGCCCGACTGGCCAAGCGGCTCGGACAGGTCGCGCAACGTTCCGTTCAGCGCTACTGCCACGGCCTTCTTCGCGAGCGACTTCGAGATCGATTCGGCGAGCGCGGCGCCGGTCGTCGCGGCGTCGTAGTCGCGCACGGAACCGTCGGGAAATGTAAGGGAAATCTGGGGCAAAGGGGCTTCTCCTATCCAGTCCCGCAAACGAGCGCGGGTGGGTCTGGCCGGATGCGTCCGGCGGCGGCGCGCAGTCTATAATTGCCGGCTGCAAGCTCGTAAAGCCCAGAGGCCTCTAGTGTTCAGCCGTCGCCGATATCCGCCAGTAGCGCCAGGGCCGGTACCAGACGTACCGGGTTTCCAGTGCTTCCGGCACGAGATCGACGCCGTGCGTGCCGCCCGGGCCGCAACGCGCCACCCGGAACAGCCCCATCCAGCCACCGGCCCAGAGCCCATGCCGGGCTATCGCCTCGTATGCGTATTCCGAGCAGGTCGGGAAATGCCTGCACGAATTGCCGATGAAGCCGGAAAGGGTGAGCTGGTACAGGCGCACGAAGCCGGTGCCGAGAACGCGCGCGGGTGTCTTCGGCCACGCGCCCTGCCAGTTGCGGGAGCGAACCCTGGAGCGGGCAGGATGCGGATGATCGTGCGCCACGGGACCTCAGGCCGCCTCGCCTGCCGCCCTGCGCTCGATCTGGTCGATTGCATCGACCACCGCATCGAATGTGAGCATCGTAGAGGCATGACGCGCCTTGTAATCGCGCACGGGCTCCAGATACTGCAGGTCGGCGAAGCGGCCCTGGGGCGGCGGCCCGTTCTCCTTCAACATCCGCAGCATGGCCTGGCGCGTGGCTTTCAGTTCCTCGGCGGTCGCCCCTACCACGTGCTGCGCCATGATCGAGGAAGAGGCCTGACCGAGCGCGCAGGCCTTCACCTCATGCGCGAAGTCGGTCACGACGCCGTCCTTTAGCTTCAGATCTACCGTCACCGTGGAGCCGCACAGCTTGGAATGCGCGGTCGCCGTGGCGTCCGGATGCTCGAGGCGGCCGATGCGGGCAATATTGCCGGCGAATGCCAGGATTTTCGCGTTGTAGACGTCGTCGATCATCGTTTTCCCGCTGGCGGCGTTTCCGGAGCATTCAATGCCGCACGAACATCTTTCATTCCGGCCGCGAGACCATATATAGTGAGCGTATCCCGGCGTCGGCAAGCATTGCCCCTGCCCGGATGTGAGCCCGCCGGTTACGGGCGTGGATGATTCATCCACATTCCCGCTGAAGGCTGTGGTCCGTTCAACTCGTCCCTCCTCGAGTGGGACTACGGGAGACGCCTTTTATGGACGCTATCGTCAAGACATTTCCGCCGCGCGCGGACACCCTTTCGACTGACAGGCAGCTCGCGAGCGATGCGGCGCACCGCATCGGCGACCGCCCCGGCTATATGGAGAAGCCGGTAACTGATCGCCCTGCGCAGGACGAGGTGGAGGCGGCGGTTCGCACCTTGATCCGCTGGACCGGCGACAATCCCGATCGCGAAGGCCTGCTCGATACCCCGCGTCGCGTCGCCAAGGCCTATCGCGAGATGTTTGGCGGTTACGATCAGTGCCCCGCGGAGGAGCTCGGCCGCACCTTCGAGGAAGTGTCCGGCTACGACGAACTGGTTCTCATCAAGGACATCCACTTCCACTCGCATTGTGAGCACCACATGGTGCCGATCATCGGCAAGGCACATGTCGGATATCTGCCGGACGGCAAGGTGGTTGGCCTCTCCAAGATCGCCCGCGTCGTCGACATCTTCGCCCACCGCCTGCAGACGCAGGAGTCCATGACGGCGCAGATTGCGGGCGTGATTCAGGACGTGCTAAACCCCCGCGGCGTTGCCGTCATGATCGAGGCCGAGCATATGTGCATGGCTATGCGCGGCATCCGCAAGCAGGGCTCGACGACCCTGACGTCGACCTTCACTGGCGCCTTCCGCGACCATCCCGAGGAGCAGGTCCGGTTCATGGCGATGCTGAGGGACAGTAACAGGGGCTAAGCCGAAGGCCGGCCCCGAAGAAAGGCCGGTCATGGCAAGCACCGAATTCCAGATACCACCGTCCGACAAGGTCGCCCTCGAGGAGGGCAACGCCTTTTCGCCGCGCTTCGACGCCGGCGGCTTGATTACGGCCGTCGTCACGGACGCGGGGGACGGCATTGTGCTCATGGTCGCGCACATGAACGCCGAAGCCTTGGCGCTCACGCTGGAGACCGGAATCGCACACTACTGGTCGCGCTCGCGCCAGACCCTCTGGAAGAAGGGGGAGACCTCCGGAAATGTCCAGCGGGTGGTCGAGATGCGCACGGATTGTGACCAGGACGCGATATGGTTGAGCGTCGAGGTCGCGGGCGACAATGCAACCTGTCACACCGGCCGGCGTTCCTGTTTCTACAGGACCGTGGAAACCGAAGATGGGAACCCGAAGCTTGCAGAAACGCCCTTCCGGACGGAATAGACGGCCGGTTCCCGCTTCGTCCTTCCCGCCTCTCCCCTTCAGGTATTCATTATTTCGATACACCTCCCGCGCTATTGTCGCTTTCGGGGAAGGAGGCGACAATGCTTGAGTGGACGTCGCTGCGCGGGAGACATGACATGCGGGTGGTGGACGGTTTCCCGCCCGTGCCGGGTGTGGGGGAACTACCCAGGGAAAGCCCCAAGAGGAATGGACTGGCGCTTGCGCTGGGCGGCGGCGCCGCGCGCGGATGGGCCCATATCGGCGTCCTGCGGGCGCTGGATGAAGCCGGAATAGAGATCGACATGATCGCCGGCACCTCGATTGGTGCGCTTGTCGGTGGCTGTTATCTCGCCGGCAAGCTGGACGAGCTTGAGGATTTCGCCCGTTCGCTGACCAAGCGCCGCATCTTCGGCCTGCTCGATCTGCATATTGGTGGCAGCGGCCTGTTCGGCGGCATGAAGCTCGACGCGCGCATGCAGCAGCATCTCAAGGACGTCACGTTCGACATGCTGCCGAAGCCGCTGGTGTGCGTGGCGGCGGAGATTCGGACCGGCCACGAGATTTGGCTTTCGAGCGGGTCGCTCATAACCGCCATGCGCGCCTCATATGCGCTACCCGGCGTATTCGAGCCGGTGGCCTGCAACGGTCGCGTGCTTGTCGACGGCGCGCTCGTCAATCCCGTACCGGTCTCGGTCTGCCGCGCACACGAGCAGCAGGTGGTCGTCGCCGTCAACCTTCACTACGACAATTTCGGGCGCGCCGCCGTGATCAAGCACAGCGCGGACCTTCCGCCCCTCGACACCCAGCTCGTGGTCGACAAGGGACCGAACGAGCGCGAGCACCGGCTGGGTATCATGGGCGTGATGGTGGAAGCCTTCAACATCATCCAGGACCGGATTTCGCGCGCCAGACTGGCGGGCGATCCGCCGGACCTGTCCCTGCAACCGAAGCTCGGTCATATCGGGCTGTCGGAGTTCCATCGCGCCGAGGAAGCAATCCACCTTGGCTACGAGGCTACGCGGGCGCATGTGGGTGAGTTGAAGCGGCTGCAGGAAGTGCTGGCCTAGACCCCCGCAGGTCCTACTCAGCTTCCGCTGCGTCAATGATCCGAAATTGTATCTGCTGGGCGCCGTTCCAGTGATTGGTCGCGAGATTGCCGGCCACATGAACGAGTTTGCCTCGACGGCCGAGCAGGAAGCGGCCAAGGTCGCTGTCGGCGGCCCGAAACGCTATCGCCGACAACCGGCCTCCTGCATCCGAGACGAGTTCGACCCGGACATGGCCCGCGCCCACGGTGCGGACGTCGGCAATCCGATGGCGCGGAAGTGCCAGCATCGGAGCCGGATGTCCCGCACCGAACGGCCCTGCCTTCTCCAGGGCGTCGCACAGCTTGAACGTCGCCCCGTCTGCCGACAGTGCGGCGTCGATATGAAGGGCATCCTCTTCGCGCAGTCTGGACACGGCGTCGCCTGCCTGTTCCTCGAAGAAGGCCCGGAGAGCGCCAAGTTTCTCGCGCTCCACGGTGATGCCTGCCGCCATGGCGTGGCCGCCCCCCTTGACCAGCAATCCCGCGGCAGAGGCGTCCCGGACCAGGTGGCCGAGGTCGAAGCCCGATATCGAACGGCCCGAGCCGGTGCCGACACCATTGGCGTTGAACGAAATCGCGAAGACCGGCCGCCGCGTGTGTTCCTTCAGCCGTGCGGCAATGAGCCCGACTATGCCGGGATGCCACCGGTCGCTTGCCGTCACAAGCACAGCGGGTCCATCGCCTGCAGCCAGTTCGGCGTCAGCTTCGGCCTTCGCCTCCGCCAGCATCTCCTGCTCCATCGCCTGCCGTTCCTGGTTGAGCCGGTCGAGCGTCTCGGCGATCGCCTCGGCTTCCACGGAATCATCGGTTGCAAGCAGCCGCGCTCCGAGCGCGGCATCGCCGATGCGGCCGCCAGCATTGATGCGCGGCCCGAGCAGGAACGCCAGATGGAACGTGTTGAGCGGCTCGCCGATGCGCGACGCGCGGGTCAGCGCCGCAAGCCCCGGGTTCGCCATGCGCCGCATGGCGATCAGTCCCTTAACAACGAAGGCGCGATTGACGCCGGTGAGCGGTACCACGTCGCAGACGCTGGCCAGCGCGGCGAGGTCGAGCAACGCAAGCAGGTCCGGCGGAGAGGGCAGGTTCTCGTCACTGCCACGCAGCTGCCGTGCGGTCTCGACCAGCGTGAGGAAGACGACGCCCGCCGCGCACAGATGCCCCTGCCCCGATAGATCATCCTCCCGGTTGGGATTTACGACGGCATAGGCTGCGGGCAGCGGGCCGCCCACCTGGTGGTGGTCGAGCACGACCACCTGAGCTCCTGCTTCGTTGGCGGCCGCGATCGCCGCCGCGCTGTTGGTGCCGCAGTCGACCGTCACGATCAGCCGCGCGCCGCGCGCCGCCAGATCGCGCATGGCGTCCGGATTGGGCCCGTACCCCTCGAAGATGCGGTCGGGAATGTAGATCTCCGCCTCGATCCCGTAATGCCGCAGAAAGCGCTTCAGCATGGCCGAGGATGCAGCGCCGTCGACATCGTAGTCGCCGAAGATCGCAACCCGCTCGCGCCCGACAATAGCCTGCGCAATGCGCCCCGCGGCCAGCATCATGTCGGTCAGCAGGCCCGGATCCGGGAGCAGGTCGCGGATGGTAGGCTCTAGGAAGCGCTGGGCGTTTTCGACCGTCACGCCGCGCCCTGCAAGCACCCGGGCGACGATGTCGGGAACTCCATGCTGCTGGGCCATGGCAAGCGCAGCCATCTCTTGCAGCGGATTGAGCCGATGCTCCCAGCAGAGTCCGCGCGCCGATTGCTGCACGCCCAGGAAGTAGCGTTTCTCGCCCGTAACCCGATTTTCCCGGCCAAGCATCATCCCGGCACGATAGGCGTCATGCGGGGCAAAGTCAGCGGCAGCCTGTTGATAAGCTGACAGGGATGTCAGCAGTCTCAGAACTTCTGGAAATCCTGGTGCCGCGCCTTGATCTCGCGAATGGTGCGCGAGGAGGAGCGCATGACGATGGTGTGCGTCTGTATCGCCTCACGCCCGAATTTCACGCCGGAAAGCAGGTTGCCGTCGGTGACGCCGGTGGCTGCGAACACCACGTCGCCGCTTGCCATCTCGTCCATGCGGTAGACCTTGTTGGGATCGGCTATGCCCATCTTGGCGGCGCGCGCGACCTTTTCCTCGGTGTTGAGCTGCAGCCGTCCCTGCATCTGGCCGCCGATGCAGCGCAGCGCCGCTGCCGCAAGCACGCCTTCGGGCGCGCCGCCGGTGCCGAGGTAGATGTCGATTCCGGTTTCGTCGGGGTCTGTCGTATGGATGACGCCGGCCACATCGCCGTCGCCGATCAGCCGTATCGACGCGCCGGTCGCCCGCACCGCCTCGATGAGACGGGCGTGCCGCGGCCGGTCGAGGATGCAGGCCGTGATCTCGTTCACCGGCACGCCTTTGGCCTTCGCCAGGTTCTCGATGTTCTCCACAGCGGGCGCATCGATGTCGATGATGCCTTCTGGATAGCCTGGGCCGATCGCGATCTTGTCCATGTAGACGTCGGGAGCATAGAGTAGGCTTCCCTTCTCAGCGATCGCGATGACGGCGAGCGAATTGGGCAGGTTCTTGGCACAGATCGTGGTGCCTTCGAGCGGGTCGAGCGCGATATCGACTTCCGTGCCCTCGCCCAGGCCCACCTCCTCGCCGATATAGAGCATGGGCGCCTCGTCCCGCTCGCCCTCGCCGATGACCACGGTCCCCCTGATTGGGAGCCGGTTTAGTTCAGAACGCATCGCGTCCACCGCAACCTGGTCGGCTGCCTTCTCGTCGCCTCGTCCCCTCAGCCGCGCCGCCGCCACCGCTGCCCTTTCGGTCACCCGCACGAGTTCGAGCGTGAGGATGCGGTCGAGGCCGGTGGTCTGCGCGTTCATCAGCATGATTGCTTCCCGATTAAGGCTGCTGTTCGTCCGATCCGCCCCTTCTGGCAAAGTAGAAGAGACGCGGCAAGCGCCAAGGCCGCCCCGCAAAAACATGAATCGATTGAATATTTGGCGGGCGTGCCGGCGCCCGCTCTACTCCGCGCGCTCTATGCGGATCACCTGCGCCTTGGCAGTAAGGTGGCCGTCCTTGGTGATGCCGTCGACGGCCTTGCGCACGGCGGCCTCGGTGGTCTCGTGCGTAACCAGGATGACGGTCTTCTCAGTCTCCGAAGACTCGGCCGCGCGCTGGACAATCGATTCCAGCGAGATGTCGTTGTCGGCCATGCGCCGCGCGATGGCGGCGAAGACGCCGATACGATCGTGGACGGTCAGGCGGATGAAGTATCCTCCCTCATGGCTGCGCATCCTTGCCGTCTTGTAGGGCTTGAGCTCCCTTGCCGGCCAGCCGAACACGGGCACATGCTGGAAGCCCGGCCGGCTCTTGGCGATATCGGCAATGTCGCCCACGACGGCCGAGGCCGTCGCGTTTCCGCCGGCGCCGGGTCCCGACAGCAGCAGTTCGCCCAGGATGTCCGTCTCGATCGCCACCGCATTGGTAACGCCATGCACCTGCGCGATCACGCTGGCGGTCGGCACCATCGTCGGGTGGACGCGCTGCTCGATGCCGCTTTCGGTCTTCTGCGCCACGCCGAGCAGCTTGATGCGGTAGCCGAGTTCGCCCGCGGCCTTAATATCGGCCTGTGTAATGTTGGAGATGCCCTCCAGATAGATGTCGTCGGCAGCGATCCGGGTGCCGAAGGCGAGGCTCGTCAGGATCGACAGCTTGTGGGCAGTGTCGTTGCCCTCGATGTCGAAGGTTGGGTCGGCCTCGGCGTAGCCCAGCCGCTGCGCATCGGCCAGGCATTCATCGAACGAAAACCCTTCCGCCTCCATCCGCGTGAGGATGTAGTTACAGGTGCCGTTGAGAATGCCGAACACGCGCGAGACATTGTTGCCGGCAAGTGCCTCGCGCATCGTCTTGATGACGGGGATGCCACCAGCGACCGCTGCCTCGTAGTTGAGCAGCACGCCGCGTTTCTCCGCGGCTTCGGCAAGCGACACGCCATGCTTTGCCAGCAGCGCCTTATTGGCGGTGACCACATGGCGGCCAGCCTCGAGGGCGGCCTCGACCGAGGCGAGTGCCGCACCCTCCTCCCCGCCGATAAGCTCGACGAAAACGTCGATCTCGGCAGAGCGGGCAAGCTCGACCGGGTCGTCGAACCACTGCGTGTTGCCCAGGTCTATTCCACGGTCCTTGTTGCGGTCGCGCGCAGCGACGGCCGTCACCGCCACCTCGCGCCCGCACTGCCGCGTGAGTTCGCCCGACTTGTGCGCGAGGACCCGTACGACGGACGCGCCGACCGTGCCCAGTCCGGCAATCCCAACACGCAACGCTTCGGCCATGTCTCCGGCGTCTCCAGGAATATGATGAAAGGAAAGGCTCAGCGGCGTGCGCTGAGCGGAATCACGTTGTCGAGCTGCTGCGGCGCGGTTGCGAGAAACTTCTTGATGCTCCGCGCGGCCTGCCGGATGCGGTGCTCGTTCTCAACCAGCGCGAGGCGCACGTAATCGTCGCCGTGCTCGCCGAAGCCGATGCCCGGCGCCACCGCGACGTCGGCCTTCTCGACGAGCAGCTTGGAGAATTCCAGCGAACCCAGCGCCTTGAACGGCTCGGGGATCGGCGCCCAGGCGAACATGGTCGCCGCCGGGGCCGGGATGGACCAGCCGGCCCGCGCGAACGAATCCACCATAACGTCGCGGCGGCGGTGGTAGATGCCGCGCACCTCCTCGATCTCGGCGCCGTCGCTGTTGAGGGCGGCCGTCGCCGCCACCTGGATCGGCGTGAAAGCGCCGTAGTCGAGGTAGGACTTCACCCGCGTCAGCGCCGAGATCAGCCGTTCGTTGCCGACGGCGAAGCCCATGCGCCAGCCGGGCATGGAAAAGGTCTTCGACATCGAGGTGAACTCGACTGTCACGTCGATCGCGCCCGGAACCTCCAGCATTGACGGCGGCGGATTGCCGTCGAAATAGATCTCGGCATAGGCGAGGTCGGAAAGGATGATGATGTCGTGCTTGCGCGCGAAGGCAACGACGTCCTTGTAGAAATCGAGCGTGGCGACATACGCCGTCGGATTCGACGGGTAGTTCATGATCAGCGCCAGCGGCTTGGGGATCGAATGTCTGATGGCGCGCTCCAGCGCCGGGATGAAACCGTCATCCGGCTCCACCTGCATGGAGCGTATGACGCCGCCCGACATGATGAAGCCGAAGGCATGGATCGGGTAGGTGGGGTTCGGACACAGGATCACGTCGCCGGGGGCGGTGATCGCCTGCGCCATGTTGGCGAAGCCCTCCTTCGAGCCGAGCGTGGCCACGATCTGCGTATCGGGATTGAGCTTCACGCCGAAGCGACGACCGTAGTAGTTGGCCTGCGCCCGGCGCAGACCGGGAATGCCTCGCGAGGAGGAGTAACGGTGCGTGCGCGGGTCGCGCACGACGTCGACCAGCTTGTCGACGATCGCCTTCGGTGTCGGCAGGTCTGGGTTGCCCATGCCCAGATCTATGATGTCGGCGCCCTTGGCCCGCGCGCTGGCTTTCAGCCGGTTGACCTGCTCGAAGACGTAAGGCGGAAGCCGGCGGACCTTGTGAAACTCTTCCATTGTCGTTCCAGTTCGGATGGGCGCGTCAGGTGCGCGCATATACACTCAATTCGGATGCCGGTCGATAGACCAGGCTTCGGCTTTCGGCGGTTGCCGCTACTTGCTCTCGATCTCCTCCAGAGCGGCCTCGCCGTGGCTCTGGCGCAGGCGCCGGAGCCGCTCGGCATCACTCACGGAACCGTTGCCCGCACCCTGCTGCCCGGCTCGAGCGCGCGCCAGCGCGGCGATGCCGGCCTGGGCTTCCTCGTCCGTCAGTTGCTGGGTGGCGGCCTGCTGGGGGATGTTCAGGTTCGGGTAGACGCCTTCGCGGCGCGCGCCGGGCACCCCCTCCTCGATGGTGGTGCCGCAGCCCGCCGCCAGCAGCGGCAGCCCGCAGAGCGCCAGCATTCGCAGCCCTGTACCCCAGCCTTCGCAAAATGGCCTAAACGGTGAGGAATTCATTCTATTTTGCCGCCCGTCACAATGCCGACGCAGTTGGACCGATATGCGCGCCCCGTGATAGTGTGTGGACGAAAGACGAAGGGAGGACAAGCCGGAGAATGGCCGAGAAGCGCAAACCGGAAGACGCTGCCGAGACCGACGCAACCCCGGTCGAGCAATACCTGGTGAAGGATCCGGAACGCTTCGCCCTCAATTTCGCGCATATGATCGAAGAGGCCGGGAAGGCGGCTTCCGCCTGGGCCAAGCCGCGCGAGAGCGGGGAAGTCCGCGATACCCTTGCCGAGCCGATGGCCGACATGGTCAGGACCTTCTCCAAGCTGACCGAATACTGGTTGTCCGACCCATCGCGTGCCCTTGAGGCACAGACGCGGCTTTTTTCGGGCTACATGGGCATCTGGGCGAATTCGGTCCGCAAGCTTTCCGGCGAGGAGGTTTCAGGCGCGGTCGAGGCGGAGAAGGGCGACAAGCGCTTCAAGGATCCGGAATGGGCCAGGAACGCCTTCTTCGATTTCCTCAAACAGACCTACCTGGTCACGTCGCGCTGGGCGGCCGACCTGGTGGAGAATACGGAGGGGCTCGACGAGAACACGCGCCACAAGGCGCGTTTCTACATGAAGCAGATCACCGATGCGCTTTCACCGTCGAACTTCGTGCTCACCAATCCGGAGCTCTTCCGCGAAACGGTGGAGAGCCATGGCGAGAACCTTACGCGCGGCATGAAGATGCTGGCGGAGGACATCCGCGCTGGCAAGGGCGACCTCAAGCTGCGGCAGTCGGACTATTCCCGCTTCAAGGTGGGCGAGAATCTCGCCACTACGCCGGGAAAGGTCATCGCCCGCAATGATCTGGTGGAGATCATCCAGTACGCGCCCTCGACCGAGAAAGTCCTGAAGCGGCCGCTGCTGATCTGCCCGCCCTGGATCAACAAGTTCTACATCCTCGACCTCAATCCCGAGAAATCGCTCATTCGCTGGGCGGTCGAGCAGGGCCACACGGTGTTCGTCATCTCATGGGTCAACCCCGACGAACGCCACGGGCGCATGGACTGGGAAGCCTACATCAAGGACGGCCTCGTTTTCGCCCTCGACACGGTGGAAGCCGCGATCGGAGAGCGCGAGGTCAACGCGGTGGGATACTGCGTGGGCGGCACCCTGCTGGCGGCGGCTTTGGCGCTGCTGGCGCAAACTGGCGACGACCGCATCCGCACTGTCACCTTCCTCGCCACGCAGGTGGATTTCACCCATGCGGGCGACCTGAAGGTCTTCGTCGACGAGGAGCAGCTTGCCTCCCTTGAAGCCGCCATGAACGAGAAGGGATATCTCGAAGGCACGCGCATGGCGACGGCGTTCAACATGCTGCGTTCGGGCGAGCTTATCTGGCCCTATTTCGTCAACAATTACATACGCGGAAAGGAGCCGATGCCGTTCGACCTGCTCTACTGGAACTCCGATTCCACGCGCATGGCGGCGGCCAACCACTCCTTCTACCTGCGCAACTGCTACCTGGAGAACAACCTTTCGAGCGGCAGGATGGTGCTGGGCGGGCACCGGCTTTCGCTCGCCGACGTCAAGATCCCGGTCTACAACCTCGCGGCGCGCGAGGACCACATCGCGCCGGCCCGCTCCGTGTTTCTGGGCTCCAAATTCTTCGGGGGCGAGGTCGAGTATGTGCTCGCCGGCTCTGGCCATATCGCCGGCGTCGTCAACCCGCCCGCCCTGAAAAAGTACCAGTACTGGACAGGCGCAAAACCGGTCGGCGATTTCGACAGCTGGCTGGCGAAGGCGAAGGAGCATCCGGGCTCGTGGTGGCCGCACTGGCAGAAATGGCTGGAGCGCCACGAGCGGAGGCGGGTTCCGGCCCGCGTGCCGGGTGAAAAAACCCCCGTCCTGGGTGATGCGCCGGGGACATATGTGAAGGTGCGTGTCTGAAAAGACATAACGCGGAAAATACGATTCGACATAAATCGTGATCTACTTGACAGTGTCTAAAGGGTGACACGAGGCGCTTTCGCGCTCAATTTGCGCCGGGCCAGTCGGGGGGCCGCTGGTTCTGAAGCATCGCACAGGCGGGTTCCGATTCAGGGGACTTGCCGGATTGCATTTGGCGGGCGCTTCGGTCTCGCCGGCAAGTCAGGGGAACAGTCATTTGAACCGAGAGGGAGCGCTACCGGTAAGGCTGTTGTGCCGTACGGCCATTGCGCTGGCATCCGCCGCCCTTTTGGCGTCCTGCTCGTCCACGGCCGATCCGATCGAGCGGCTCGGACTGACCCCTCAGGCACTGACCCCGCAATACACTTCCGGTCCCGTGGCGAGTGCCGCCGCGGATGCTGGCAACGCAGGACACGACATCAAAGTAGCGGAGGCGCAGACCGGCTACTCCCTCGGTGGTGAGAATGCTCCTGCCCTGCCCCAGGCGGTTCCGACGCCACGCCCCGGCGAGCCGCAGGCACTCGCTTCGCAGAGCCCCTCGCCGGCACAGCAACTGCAGGCAGAGCCGGTGGAAGTGGCGGTCGCGCCTTCGCAGGCCGACATCGAGGCGGTCGTGCAGACCAGGATCGGGCCGGCCGGCGCCGTCATTGAAAACGTCCCCCCACCCGCAGCCACTGTCGCCGCGCCCCCGCCGAAGAAACGCAGCTTGTTCGCATCGCTCTTCGGCGCTGCAGATCAGCCATCTGCGCCGGCGCCCGCCGCGACGGTTACGCCAGTTGCCGCGTCCGAAACCCGGCAGTCTTCTGCGCAGGCCGAGAGCGAGCAGCCCGCGGCGGCTGGCGAGCCCGCGGCGGCCGAGCCGGTTGAGACCAAGGTGGCCACCGCCACGACCTTTATCGAAAGCCGCCCGCCCGCGGCCGAGCCTGTCAACGTCGCGGGACCGAAGAAACGCAGCTTCCTCTCGTCGTTCTTCTCGAAGGCGGAAGCGGCGCCGGCGCCGCTTGTCGTCGAGAACTCCAGGCCCCTCACTCTCGCCGCCGTCGCCCCGACGCCCGCGCAGCCCCGCGCCTTCATGAACACCGACCCGCTGCCGGGCGTGCGCCAGGGTGACCTCTTCGAAATCAAGCGCAAGTCCGGCATGGACGATGACAGCGACATCGACCTGCACGAAGGCGACGAGGAGATCGAGGTGGCTTCCGCGGCCGGCCTTGCCCGCCTCGCGCCCAACGGCTTGCTGATGCAGACGGACAGGGTGGACACCGCCTGTCTCAAGCCCTCGCTCGTCCGCGTGCTCAGGACGATCGAAGGCCACTACGGCAAGAAGGTTCTCGTCACTTCCGGCTACCGCAGCCCGCCGGTAAACCGGAAGGCGCGCGGAGCGCGCAACTCGCTGCACATGTATTGCGCGGCCGCCGACATTCAGGTCGAGGGCGTGGCCAAGTGGGAGTTGGCGGAGTTCCTGCGCTCGATGCCGGGGCGCGGTGGCGTCGGCACCTATTGCCACACCAACTCCGTGCATGTCGACGTCGGTCCGGAGCGCGACTGGAACTGGCGCTGCCGCAAGCGCAAGCGGTCCTGATCCAAAAAATTGTCCGCTCTCGCCGCGCGGGGTTGCCGCGCGAACGGAAGCTGGTATAAGCGCGACGTTCCTGCGCGCGCCCATCGTCTAGCGGTCTAGGACGCCGCCCTTTCACGGCGGAAACAGGGGTTCGATTCCCCTTGGGCGTACCAGGAATTCTCCTTCCAGGTGAAGACGGCAGCCGCTTTCGAAACATGCACGCGACGGGCGTATCCCTTGGCTGGCGGCTTGGGCGCCGCTCCTTGCCCGCCTAACGGCTCGCGGCCGGCATGACGACACCGAGATGTGCTTCCCTGACCCGCATCTCGAGTTCGTCGACGATGGAGGCTTGCGGCAGCTCCTGGCCCTGTAGTTCGGGCGGCGCGATCCAGCCGGGGTCGACGCCCTCCATATTGGGCAGTTCGTGGGCGATGCCTTTGTGGCAGTCGATGCAGGTCGCCTGGCGCGACAGCAGATAGCGGCTGTGGATATCCGCCGCCCGCTGGGTTTGCTTGGAGAGGTCCATCGCCACTCCCGAGTGGCAGTTGCGGCATTCGAGGCTGTCGTTGGCCTTGAGGCGCGCCCACTCGTGCTCGGCCAAGCGGCGGCGCTCATCCAGGAATTTGCGTCTGGTGTTGATCGTTCCGAAGATTGTGCCCCAGACTTCCTTGGACGCCTGCATCTTGCGCGCGATCTTGTCGGTCCACTCGTGCGGCACGTGGCAATCCGGGCAGGAGGCGCGCACGCCGGAACGGTTCGTGAAATGCACCGTGCGGGTCATCTCCTCGTAAACGTTCGCCTCCATCTCGTGGCACGAGATGCAGAACTGCTCGGTATTCGTCAGCTCCAGCGCGGTGTTGAACGCGCCCCAGAAGATGACGCCCCCGACGAATCCGCCGAGCGTCAGGAAGGCAAGGCTGAGCGTCGCCGCCGGGCGTGTGAGCGTCTGCCATATCCAGGCCAGGGTTTTGCGGATCCACTGCATGCTCAATTGCCCCCGGCGTGCCCTACCCCCAACTCGCTCATGTCCCTGAACGTGTTGCGCACCGGCGGCTGCGTGGTCGCCTGCGGCACGTGGCAGGCGGTGCAGAAATAGCGGCGCGGCGAGACATCCGCGAGCATCTGCCCTTCGCGGGTGAGGTAATGGGTCACGCTGATCATCGGGGCGCCGGAGCCCTCGGTGAATTCACGCTTGTGGCAGGACAGGCATCGGTTGGTGTTGACCGAGAGCTGGTAGCCTTCGATCGAATGCGGGATGACCGGTGGCTGGTCGGGATAGGCGCGCATCTTGCGGATGTCGTCGACGATCCAGCGCGGCAGGGGATCCGCCGCGGGTGTCTCGACATAGGGAACGTTGCCGCGAAGCTCCGCCCCCATCTGGGCGAGCGCTCCGGAAACGCCGAGCACCGCGGCGGCCGCCGCGCACCCTGCAACGACCCGCCACCTCAGGCGACGGAAACGACCTTGACCGCGCATTTCTTGAAATCCGTCTGCTTGGAGATGGGATCGGTGGCGTCGAGCGTGACCTTGTTGATCAGCTGGCTCGCATCGAACCAGGGTACGAAGACCACGCCCTTCGGCATGCGGTTTCGGCCGCGTGTCTCGAGCCGCGTGCGGATTTCGCCGCGCCGCGACATCACTCTGATCTCCGCGCCCTGGTTGAGCCCGCGATCGCGCGCATCGTCGGCGTTCATGAAGCACACGGCCCCCGGGAAGGCCTTGTATAGTTCGGGAACCCGCATGGTCATGGAGCCAGAGTGCCAGTGCTCCAGCACGCGGCCTGTCACGAGCCACAGGTCGAATTCATTGTCGGGAGATTCGGCCGGCGGTTCGTATGGCACGGCAAGGATGACAGCCCTGCCGTCGGGCCTGCCGTAGAACTTCACGCCCTCCCCCGGCTGCACATAAGGGTCATACCCCTCGCGGTAGCGCCACAATGTCTCCTTGCCGTCGACCACCGGCCAGCGCAGCCCGCGGTTTTCGTGATAGGCATCGTAGGGTGCCAGATCGTGCGCCTTGCCGCGCCCGAATGCCGCGTATTCCTCGAACAGCCCCTTGTGAATGTAGAAGCCGAAATCCTTCGATTCCTGGTTCTCATATTCCGGGTCGATCTCGGACAGCGGGAACTTGTCGACGTTGCCGTTGCGGAACAGCACGTCGAACAGGCTGCGGCCGCGATACTCGGGATTGGCATCGAGTATCTCTGCCGGCCACACCTCGTCGGTGGTGAAGCGTTTCGAGAACTCAACGATCTGCCACATGTCGGAGCGCGCCTCGCCGGGCGCATCGACGAGCTGGTGCCAGACATGCGTGCGGCGCTCCGCGTTCCCGAAGGCGCCTTCCTTCTCGACCCACATGGCCGCCGGAAGGATGAGGTCGGCGCTGACCGCCGTCACCGTCGGATAGGCGTCGGAAACAACGATGAAATTGTCCGGATTGCGGTAGCCCTGGTAGGTCTCGTTCGCGGTATTGGGCGCCGCCTGCAGGTTGTTGTTCACCTGTATCCAGTAGAAATTGAGGATGCCGTCCTTCAACATCCGGTCCTGCTGGACGGCGTGGAAGCCCGGCTTGTCCGGCAGCAGCCCTTGCGGCAGCTTCCATTTCTCCTCCGCCATCGCGCGGTGGTCGGGGTTGGTCACCACCATGTCGGCCGGCAGCCGGTGCGCGAAGGTGCCTACCTCGCGCGCGGTGCCGCAGGCCGACGGCTGCCCGGTGAGAGAGAACGGGCTGTTTCCCGGTTCCGAGATTTTCCCGGTCAACAGGTGGATGTTGTAGACCATCTGGTTGGCCCACACGCCGCGGACGTGCTGGTTGAAACCCATCGTCCAGAGCGACATCACCTTCGTGCCGGGATCGGCGTAGAGCTCGGCCAGTTCCTCGAGGAAGCCCGGCTCCACCCCCGAGATTTCAGCCGCTCGTTCCAGCGTGTATTCCGAGACGAAAGCCTTGAACGCCTCGAAATCGATCGGCTCCATCTTGCCCGCATCGGACGCGCCGGTGGCCTTCACCTCCAGTTCGTGCTCGGTGCGCAGACCATAGCCGATGTCCACCGCGCCGCGCATGAAGGTCGTGTGGCGGTTGACGAAGTCTTCGTTCACCCGGCCCGTCTGGATGATGTGGTTGGCAATGTAGTTGAGGATCGCGAGATCGGTTCCCGGTTTGAACACGATCGGGATGTCGGCGAGGTCCATCGAACGGTGCGTGAAGGTCGACAGCACGGCACAGCGCACATGCGGATGGCCGAGCCGACGGTCGGCGAGCCTGGTCCACAGGATCGGGTGCATCTCCGCCATGTTGGAGCCCCAAAGCACGAAGGCGTCGGCATGCTCCAGATCGTCATAGCAGCCCATCGGCTCGTCCATGCCGAAGCTGCGCATGAACGCGTAGGCCGCCGAGGCCATGCAGTGGCGGGCGTTGGGATCGAGATTGTTGGAGCGAAAGCCCGCGCGCATCAGCTTGGTAGCCGCGTAGCCCTCGAAAATAGTCCACTGGCCGGAACCGAACATGCCGACGGCGGATGGTCCCTTCTCGCGCAGCGCCTGCTTGCACTTCTCCGCCATCACGTCGAAGGCCTCGTCCCAGGAAACCGGCTCGAACTCGCCTTCTTTGTCGAAGACGCCGTTCTTCTTCCGCAGCAGAGGCGTGGTCAGCCGATCCTCGCCGTACATGATTTTTGACAGGAAATAGCCTTTGACGCAGTTGAGGCCGCGGTTGACCTCGGCCTGCATGTCGCCATGCGTAGCGACCACCTGCCCGTCCTTCACGCCGACCATCACACCACAGCCCGTTCCGCAGAAGCGGCACGGCGCCTTCGACCACTTGATCTGCAGCGCCTCCACGCCGCCAGGCACCGGCTGCGCGGCGGCCGGAAGCGCAATTCCGGCCGCGGCCGCCGCCGCTGCGGCAGCCTGCGTCTTGAGGAGATCCCGCCGGGACAGTTCCATCGTCAAGCTCCTGCGCGTTCCGTGTGTTCGAAAACCATATTGGCGGAGATCACGCCGTCCATCACGGCAATCTGGGCGAGCAGGCTGCCGACCGCCCCGCTGGTGGCTCCTTCGAGCAGCAGAACCACCTTCTGGCCCTGCCTGGCGCCAGTCTCGACCCCATCCATCGCCTCCAGCCTGGCCAGCACTTCGTCCTCTCGGCCAGGCATCAGCGAGGCCACGGCGCTGGAGATGCAATACTGTCCGGAGGTCTTGTTCTGTTGCGCCGTGATGAAGGCGCGCCGGCTGATGGCCTTGGTGTCGGGCGTCATGGTCGACCTCAATGCAGGGGGTTTGGTGGTGGGCCGGGCGGGCCGAAGATGATCTGCCACATCCACACGAGGAAGCCGAAGCCGCCTACCACGGCGACCGCGACGAGCGGCCAGATGCCGAACGCCAGGATCAGGAACGTCAGCAGTTCGCGCCTGCGTTCCGGCCGCACCGGGGACTCGATGTTTCCCTCGCCTGGGGTCAAGCGGCTCCTCCCTGCCTCGCGCCGATTCAACTCACCGGAAAAGGATAACGCGCCAAGCCCTCATGTCCAGCAGGACCCTCCGCGCCATATGCGATCCTGCGCCCGGGTGGGAGCCTTTGCCGGCGCGGCAGCCCGTCGTATCGGACGAAATCGGACGCCCGCGCATTGCCGAAGGCTGCGGAAGAAATCGAGCCGGAACAGTCGGTTGGAGAGGAAACCCCATCTTTCTGGCACTGCAATCGCGCGAGTGCCAGAAATTTTTCGATCGTCTCTTGAAACTTGCATCTCGCGAAACCAGATCGTCTCGCGCGCGACGCCTGACGGGTCGCGTGCCCCGCATCGCCGCTCTCGTGAGGCGCTGCGGTGGAACCTCTCAAACTGTTTGTCCAGATGGAGAACGACATGAAGTTCCGTCCCTTGCATGACCGCATCCTGGTCCGCCGCATCGACGCCGAGGAAAGAACGGCCGGCGGCATCATCATTCCCGACACCGCCAAGGAGAAGCCGCAGGAAGGCGAAGTCATCGCCGTCGGCGCCGGCGCGCGCGACGAGAGCGGCCAGCTTCGACCGCTGGATGTCCAGGTCGGCGACCGCATTTTGTTCGGGAAATGGTCCGGCACCGAGATCAAGCTCGACGGAGAGGACCTGCTCATCATGAAGGAGAGCGATGTGATGGGCATAATCGAGGCCGAAGCCGTGGTGAAGAAGGCCGCCTGAGGCGCTTCGCCGGCATGAAGACCCAGTCAATGAATGCTGCCTATTGAAGGAGTAGGACAATGGCTGCCAAGGAAGTCAAATTCCACACCGACGCGCGCGAGCGCATGCTGCGCGGCGTCAACATCCTCGCCGACGCGGTGAAGGTGACGCTGGGCCCGAAGGGCCGCAACGTCGTCATCGACAAGAGCTTCGGAGCTCCCCGAATCACCAAAGACGGCGTCACTGTCGCCAAGGAGATCGAGCTTGAGGACAAGTTCGAGAACATGGGCGCCCAGATGGTGCGCGAAGTGGCCTCGAAGACCAACGATCTGGCCGGTGACGGCACCACCACCGCGACCGTTCTGGCCCAGGCGATCGTCAAGGAAGGCGCCAAGGCGGTCGCTTCGGGCATGAACCCGATGGACCTGAAGCGCGGCATCGACAAGGCCGTCGAAGCTGTGGTCGTCGAGCTGAAGGCCAACGCCCGCAAGATCACCAGGAACGACGAGATCGCGCAGGTCGGCACCATTTCGGCCAACGGCGACAGCGAGATCGGGCGCTTCCTGGCGCAGGCGATGGAGAAGGTTGGCAACGAGGGCGTCATCACCGTCGAGGAGGCCAAGACCGCGGAGACCGAGCTGGAAGTGGTCGAGGGCATGCAGTTCGATCGCGGATACCTCAGCCCGTACTTCGTGACCAATCAGGAGAAGATGCGCGTCGAGCTCGATGAGCCCTACGTGCTCATCCACGAGAAGAAGCTGGGCAATCTGCAGGCCATGCTGCCCGTGCTGGAGGCCGTCGTCCAGTCGGGCAAGCCGCTGCTCATCATCGCCGAGGACGTCGAGGGCGAGGCGCTTGCCACGCTCGTCGTCAACAAGCTGCGGGGCGGCCTCAAGGTCGCGGCAGTGAAGGCTCCCGGCTTCGGCGACCGGCGCAAGGCCATGCTGGAGGATATCGCGATCCTCACCGGCGGCACCGCCATCAGCGAGGATCTCGGCATCAAGCTTGAGAACGTGACGCTCAACATGCTCGGCCGCGCGAAAAAGGTGGTGATCGAGAAGGAAAACACGACCATCGTCGACGGAGCCGGCCGCAAGGAGGAAATCCAGGGCCGCGTTGCGCAGATCAAGGCGCAGATCGAGGAAACCACATCCGACTACGACCGCGAGAAGCTGCAGGAACGCCTGGCAAAGCTCGCCGGCGGCGTCGCCGTCATCCGTGTGGGCGGCTCGACCGAGGTCGAAGTCAAGGAGAAGAAGGACCGCGTCGACGACGCCATGCACGCGACCCGCGCGGCGGTCGAGGAAGGCATCCTTCCGGGCGGCGGCGTGGCGCTGCTGCGGGCCGCCAAGGCGCTGGACACCGTCGTCACCGAGAACTCCGACCAGAAGCATGGCGTCGAGATCGTGCGGCGCGCGATCGAGGCTCCGGTGCGGCAGATTGCCGAGAATGCCGGCGCCGAAGGCTCCATCATCGTCGGCAAGCTGCGTGAGAAGCCTGAATTCGGCTGGGGTTGGAACGCCCAGACCAACGAGTTCGGAGATCTCTACAAGCAGGGCGTGATCGATCCGGTGAAGGTTGTTCGCACCGCGCTGCAGGATGCGGCGTCCGTCGCCGGCCTGCTTGTCACCACCGAGGCGATGGTGGCTGAGAAGCCCCGGAAGGAGGCCGCACCGGCGATGCCGGCGGGCGGCATGGACTTCTAGACTGTCACGGATGCCGGCGCGGGCTCACTCCCGCGTCGGCTCTTCCTCAACGGCCTCTGCGAGATTTTCCGTCACCAGCCTGGCCCCGCGTTCATAGGTCAGGTAGCGCCAGAACCACTGCATGGACACGAGCATGCGGTTCTCGAAACCCACCAGCAGATAGACGTGGATGATCGCCCAGGCGAGCCAGGCAAACCATCCCCGGAAGCTGTGGCGGCCCTGCTCGAAGATCGCTGCGTTGCGGCCGACGATCGCCGTGTTTCCGCGCCCCCTGTACCGAAACGGGCGCAAGGGATCGCCTTTCGTGACATGCCATGCAAGGCCGACGCCCAGATGCCGGCCCTGTTGCTTGGCCACCTGCGCCAGTCCAGGCAGCGGCTTGCCGGTGTCGTCCTTGAAATGCGCCACATCGCCCAGCGCGAATACGTTGTCGAGGCCGCGCACGGCCAGCGTGTTGTCGACGAGCACCCGCCCTGCCTTGTCCGTTTCCGCCCCAAGTTCGCCGGCAAGACGCGATGCCGCGACACCGGCGGCCCACAGCACAACGCCGACCGGAACGTCCTGGCCGTCGATCCGGATCCGCTCCGCGCCGACATCCTCGACCGCCGTTTCCGTCAGCACCTGCACCCCCAGGCGCTCCAGCCGCGCGTGCGCGAAGCGCGATGCCTGCTCGGAAAAACCCGGAAGCAGCCTCGGCCCGGCCTCGATAAGCATGATCCTGGCCGCCTCCGGATTAATGTTGCGGAAATCGCGGGCGAGCGTGTAGCGGCTGAGTTCGGCGAGCGAGCCCGCGAGTTCGACCCCGGTCGGCCCGCCTCCTACCACTGCCATTGTGATCAGCCGTTGCTGCTCGGCCGGATCGGCGGCTCGCTCGGCAAGCTCGAAGGCGAGCAGTGTGCGCGCCCGGATGTCCATCGCATCGTCCAGCGTCTTTAGCCCCGGCGCGTGGCGCGCCCATTTCTCGTTTCCGAAATAGCTGTGACCGGCGCCGCTCGCCAGCACGAGGAAGTCGTAGGAAAGCGTGTCGCCGTGGGCCAGCGATACCGTCTTCACTTTCGGGTCTACGCCGACCACCTCGCCTAGCAGCACCTGCACGCTCTCGTGGCGTCGCACGATCCTGCGGATAGGCTCGGCCACGTCCGGCGCTGAAAGTGCCGCCGTAGCAACCTGATAGAGCAGCGGCTGGAAGAGATGGTGGTTGCGCCGGTCCACCAGCGTGACGGGAAGTCCGGCCCGCCCGAGTTCCCTGGCCACCTCTATGCCGGCAAAGCCGCCGCCGATGACGACGATGCGCGGCCGCGTCTTGCTGGCCGTCGACCTGAAGCCGGTCTGCGCGTCGCGCGTTTCATTCACGATCTGCTACCCCGTCCGTCGTCGTCCTCCGCAACCGTATGTAGGGATACGCCGGGAGATATCCACGGCCCCCCGCCCTTGCGATCATCGCCCAGTGATGCCAAATCAGGGACGGTCATCAAATCGGCGCGGGCTGGCCGCGCCGTCAGTCAGGAATATCCCATGATCACTTACGTCGACGCAGATGTGGCGCCTGCGCGCAACACCGGCCAGATCAGGCTCTATGGCGAAGAGGCCTTTGCCGGCATGCGCAAGGCCTGCAGCCTCACTGCGCGCTGCCTCGACGCGCTCGCCGACATCGTTCAGCCGGGGATCACGACCGACGAGATCGACCGCTTCATCTTCGAATTCGGCATGGACAACGGCGCGCTTCCCGCGACGCTCAACTACCGCGGATACACCAAGTCCTCGTGCACCTCGATCAACCATGTGGTCTGCCACGGCATCCCCGACGACAAGCCGTTGCGCGATGGCGACATCGTCAACATCGATGTCACCTACATCCTCGACGGCTGGCACGGCGATTCCAGCCGCATGTACCCCGTGGGCCAGATCAAGCGCGCCGCCGAGCGGCTGCTGGAAGTGACGCATGAATGCCTGATGCGCGGCGTGGCCGCGGTCAAGCCGGGCGCCCGCACCGGCGCGATCGGCCATGCCATCCAGACCTATGCCGAGGCCCAGCGCTGCTCCGTCGTGCGCGATTTCTGCGGGCACGGTGTGGGGAGGCTGTTCCACGACGCGCCCAATATCCTCCACTACGGCAGCCCGCACGAGGGGATCGAGATGCGGCCCGGAATGATCTTCACCGTTGAGCCGATGATCAATCTCGGACGCCCGCATGTGAAGGTCCTCGCCGATGGCTGGACCGCCGTCACGCGCGACCGCTCCCTCTCGGCGCAGTACGAGCACACGGTGGGCGTCACCGAGGACGGCTGCGAGATTTTCACGCTTTCGCCGGCGGGGCTCGACCGGCCGGGGCTTCCGTCCTAGACTTCGCCCCCGTCGGACGGGGACCGTGGAGCATGTCTCAAGAAGATCAGGACGAGCGGGGCTTCTTCGCCGAACGGTCGCTGCCGCCCTCCTCCCGGCAGCGATCCGCGGGTACGAAATCGGGCGCATCCGGAGAGAAGCCGCATTATCTCGGCCACAGGCAGCGGCTGCGCGAACGCGCCGCGGCGCAAGGCCTGGATGCGCTCGCCGACTATGAACTCCTCGAACTGATCCTCTACCGCTCGATCCGCCAGGGGGACACCAAGCCGCTGGCGAAGGCGCTGCTGGCACGCTTTGGTTCGTTCGCCGAGGTTCTCGGCGCACCCGCGCATCTCCTGCGCGAGGTGATGGGCGTCGGCGAAACCGTCGCGGCCGACCTCAAGGCCGTCGCGGCCGCGGGACGCCGAATGGCCCGGGCCGAAGTGGTGGCGCGGCCGGTACTGGGTTCATGGGCGCAGGTGATCGAATACTGCCGCGCCGCGATGGCTTTCGAGCCGCGCGAGCAGTTTCGCATCCTCTTCCTCGACAAGAAGAACCAGCTCATCGGCGACGAGGTGCAGCAGCAGGGAACGGTCGATCACACGCCAGTGTACCCGCGCGAAATCGTGCGGCGCGCCCTGGAACTGTCGGCCAGCGCGCTCATCCTGGTCCACAACCACCCGTCCGGCGATCCGACGCCCTCGCGCGCCGACATCGACATGACCCGCACCATCGTGGATACGGCCAGGCCCCTGGGGATAGTAGTGCATGACCACATCATAGTCGGCCGCGATGGCCATGCGAGCCTGAAGGGCCTCCAGCTCATCTGAAAAAGGAAAAAGGCCGCACCCGGTAATGGATACGGCCTTTTGTTCACCCGTTTCGGTAGCCGCGTCAGGCTAGAGCACGATCACCTGGGTCCCGAGCTTGACCTTGTTGTACAGCTCGATCACATGCTCGTTGATCATGCGGAAGCAGCCGTTCGACGAGGCGCTGCCGATTGATTGCGGCTGGTTTGTGCCGTGGATGCGGATATGGGTGTCGCGCCTGCCCTGGTAGAGGTAGATGGCACGAGCGCCGAGCGGGTTTTCAAGTCCGCCGTCCATGCCGTCCTTGTACTGGCCATACTTGACGGGCTCGCGCTTCTGCATGTCCTTGGTCGGCGTCCAGCGCGGCCATTCCTGCTTGTCGCCCACAGTAGCGGTGCCCGAAAAGGCAAGGCCCTCGCGGCCGACCGCAATGGCGTAGCGCCGCGCCTTGGTCGACGACTCCACGTAGTAGAGGAAGCGCTTTTTCGGATCGATGACTATGGTGCCGCGGCTGTAGCCCGAGAAATCCACGGTCTGCGGCTCGAAATCCTGCTTGACCTGAAACTTCTTCTTTTTCGAGCCGAGCGCGCCGTCGAGAGCCCTGGTTTCCGGCAACAGCTCCTGCGGCCCGCCGAAAAGCGTGCTGAACAGGCCCTTCGGCTTTGCCTTCTCGCTGCGAAGCTCGCCTTTGTTGGCGAGCACGGCGACCTCGACCGGTTTTTCCTTCTGCTGCGCCATGGCCGGCGCGCTGAGAGTCAATGCAAGTCCGGCGATAGCGCCGATCAACACGAGTGTGCGTGCAAGCATGTCCTGAGTTCCCGAAAGCCGCATTTCAATTGCGCGGATCCGCCCGCTGTCATGCAGGCTGGCCCCTCTCCGCAAGCTCATAGTTGCAGCCGCGTGGCGCTTCAAGCGCTCTTCAGCAGGGGAAGCCCCACTTTTGTGTGATGTGAAACAATCGATTGAAAGGTGTTGCCGCGGCACCACGCTGGACGCACAAAAAAGCGGCGGCCCAGACCCTCCGGGCCGCCGCTGAAGCGGGCGAAATTGGGTACCGGCGCCTACTGATTCGGAACAGCGGGCTCGCTTGGAGCGGCCGGCGCGGACGCGTCGGGCTGCGTCGGCGCGGCAGGTTCCGCCTCGCCGGAGGGCGCGGCCGGCTGAGTGTTGCCGCCGCCGAGCTGGTCGAGCACGCCGCCGCTGCCGGCGGTTCCCGGCGCGCGCTGTTCGGTCGGAACGCGGTTCAGGATGTCGATCGGCTGCTCGCCGTAGCGGGAGATCAGGGCCAACGCCAGCGACGTGGCGAAGAATGCCGCCGCCAGGATAGCGGTCGTGCGCGTCAGCGCGTTTGCCGCCCCCCGGGCCGTCATGAAACCGGAGCCGCCGCCTATGCCGAGGCCGCCGCCTTCCGAGCGCTGCAGCAGGACAGCGCCAACCAGCGCGACGACGACCATGAGGTGGATGACGATGACGATTGTTTGCATTGGCGATACCGGGTGGGAAAGATTTCGAGCCGCCGTAGCGCCTCATTCAGTGCGGGCAGATATACGTATTTCGTGGCATTTCCAAGCCCTGCGGCCCCTGCCCGCCAATATTGGGTCGGGACCCGGCGGGTGCAATGCCGGCATCAGAGTTCGCGGTAGACGTCAGCGATCGCCAGGAAGTCGGCGGCCTTCAGGCTGGCGCCGCCAACCAGCGCGCCATCGACATTGGCGACCCCCAGCAGTTCCGCCGCGTTGGATGGCTTGACGGAACCGCCATAAAGGATGCGCAGCGTGTCCGCGCGTGCGCCCAGTTTCCCGCCCAGTCTGGCGCGGATGTGCGCATGCGCCACTGCGACGTCGGCGGCAGTAGGTGTCAGCCCGGTGCCGATGGCCCACACCGGCTCATAAGCGATCACCGTGTTCGCTGGGGTCGCTGACGAAGGAACGGAGCCTTCGATCTGCCGCGTCAGCACATCGAGCGTCTGGCCGCCCTCGCGTTGCGCCTGCGTCTCGCCGATGCAGACGATCGCCACCAGCCCGGCCCGCCACGCGGCCTCCGCCTTGCCCCGGACATCGTCGTCAGTCTCGGCATGATCGGTGCGCCGCTCGGAATGGCCTACGATCACATACTGCGCCCCGGCGTCCTTGAGCATCTCGGCGGAGATGTCGCCCGTATGCGCGCCGGCCTCCTTCGCATGACAATCTTGCGCGCCGGGCTTGAGCGGCGTGCTCGCCAGAAGCTCGGCCGCCCGCATCAGCAGCGTTGCCGGCACGCAGACCGCACCCTCGACCTCCGCGTCCAGCCCGTTCATGAAGCCGTTCGCGATCGAGCGCAGCTCCGTGAGCGACGAGGACGTGCCGTTCATCTTCCAGTTGCCGGCGACGAGCGGGCGGATGCCGGGTGTCATGTCTTGTCTTCCTCCGGATTGCGGTGGTTCTGACTACCAAAAACGCGCCACAAAGCAATCGACACTGGCGGTGAAGGACGCTATTGCCGTCATTCGCACGTCATTCTGTGTCGGGGGTTGCTGCAAGACATGCTCGATTCACTACGAAAAGCTACGGGAAGCTGGGTCGCCAAGCTCTTGCTGGTGCTTCTGGTCCTGAGCTTCGCGGTCTGGGGCATTTCCGGTCAGTACCTGGGCGGCAGCGGCAACAGCGTGGTGACCGTGGGTGACACCGCGGTTTCGGTCAACGAGTACCGTCTCGCCTACGACCGCCAGGTTTCGGCAATGTCGCAGCAATTCGGCACCCGGCTGAGCCGCGAGCAGGCGGCGTCGCTCGGCATCGACAACCAGGTGCTCGCGCAACTGGTCGCGGGCGCTGCACTCGACGAGCAAGCCGGCGAGATGCAGCTCGGCCTCTCGCGCGACCGGCTGGCCCAACTGACCGCCGAGGACCAGGCGTTCCAGGGCCCGGACGGCCGCTTCAACCGGCAGCAGTTCGACTTCGTGCTTCGCCAGGTCGGCATGCGGCCAGAGGATTATCTGAAGAACCGGGAGCAGGTGGCGATCCGCCAGCAGATCGTGGAAGCCGTGTCGGACGGGATGAAGACGCCGGACGCTTATCTGCGGGCTTTCGCCTTGTATCGCGGCGAGGACCGCACGGTCGAGTTCGTGGTCATCCCGCGCTCGGTAGTCGAACCTGTTGCCGAACCGACCGACGAACAGCTGCAGAGCTTCTTCGAGGCGAGGAAGGCCGATTACGCGGCGCCTGAGTACCGCAAGGTTTCCTACGTGAAACTCGAGCCTGCCGATATTGCCGATGAGGGCGCCATCACTGACGAGGCGGTGCAGGAGGCCTACGACAGGAACGTGGCGCGCTACACCCAGCCGGAACGGCGTCGCATCGAACAACTCGTCTTCGCCAACGAGGAGGCCGCCCGCGCCGCCCGCGATCGCATAGCCGCGGGCGCGGGCTTCGAGGAAATCGTTGCGGCCGAGGGCAAGACGTTGCGGGACGTGGAACTCGGAACGTTCCAGAAGGACCGTGTCGCCGATCCGGCGATCGCGGAGGCCGCCTTCGCCCTCGAACAGGGCGAGGTCAGCGACGTCGTGCGCGGCTCGTTCGGGCACCTGCTGGTGCGCGTCACGGAGATAACGCCGGCTACGGTGCGCCCGATCTCCGAGGTCGCGACCGAAATCCGTCGCGACCTTGCGCTCGACGAGGCCAGCCGTGTGCTGCTCGACGTCCATGATTCCTACGAAGACGCGCGAGCCGGCGGCGAAAGCATGCAGGAGGCCGCCGCGCGCCTGAGGCTGCGCGTCTCTAGCGTCGAGGCGGTCGACCGCCAGGGTCGGGCTCCCGACGGCGGAGAGGTTTCGTTGCCGGAAGCCGCCGCGGTGCTGCGCGAAGCGTTCGAGACCGATATCGGCGTCGAGAACCCGCCGGTCGCGATCGGCGCCTCCGGCTTCCTTTTCTACGAGGTGGAAGGCATAACGCCCGCGCGTGACCGTACACTGGACGAGGTTCGCGACCGCGGCGTGGCAGATTGGAAGCGACAGGAGGCTGCGACCCGCCTCGCAGCAAGGTCTGAGGAACTGCGCAAGCAGGTCGCCGACGGCAGGCCGATCGCCGAGGTCGCGGAGGAGCTTGAGCTGGAACTGCAAACCAAGCGCGGCCTCCGGCGCGATTCCGACGATGTCGATCTCGGCCGCGCTGGCGCGGCCGCGGCATTCGGCGTCGCGCAGGGCGGAACCGGTCTCGTGGCCGGGCCACAGGACGGCGCGCAGATCCTCTTCCGGGTGACGGAAGTGTTCGCACCTGCCAGCGCCGGGCCGGAAGCGGTTCCCGCTCCGACGCAGGAGGCGCTTGCCTCCGGCATGGCCGACGATCTGCTCGACCAGCTCGTCGCCCGCCTGCAGGCCCAATATGGCGTCACCGTCAACCGCACGGCGATCAACCAGGCGCTGAGCTTCTGAGCGACGGGGATGGCGGAATTCAAATCCTACATCGCGAAAGTCGCCGCCGGCTCCCCGCTCACCTTTGACGAGGCGCGCGACGCGTTCGACATCGTCATGTCCGGCGATGCGACGCCCAGCCAGATCGGCGGTTTCCTCATGGCACTGCGCGTACGCGGCGAGACCGTTTCCGAGATTTCCGGAGCCGTCGCCACGATGCGCGCCAAGATGCTGCCGGTGACGGCACCAGCCGATGCGATAGACATCGTCGGCACCGGAGGCGATGCCTCGGGCTCCTACAACGTCTCGACCTGCGCCGCGCTCATCGTGGCCGGCGCGGGGGTACCTGTCGCCAAGCACGGGAACCGCGCGCTCTCCTCGCGCTCGGGCGCGGCCGACACGCTCGCGGCGCTCGGCGTGAACATAGAAATCGGCCCGGAGCGCATCGGCGCCTGCATCCGCGAGGCCGGCGTCGGCTTCATGTTCGCCCCCGCGCACCACTCGGCGATGCGCTTCGTTGGGCCGAGCCGCGTCGAACTCGGCACCCGCACCATCTTCAACCTGCTCGGGCCGCTGTCGAACCCGGCCGGCGTGCGGCGCCAACTGGTGGGCGTCTTCTCGCCCGAGTGGATCGAGCCGCTCGCGCGCGTGCTGCAGGGCCTTGGCTCGGAAACGATCTGGGTGGTGCATGGCGAAGGGCTCGATGAGTTGACCACAGCGGGCGTCACTCGCGTGAGCGCGCTCGAGAACGGCGACATCCGCAGCTTCGAGATCAAACCGGAGGATGCCGGCATCGCCCGGGCCACGCCCGACGAACTGAAGGGTGGCGACGCCGCCCACAACGCGCGAGCCCTGCGAAACGTGCTGGAGGGGGAGAAGAACCCCTATCGGGATATCGCGCTCCTCAACGCGGGCGCCGCGCTGATCGTCGCCGGCCGCGCGAAATCGCTTGCCGAAGGTGTCGAGCTGGCCGCAAGATCGATCGACGACGGCAGCGCGATGACGGCGCTCGACCGGCTGGTCGCCGTGTCCAACGCCGGGGAACCCGCGCGATGAGTGACATCCTGAAGCGGATCGAGGCCTACAAGCGTGACGAGATCGCCGCTGCGAAGGCTGCGCTGCCGCTCTCCGAACTGAAGGCGCGCGCGCGGGACGCCGACGCGCCCCGCGGCTTCGTTGCCACGCTGGAGAAGAAGCGCGCCGAAGGCACCTTCGGCCTCATCGCCGAGGTGAAGAAGGCGAGCCCTTCCAAGGGTCTCATCCGCGCCGATTTCGACCCGCCTGCTCTCGCCCGCGCCTACGAGACGGGGGGCGCCGCATGCCTATCTGTGCTGACCGACGGCCCCTCCTTCCAAGGCGCGCCTGAATATCTCACTACGGCCCGAACCGCCACTGGCCTGCCCGCACTGCGCAAGGACTTCATGTTCGATGCCTACCAGGTGCACGAGGCGCGCGCCTGGGGCGCCGATGCCATCCTACTCATAATGGCCTCGCTTACCGACGACGACGCGAGGCTGCTCGAGGACGAGGCGTTCGCGCTCGGCATGGACGTCCTGGTCGAAGTGCATGACGAGGAGGAGCTCGAGCGCGCGCTCAAGCTCGCCTCGCCGTTGATCGGCATCAACAACCGCAACCTGCGCACCTTCGAGACAAGCCTCGAAACCTCGGAGCGGCTGGCCCCGCTGGTGCCCGCCGACCGCCTGCTGGTCGGCGAAAGCGGCATCTTCACCCATGCCGACTGCCTGCGGCTCGCCGGCGCGGGCATCTCCACGTTCCTCGTTGGCGAGAGCCTGATGCGCCAGCAGGACGTCGCCGCCGCGACGCGGCTGCTGCTGGAGGGCGAAACGCGCGTGCGCGCGGCCGTGTGATACGTATGCCGAGCAAACCCGCCCTCACCCATATCGGAAGCTCCGGCGAGGCGCACATGGTCGATGTCGGCGACAAGGCCGAGACGCGACGTGTCGCGGTGGCCGAAGGCGCGGTGGTCATGCAGGCGCAGACCCTGGCGACCCTCCTCGCCGGCAACGCCAGGAAGGGCGACGTCCTGGCGACCGCCCGCATCGCCGGCATCATGGCGGCCAAGAAGACGCATGAGCTGATCCCGCTTTGCCATCCGCTTCTCATCGACAAGGTGGCAGTGGAAATCGAGGCGGACGACACCCTGCCCGGCCTGCGCGTTTCCGCCACGGTGCGCGTCAGCGGCAGGACCGGCGTGGAGATGGAGGCGCTGGCAGCCGTGTCGGTCGCCTGCCTGACGATCTACGATATGGCCAAGGCGGTCGATCGCGGCATGACTATCTCGGACATCCGTCTTGTCGAGAAAAGGGGCGGCAAGTCTGGCGACTGGCGTCGCGAGGAGGCTTGAATGGCGCTGCTTCCGGTCGATGACGCCCTCGAAAGCCTGCTCTCCGGAGCCCATCGGCTCGGTGCCGAGACCGTTCCCATCGACAGGGCCGCGTGGCGCGTGCTTGCGACCGAACTGCATGGCAGGCGCACGCAGCCGCCCTTCGCGGCGTCCGCAATGGATGGCTATGCGGTGCGGGCAGCCGACATCGCCGCTCTCCCCGCCTTTCTGGACGTGGTCGGAATTGTGCCTGCGGGAAAAGTGTGGTCCGGCAGCCTCGGGCCCGGCCAGGCGGTGCGCATCTTCACCGGGGCTCCCATGCCCGCCGGCGCCGACACCGTGCTCATCCAGGAGGACACTAAGCCCGCCGGGGGCGGCCGCATCGAGGCGCTGGAGAGTACTGCCCGGGGTCGGCATGTGCGCGCGGCGGGCCTGGATTTCCGCGAGGGTGACCTGTTGCTGGGAGCGGGCCGCGTGCTCGATCCCGCTGCGATCTCGCTCGCGGCGGCAGCCAATCACGCCTCGCTGGCGGTCGTCCGTCGCCCGCTCATTGCTCTGCTGGCGACCGGCGACGAGCTTCTGCCGCCCGGTTCCGATCCCGGCCCCGGCCAGATCATCGCCTCCAACGGCTACGGCATCGCCGCGCTGGCGCAGGCCGATCACGCCGACGTGCTCGACCTTGGCATCGTCCCCGACGATCGCGCGGAGATCGCAGCGGCCGTGAACCGCGCCCGCGAGGCCGGGGCCGATATCATCGTCACGCTCGGCGGCGCTTCGGTCGGCGACCACGACCTCGTCCGCGAAGTGCTGACCGGGCTCGGCATGGAGCTCGACTTCTGGAAGATTGCCATGCGCCCCGGCAAGCCGCTGATGGTCGGCCGCTTCGGCTCGACCCACGTGCTCGGCCTGCCGGGAAATCCTGTCTCAAGCCTGGTTTGCGCGCACCTGTTCCTGCGCCCGCTGATCGCGCGCCTCGCCGGACGCGACTACCGCCCCGACATCCGCAGCGCGCTGCTGGGCAGCGGCATGAAGGCAAATGACGGCCGCCGCGACTACGTGCGGGCAGCTGTCTTCCCGGGCTCGGCCGGTCTGGTCGCCACCCCGTTCGACACCCAGGACTCCTCGATGCTCGGCACGCTCGCCGCCGCCAACGCCCTTATCATACGCGAGCCGCACGCACCCTCGGCCTCCCAAGGCGCGCCCTGCCGGGTACAAATAATAAGGTGAACAATCCGACAACGGATTCACTAAAATTTAAAAGGTTGCGGAACAAGACTGGAACAGATAGTGTTTGTTCTGGTTTTGTTTGCCGGCGATTCCCGGCCTGATTCCAAGAGGCTTCGATGCTTACGCGCAAGCAACATGAATTGCTTCTGTTTATCCACGAGCGGCTGAAGGAAGCCGGCATTCCGCCTTCCTTTGACGAAATGAAGGAAGCTCTGAACCTTGCCTCGAAGTCCGGCATCCACCGGCTGATCACCGCGCTGGAAGAGCGCGGCTTCATTCGCCGGTTGCCCAATCGCGCCCGCGCCCTTGAGGTGCTGCGGCTTCCGGATTCGATTGCGCCGGGGCTCAATGCGGCAAGGAAGTTCTCGCCCGGGGTTATCGAGGGCGGATTGGGACGCAGGCCGGAGCCGGCGCGTGCGCCGGTGGCGAGCAACGACGACATCGCTGTCTCGATTCCCGTGATGGGCCGTATCGCCGCGGGCGTTCCCATCGAGGCGATCCAGCACCAGACGCACTCGATCGCGGTTCCGCCAGAAATGCTGTCCGGCGGGGAGCATTACGCACTCGAGGTCAAGGGCGATTCGATGATCGACGCCGGGATATTCGAGGGCGATACCGTCATCATCCGCAACACCCAGACCGCCAATCCCGGAGACATCATCGTGGCGCTGGTGGACGATGAGGAGGCAACGCTTAAGCGCTTCCGCCGCAAGGGCGCTTCTATTGCGCTGGAAGCGGCCAATCCGGCCTACGAGACGCGTATCTTCGGTCCCGACCGGGTAAAGGTGCAGGGCCGTCTGATCGGACTGATCCGGCGTTACTGATCCTGAGCAGCCGCGAGCTTCCCGTCGGGTGACGACGCCGGGTCCTGCACCCGGACCGTCGGGACTTCTCGGGAGGTCCCCTGCCTGTTCCGCTGGTAGGGCGGCATGCCCCTCGCCTCGCGGGAGAACCGTCGCTGCATGTGCCACGGCCGCTCCCCGTCGTCGATGGCGAATGACACGGTTGCGATCTTGCCGCCGGCGTTCAAGCTAATCGCTGCGGCGCCCTTGCGGGCGAGATCGCGTTTCGTGATCAGCAGTGGCCCTGCCCCTGCGCAGGCGCCCTCAGCGGTCGCGTCGTCGATGACAATCAACACGGCGCGCTCACAGGCGAGGCCAGCGACTGCGCCGGTGCCGGCAAAGGCGATGCCTGCCCCGCTTCGGTGCCGTGCGAGGCAAAGGCCCTCCCGGCAGGCGAACGGATGCTCGCCAGCGTCCCCCGGTTTGGTGTCGGAGGGTTTGACGACGCCCTTGCCTTGCAGCGCCTTCGACCAGTTGTCGACGGTGAAGGCGGAGGGCCGGCCGCGGTTGACCGCCAGCCTCCCGTCCGACATGCGGACGGCTACCAGCCTCCCGTCCTCCGAGACGAGTATCTCCGGCACCTCCCGCATGACGATGAGCGCACCCCCGATGATCACCAGCGGCAGGGCCGCGGCGCGCAGCCACGTCGTGGCGATGGTCGCGATTGCCAGCGCAACCGAGAGGATCGCGACCGCCGCCGGCGGGACCAGGCCAACCTCGTCAAGCGGCGAGCGCTCCGAGAGCCATCCGGCGATCTCCACCACCGCCGCTAACGCCCTACCCATGACTGCAAAGAAGGGGGCATCGAGCCCGAGCGGAATGAGTACCGTTCCGATGACTGCCATCGGCATGACGGCGACCGTTACAATCGGCATTGCCGCGAGGTTTGCGACCAGCCCAAGCGGGGCGACGCGGTTGAAATGCCAGGCGCCGTAGAGACCGGTCGCCGTGCCGGCGATCAGCGAGGTCATCGCAAGCCCGCCGAAGAAGAGCAGCGCGACATGCAGGCCGCGCCGCCAGATCGGCATCTCCCGCCAGCTTCCGTCCACTGCTTTCGCCCGCCGACGCTCGGAGAACCAGGCGTAGGCCCCGATGAGCGCAGCAGTTGCCGCAAACGACATCTGGAAGCTCGGCCCCATGATCTCGTGCGGCGCGATCGCCAGCACGATCAGGCCGGCGATCGCCAGATTGCGCATGGTGAGCGCGGCGCGGTCGACCAACACTGCCGCCAGCATCACGGCGAACATGATGAAGCTGCGTTGCGCCGCGACCGCTGAGCCCGAGATGACAAGGTAGACAGTTATTGCGATCAACGCCGAGAGCGCCGCGTACTTCTTCACAGGATGACGCGAGGCGAAACCCGGAAACAACGCGAACAGCGCCCGCAATCCGCCGACCACGGTCCCCGCGACCAGAGCCATGTGAAGGCCGGAAATGGCCAGGAAATGCGCGAGGCCCGTTCTCCGCAGCGCCTCGTTGACTTCCTCGGGGATGCCGCTGCGCACCCCGGCCACGAGTGCGGCGGCGATCTCGCCCTCCGGGCCGCCGATGCGCGAGCGGATATGGGCCGCCAAGGCGTAACGCGCCCGTTCTACACGCGCCGCAAGCCGGCGGTAGGAATCCGCTGGAACTTCGGCCTCCGCCGCGAACGGGCCCGACAAGAAGAAACCGCTGGCGCCGATCCCGTCGAAATAGCTCTCGAATGAGAAGTCATAGCTGTCCGGTCGCACCGGCCCGGTTGGCGGCAGAAGGCGCACGACGCCCGTCACCCCCTGCCCCGGAACTAACTCCGGCGGAATGTCCCGCGCCGTCACGCGGACGCGCTCGGGCGCGTACCGCAGCCGGGGACGATCGGTGCCGGTCACGTCGATGGTGATACGCGCCCGTCCCCCGGCCCGCTCCTCCACCGAAACCACGCGGCCGGAGATGCGGGTGGAAATGTCTGCACCGAGCATTTTGGTGTCCGCTCGCCAGATCTCCAGTGAGGCGGCAAACATGCCCAATATGAAGATCAGCACCCCGGTGAGGAGCAGGCGCAGCGCCGCCCGCTGCCCGAGGGTGAAGATACCTGCCGTGGTCGCCAGGACGGCACCTCCAAGCAGCAGCATCGAAGGATCGTGATCCAGCGCGAAGTTCGTCGCCGCGCCGGCGCCAAAAAGCACCGGGATGAGCAGGAAGCCGGTGCCGCGCTCCGACTCCACCGCCAGATCGCGCGTGATCGCGTCGCGCATGGATGCGAGCCATGACTGAAGTGAACGCGGCGGCCGGGGCCGCGTCGCCGCGCCTGTGCGGCCGAACTGCTCTCCACCCGGGCGGTACGCGTCCGGGCCTTCGTCCTCGGCCGGCGCAAAGGCCAGCCTTTCTCCCCCTGCATCTGCGGTCGTCGTATCGGCGACCATGTCGCCCCCGTTCGCGAAATGCTTGCGCCCCAACCGCCCTATGCTACATGAACGCCATTCAAACACCACAAGACGCGGTCCGCGCCTGTTCGCGCCTGCCCGCGACCCGTCCAGGAAAACCCACCATGCCGAGTTCAGTGGTCACACGTTTCGCCCCTTCGCCCACCGGCTACCTGCACATTGGGGGCGCGCGCACCGCGTTGTTCAACTGGCTCTACGCGAAGCACACAGGCGGAGTGATGCTGTTGCGGATCGAGGACACCGACCGCGAACGCTCAACCGAGGCCGCGACCGCGGCGATCCTCGACGGGCTTTCTTGGCTCGGTCTCGACTGGGACGGCGACCCGATCTCGCAATTCGCCCGCGCGGCGCGCCACCGGGAGGTGGCGGAGGAACTGGTCGCCAGGGGCAAGGCCTATCACTGTTATGCCTCACAGCAGGAACTCGAGGAAATGCGCGAGCGCGCCCGCGCCGAGGGTCGCCCTCCCCGCTATGACGGCCGCTGGCGCGACCGCGACCCGTCGGAAGCGCCGGCCGGCGTCAAGCCGGTGATCCGCATTATGGCCCCGCGCGAGGGCGAGACAGTCGTGCGCGACAGTGTGCAGGGCGACGTGCGCTTTCCCAACAAGGATTTGGACGACTTCATCATCCTGCGCTCGGACGGCACGCCGACCTACATGCATGCCGTGGTCGTCGACGATCACGACATGGGGGTCACCCACATCATTCGCGGCGACGACCACCTTACCAACGCCGCCCGCCAGCAGATCATCTACGACGCGATGGACTGGCCGGTTCCGGTGATGGCGCACATTCCACTCATCCACGGGCCGGACGGCGCCAAGCTGTCGAAGCGGCACGGCGCGCTGGGCGCCGAGGCTTACCGCGCCATGGGCTTCCTGCCGGCCGCCTTGCGCAACTATCTCGCCCGCCTTGGCTGGAGCCACGGCGACGACGAGGTGATGTCCACCGAAGACATGATCGCATGGTTCGAGATCGAGGACGTCAACAAGGGCGCGGCGCGTTTCGACTACCAGAAGCTTGAGGCGCTGAACGGCGTCTACATGCGCCAGGCTCCGGACGAGGAACTCACGCGTGTCTTCATTGAAACCCTGCCGTTCCTCGAAAACGCGGAGCTCATCCGCGCGCGCCTGACGGACGAGCGCAGGGCGCAGTTGCTGGCGGCCATGTCCGGCCTGAAGGAGCGCGCGAAGACCCTGAAGGAACTCGCCGACAGCGTGTATTACCTGTTTGCCGAAAGGCCGCTGCAGTTCGACGACAAGGCTGCCGCAATCCTGGATGCGGACGCCCGCGCCGTGCTTGCGGGCATGCGCCCGGCACTGGCCGGCCTAGCGCGGTGGGACGCCACTTCGGTTGAGGAGGCCGCCCGCGCCTACGCCGAAAGCGCCGGCCTGAAACTCGGCAAGGTGGCGCAGCCATTGCGCGCAGCGCTCACTGGCCGCAGCACCTCCCCAGGCGTGTTCGATGTCCTCGAAGTGCTGGGTCGGGAAGAGAGCCTCGCCCGTATCGATGACCAAATCGATTAGAGCCGAAACGCTTTTGCGGGTGCCATTGAAATCGCAGTTTTGCGGTGCAACATAGGACTTGGGGATGATTGGCATGCGGGGGCGAATGCGTTAGCTAGAGCCCGCCGGCCCAAATATTTCGCGCGACTGCGCTCTCTCTTTTGCGCGGGGATGCGATATTCCGAAATTGACGAGAGGAAACTGCGATGACGGGATCGACTGCGAAATTTGAGCTCGACGGCAAGGCGACCGAATTCAAGGTGCGAAAAGGCACCGTCGGCCCGGACGTAGTCGATATCGGGGCCCTCTACAAGGACACCGGGATGTTCACCTACGACCCCGGCTTCACCTCCACGGCAAGCTGCGAATCCAAGATCACCTACATCGATGGCGACGAGGGTGTGCTCCTGCACCGGGGTTATCCCATTGAGCAGCTCGCCGAACACGGAGACTTCCTCGAAGTCTGCTATCTGCTGCTTTACGGCGACCTGCCGACCAAGGCGCAGAAGGAGGACTTCGACTACCGCGTCACGCACCACACGATGGTGCACGAGCAGATGAACCGGTTCTTCACGGGCTTCCGTCGTGACGCGCATCCGATGGCGGTCATGTGCGGCGTGGTCGGCGCACTGTCGGCCTTCTATCACGACTCGACCGACATCTCAGACCCGCACCAGCGCATGGTGGCATCCATCCGCCTGATCGCCAAGATGCCGACGATCGCGGCGATGGCGTACAAGTACCATATCGGCCAGCCATTCGTTTATCCGAAGAACGAGCTGAGCTACGCCGCCAACTTCCTGCACATGTGCTTCGCCGTCCCCTGCGAGGACTACAAGGTGAACCCGGTGCTCGCCCGCGCGATGGAGCGTATCTTCACGCTCCACGCCGACCACGAGCAGAACGCCTCCACCTCCACGGTGCGGCTTGCCGGCTCTTCCGGCGCCAACCCGTTCGCCTGCATCGCGGCCGGCATCGCCTGCCTCTGGGGCCCGGCGCATGGCGGCGCCAACGAGGCGGCGCTGAACATGCTGGCCGAGATCGGCACGGCCGACCGGATCCCCGAGTTCGTCGCCCGCGCCAAGGACAAGAACGATCCGTTCCGCCTCATGGGCTTCGGCCACCGCGTCTACAAGAACTACGATCCGCGCGCCAAGATCATGCAGAAGACGACGCATGAGGTTCTGGGCGAGTTGGGCATCAAGGATGACCCGCTGCTCGAGGTGGCGATGGAACTGGAGAAGATCGCGCTGACCGACGAGTATTTCATCGAGAAGAAGCTCTACCCGAACATCGACTTCTATTCCGGCATCACCCTGAAGGCGCTGGGCTTCCCCACCACCATGTTCACCGTCCTGTTTGCGGTCGCCCGCACGGTCGGCTGGGTGGCGCAGTGGAAGGAGATGATCGAGGATCCGCACCAGAAGATCGGTCGTCCGCGCCAACTCTACACGGGCGAGCCCGTGCGCGACTATGTGCCGATCGCCAAGCGCTAACGAAAGCACGGCAGAAAAAATGAAAGAGGCCGGGGATTCCCCGGCCTCTTTCATTTCGTTCAGACGCAAGCGCTACTCCGCGTCTTCGTCCTCTTCGCGCGTGCCTGAGACGGGCGGCACGCAGAAGATGCGCTTTCCGCGGCTGGTGACGAAATCGAGCATGTCGGCGACGCGCGGATCGCTGCCGTACTCGGCGCGCGCGGCCTCCGCGTTTTCCGCCACTGGCCGCGCCCGATCGAACAGGACGCGGTAGGCGCTGCGCAGCGTGGACAATTCCGCCCGGGTGAGCCCCGCACGCTTCAAGCCAACGATATTGAGGCCCCGCAGCCTGGCGCGGTTGCCGATGACCATGCCATAGGGAATGACGTCGCCCGGAACGCCGGTCATGCCGCCGACGAACGCGTGGTGGCCAATGCGCACGAACTGGTGCACTGCCGACAGTCCGCCGATGGTGACATGGTCGCCGACCTCGACGTGGCCGCCAAGCGTCGCGCCGTTGGCGAAGATCACGTTGTTCCCGATGATGCAGTCATGTGCGACGTGGCTGTAGGCCATGAGCATGCAATCGTCGCCGATCTCGGTGGCGCCACGGCTGCTGTCCGAGCCGACATGCACGGTAACGGCCTCGCGGATCAGGCAATTCCGGCCGATTGCAAGCGTCGTCCTGCCGCCCTTGTGCCGGATATTCTGGGGCTGCCCGCCGAGCACCGCCTGCGGATAGACCTTCGTGCGTTCGCCGATGCGGGTCGCGCCCGTCACCACGACATGGCTCGTGAGTTCGACATTGTCCGCCAACGTGACGTCGGGGCCGACATGGCAGAACGGCCCGATGCGCACGCCGGTGCCGAGCTGAGCGCCGGCCTCGACCACCGCCGCGGGGTGTATCTCGACGCCACTGGCCACGGCCATGCTGCTAGCTGGCATCGGCGAGCGTCACCATTGCCTGCACGTCCGCCTCAGCCACCTTGACACCGTCGACGATGGCCTGGCCGGCGTAGCGGAAGATGCCGCCGCGTTCGCGCTGCTTCTTCACATGTATCTCCAGCCGGTCGCCGGGAACCACGGGCTTGCGGAACTTGGCGTTGTCGATCGTCATGAAGAAAACCAGGGCCGAACTGTCGCCGCCAAGCTTGTTCAGAACGATCGCCCCGGCGGTCTGCGCCATGGCCTCGACGATGAGTACCCCCGGCATCACCGGCTTGCCGGGAAAGTGGCCGGTAAAGTGCGGTTCGTTGATCGTCACGTTCTTGATGCCGATGGCGGAATCGTCACCGTCGACCTCGATCACCCGGTCCACGAGCAGGAAAGGGTAGCGGTGCGGCAGCAGGTGCATGACCCGCTCGATGTCGAGTGTCTCGAGAGTGCCCTTCTCAGTCATCGCTTTCACCCTTCTCGTCCCGTGCATGGGCCAGTGCCCGCAACGCTGCCACTTCCCGGAAGAAGCTGCGGACAGGCTGCGCGGGCGCGCCCGCCCATTTCTCGCCCGCCGGCACGTCGTGCATCACGCCGCTGGCGGCGGCGATCTGCGCACCCGTACCGACACTGATATGGTCGCGCAAGCCGACCCCCCCGCCCAGTACGACGAAATCACCGAGCGTGACCGATCCGGAGATCCCGCACTGCCCCGCGATGATGCAGCAGCGGCCGATGCGGACGTTGTGCGCGATCTGGACGAGGTTGTCGATCTTGGTCCCCTCGCCGATCACAGTGTCGGCGAGCGCCCCCCGGTCGACGGTGGTGTTCGCACCGATTTCCACGTCGTCCTGGATCACGACCCGGCCGACCTGGGGTATCTTTTCAGGGCCGCGCTGGCCCGCAACATAGCCGAAGCCGTCCTGGCCGATGCGCACCCCGCCATGCAGGATGACGCGGTTTCCGATCATGGCATGCTGGAGCGTGGAGCCGGCGCCCACATAGCCGTCACGGCCGACCTGGCAGCCCGGGCCGATCACGGCGCCGGGCGCCACGATCGTGCCGGCACCGACAGCCGCACCGGGCCCAACCACCGCGCCGGCCTCGACGACGGCGCCGGGCTCAACCCTTGCGCTGTCGGCAATGAGCGCGCGCGGTGAGATCCCGGTTTCGCCCGACAGCGGGCGCGGACGCATCGCTTGCGGATAGAGCAGCTTTGCCGCGGTCACAAAAGCCTGCTGCGGCCTCGCGGTTACCAGTACGGCCACGCCCGGCGCTGCCAGCTTGGCGAACTCTTCCTGGCAGAGCACGGCCGCCGCGAGGGTCGTGGCGAGATGCTTGGCATGGCGCTTACCATCAATATAGACGAGCGCTCCGGGCCTGCTCTCCACGGCCGATGCGAGGCCGTGGATTTCGATGGACGCATGCGAGGGATCGACCAGGGCCGCTCCTGTTGCGGCCGCCATTTCACCTGCGGAGAAACGGCGCGCTGGCTCGAAAAACACCGGGTCTGCCATGAAAACCTCGTCCGGGCCGATGCCGGCCCGGATCATCGCGGAGGATCAGAACCGCGTCGAGATACCGAAGTTGAAGTTCTGGATCCGATCACCGGGCTGCCGGACGACCGGCACCGCATAGTCGACGCGCAACGGCCCGAATGGCGAGTTCCACAACAGGCTGGCGCCAACCGATGCACGCCAGTTCATGCCGACCGTCGCCGCGTTCACACCCACCAGTGAATTCCCGTAGAGCGTCGCGGCGTCGGCGAACAACGCACCCTTGAAACCGATGCTCTGCGGTACGCCCGGCAGCGGAAACTGTACTTCGGCGGAGGCATTGAAGTAGGTCGTGCCGCCAAGCTGCTGTCCAAGCGTGACATCGGTCGGACCTATACCGTTGTAAGCGAAGCCGCGAATGATGCGATCGTTGGACTGGAAAAGGTCGAACACACGCAACGGACCGCTTCCAGTCGCGATCACATGGCCCGCGCCTGCGGATACCAGGCCGACGATATCGAGTTCTTCCGACAGCGTCTGGTAATACGAAGCCCGGCTCGTGAATTTCAGGAAGTTCGCATTTCCACCGATGCCCGCGAACTCCGTCGTGAAGGTCGCATAGAGACCTTGGTGCGGATTCCGCATATCGTCGATCGTGTTATAGATCAGCGATGCACTGACGGACGATTTTGTCCAGTTTCCCGCGGTAATCGCGTTCGAAACTGCAATCGGCACGTCTGCCGGCCCCCTGCCAGATGCGTAGGTATAATTCTCGACGCTGTAATTGTAGGCCAGCTGCGTCGACAGGTGATTTGTGATCGGCAGGCCGAATCGTACCGTGCCGCCAGTTACCGAGCTGTTGTAGTTCGTATAATTGCGCGTCTGCCGGAAAATGTCGAAACCGGCCGCGATGCGACGTCCGAGGAAGTAGGGCTCGGTGAACGACACCATGTAATCGCGCGAGCTCTTGCCTCCAGAGATGGAGACCCGGATCGCCTGGCCCCGGCCGAGGAAATTGCGCTCGCCGATGCCGCCTTCCAGGACGAAGCCGGGCGTGGCGCCGCCGGTGGTGTAGCCGGCGCCGATCGATAGTTCGCCGGTGGCCTTCTCGGCAAGGTCGACCACCAGGATCACCTGGTCGGGCTCCGAGCCCGGAGCGGTCGAAATGTCGACGCTGTCAAAGAACTCAAGCGCTTCAAGCCGGCGCTTCGCGCGCTGGATGAGAACCTGGTTAAACGCATCGCCCTCGGCCAAGTCGAATTCGCGGCGGATGACGTAGTCGCGCGTGCGCACGTTGCCCCGAATCTCGATGCGCTCGATATAGGCGCGCGGTCCCTGGTCGACCGCATAGAGTACGGAGATCGTACGGTTCGCGAAATCGCGATCGCCGCGCGGCGTGACCTGCGCGAAGGCATAGCCCTGTCCCGCCAGTCGCTCGGTCAAGGCGATGATCGTGTCTTCGACGTCCTTGGCGCTGTAGGTTCGGCCCGAGCGCGTCTCCAGCAGCGGCGTCAGCGTGTTCGGATCCACCTCGGCAATCGTGCTGTCGATGGTGATGTCGCCGAATACGTATTTCTCGCCTTCCTCGACGGTGAAGGTCAGCGTGTATTCGTTCGTGGCCTGATCCAGCTCCGCGTAGGAGGAGATCACCTGGAAATCGGCATAGCCGCGATTGTAGTAGAAGCGGCGCAGGGCTTCTTCATCCGCGCGCAGGCGCTGCTCGTCGTAGATGTCGTTGCGAGAGATAAAGGAAAGGAAATTCGACCGCTTCGTGGATATGACGTCAGCCAGACGCCCGTCACCGAAGGCGTTGTTGCCGACGAAATTGATTGAGCGGATCTTGGTGCGGCCGCCTTCGTTGATCTGGTAGATGACGTTCACGCGGCCGCCTTCCAGCTGCTGCGTCGAGACGGTCACCGTGGCGTCGTCGCGCCCGATGCGGGAGTAGGCAGCGAGGATCGCCTGCACGTCTGCGTTGGCCACGGCGGCCGAATAGGCTCCGCGCGGCTGCAGCTGGGCGGTGTTGCGCAGCTGAGCGTCCTTGATCTTCTTGTTACCCTGGAAAAGCACCTGGTTGATGATCGCATGCTCGTCGACGACGATAACGAGCGAACCACCGACCTGATTGATGCGGACGTCGGAGAACAGGCCGGTCGCGAAAAGCCGCTTCACCCCCTCGTCAATGTCCGAATTGTTGAAGCTGGCGCCGGGGCGAATGCCCACATAATTGCGAATCGTGTCCGCGTCGACGCGCTGGTTTCCGCGGACCTCGATCCTGCTGACCACGGCGGCATGGACAGCCGACACGCTGGCCAGTTGCAGCACGGCGCTGCCCGAGACAGCCAAGAACGCGGAACAAGCCACCGCCGTAGCGGCGCTCAGAAAACTGGAAGCTGCCTTCATCGGGCTCTGAAACCTTTTTTTCTCGTAGTCCCCACAGCGAGAAATCCGGAATTCGCAGCAGAAAACGTACACCCCTAATACCCGGATTTTCCTTACAAGCAAGGCTTCTGGTTAATCACCGTTTACTAATCGTCCGTGCGTTGCATTCACGTCACGCAAATCGACGGCCATGGTAAATGCCCCCTCAATTCCCGGTCCCGGGACGGCTCAGCAGCCGAAAATATCGTTCCAGAAAACAAAAATCATGAAAACGAGCACCAGCAACATGCCCGCACGGTAAACGGTTTCGACAACCCGCTCCGGCACCGGCCGGCCAATCACCGCCTCGATACCGTAGAAAAGCAGGTGCCCTCCGTCCAGAGGGGGAATCGGAAGCAGGTTGAGAATCCCGATGCCCACCGAAAGCAGGGCGATCAGTTGCACCAGCCAGACGAAACCCAGCGCCGCGGCCTGCCCCGACATCTGCGCGATCCGCACCGGACCGCCGAGCTGGCAGCGATCCTCGCGGCCGGACACGAAACGCTGCAGGAATTGGCCGGTGCGGGTGACGATATGACCGGTCTCCGCCACGCCCTGCACCAGCGCCTCGGCGGGCGTGTAGGTGACCCGGCGCGGCTGCCCGAGTTCCTCGTTGTTGACCACGCCGATCAGGCCGATTCGCACCGTGTTGCCGAGCGCGTCCTGCTGCTCCGAAACCTCCGGCGTCGCC
>JAEYRU010000238.1 GCA_023435335.1 Pseudomonadota bacterium
AGGGCCTCGTCGCCGCGATCCCTGAGGCGGAGAAGCAGCGTCCGCGCAACCCGCATCTGCCGCCGATGGTGATCCGCGGCGGCATCTTCGGCGATCCCGCCACCCGGCCCGCGCAGGAAAGCCCGCCACCGCAGGTGGCCGCTCCGCAGGCGTCCGAGCCGGGCGTGCAGCCGCAACAGGCGCGCCCGCCGGAGCCGGCGCCGCCCCCTCCTCCAGCGCCGACGCGCCGCGTGGAATAGGCCCGACGCCGTTTGATCCGGCGCAAGGCGGCGGCCGCGTGCGGCCGCCATCCTCGCCTTTCAGGTCAACGCGGGGTTCCGACATGAACATTCGTATTCTGCTGGCGGCGCTTGTCGCCCTGATGATTTCGCTGCCGGCGGCGGCGCAGGACAGGCTGCTCGGCTCGTACGTCGCGCGGCTTTCCGACAACGACCATTTCGCCAGCGACGGCTACCGGCTCGACAGCGCCGCGCAGGTGGTGCGGCAGGACCGCGCCAACTTCCACCGCTTCGGCACCGGCGACTTCGAGGACGAGGACGACCGCTGGTTCCGCACCGCCAATGCGCGGGCGCGGCTGGAGCAGATGCTCAACCGCTCGGGCGCGATGACGCAGGCGACGCGACGCGCCATCATGCGCGGCGAGCCCATCGTGCAGGTGGACGTCTACCGCAACAGCGTGCGGGTCAGCATCATCGGGTATTGAACCCTCTCCTGGAGGGAGGTTTATCCGGCGATCTTCGAGAAGTCAGCGACCTGTCCGGTGGCGGCGCGGATGCGGGCGAGCAGCGCCAGGCGGTTGGCCCGCACGACCTCGTCGTCGACATTGACCATGACGGCGTCGAAGAAGGCGTCGACCGGCGCGCGCAGGGTCGCCAGCGCGCGCATGGCGCCTTCGAAATCCTGCAGCGCGACCGCCTGGCTCGCTTCCGACTCGGCGTGGTTCACCGCCGAGAACAGCGCCTTCTCGGCCTCCTCCAACAGCAGCGCCGGATCGACGGCGTCTGCGACGCGCGTGCCCTTCTTCTCTTCCGCCGCGAGGATGTTGGCCGCGCGCTTGGTGCCGGCCAGCAGGTTCTTCCCGTCCTCGGTATCGAGGAAGATGCCCAGCGCCGCGACGCGGGAGACGACGAGGAGCAGGTCGTCGGCCTCCGGCGTGATGACGGCGTCGATCAGGTCGTGCCGCGCGCCCTTGTCGCGCAGATAGACCTTCAGGCGATCTTGGAAGAAGGAGAGGAGGTCGGGGCGAACGACACTACGTGGTTGAAGCGTCGGCAACCGCTTGGCAATGGTGTCTTCGGGGACTCCATGAAACATGAAGCTATCCCGACTAAAACGTGTGATTACATAGTGCGCATCATCCTCAACGTCCGGCGCGGCCACCTCGATACGCTCATCCCCCTCCAAGACGTACCGGGGGTAGCTAACAATGTCGTCGCCGACTGAAACCAACCGCTCGTAGCGCCAAGCCTGCCGGATCAAACCGTCAAATGATTTATCGATCCATGCGCTCATGGGTAGCGAAAGTCCGTTTTCGATCACTAGCCTGATTAGGCCCAGCGCGGCTCTGCGAAGGGCGTATGGGTCTTTTGATCCAGTCGGTTTTTCATCAATTGGCCAAAAACCCGCCGCGAGCGTGTCGAGCTTGTCGGCGAGCGCCACGGCGATGGCGACCGGGTCGACCGGCACGGCGTCGGACGGCCCTTGCGGCTTGTAGTGCTCCTCTATCGCGGCGGCCACGGCATGGCTCTCCCCCTGTAGCAGGGCGTATTTGCGGCCCATCGCGCCCTGCAATTCGGGGAATTCGCCTACCACCTCGGTCTGCAAATCCGCCTTGGCGAGCACGGCCGCGCGGCGCGCCAGCGCGGGGTCGGCGCCGACCACCGGCGCAAGCTCCTCGGCCAGCCGCGCGATGCGCTCCACGCGCTCGCCCTGCGTCCCCAGCTTGGCGTGGAAGGTGACGCCCAGATGGTCGAGACGGGCCATGCGCTGGTCGAGCGGCTTTGCCAGGTCCAGCCCGAACTTCTCGGCGGAAGCATTCAGGTTTCCGAGGTCCGGCAAATCGGACTGGTCCGTCTTCCAGAAATGCACGGCGTCCGAGAGCCGCGCGCGCACCACCTTGCCGTTGCCGTAGGCGATCTCCGCCCCGCCATCCTTGGCCTCGATGTTCGAGGTGAGGATGAAGAAATTGGAGAGCCGCTCGCCCTCGCCCTGCGGCCGCGTGACGAAACACTTCTGGTTCGCCCGGATGGTGAGGCGGATGACCTCCGCGGGGATGTCGAGGAATTCGGGCTCGAACTCGCCCATCAGCACGACCGGCCATTCGACCAGCCCGGAGACCTCCTCCAGCAGGCCCTCGTCTTCCACCAGTTCCAGCCCGGAGGCGAAGGCGAGGTTCCTGGCGTCATGCAGGATGATCTGCTTGCGCCGCTCGGCGTCGAGGATCACCTTCGCGGCCTCCAGCTTCGCCACGTAATCGTCGAAGCGGCGGACCACGATCTCGCCCGGCGCGTGGAAGCGGTGGCCATAGGTGACATTGCCGGAGCGGATGCCGTCGACCTCGAAGTCGACCACCTGCGTTTCCTCGGTCTCGGGACCGAAGACGCAGAGGATGGACTGCAGCGGGCGCACCCAGCGCAGCGAACCCGGTTTCGCCGAGGCCTTGCCCCAGCGCATCGACTTCGGCCAGGGGAAGGCGCGGATCACGGCCGGCACGAGCTCGG
>JAEYRU010000269.1 GCA_023435335.1 Pseudomonadota bacterium
TGCCAAACCTCGATCGCCGCTCACCGCCAGGAAAGCTTGCCGTCGCGCAGCTCCAGCAACCGGTCCTGCGGTACAAGCATGGCGGCGGCCTCCTCGCCCGGCATCCCCTCAACGAGATGGAAGACGCAGCGCACGATGCCGCCATGCGTCACGCACACCGTTGGCCGCTGCAACTCCAACAGCCACGGCGCGACGCGATGCGAAAGCATTTCGTAGCTTTCGGCCTCCGCTCCCGGTGGCATGAAGCGCCACTTGTCGCGCACGCGCGGTTCGGTCGATCCCGGAGCCCGCGCCTCCAGCTCCGCCAGCGTCGAGCCCTGCCAGTCGCCGAAATGCAGTTCCATCAGCCGCGGATCCGTGCGGTATTCCTGCGGCGGCAGGCCCATCGCGGCGCGCACGCGTTCCATCGTCTCGCGCGTGCGGCGCATCGGGCTCGCCACGAAATCGAAGCCTTTGGGGTCTGATATGAGTTCCGCCAGCAGGCGGCCGTTGCGGTCGGCCTGCATGCGGCCGATCTCGCTCAGCTCGGTCTCCGCCTGTCCCTGCAGGCGCCCTTCCGCGTTCCAGTCGGTCAGGCCGTGCCGAACGAAATAGACGGGCGGAAGCATCGAAAGGATAACCCTGCATTCCCGCCCGCGCGGGCGGCTATTCGCTGTCCTTGACGACGGAGATGTCGGGCGCGTCGACCGCCTTCATGCCGACGACATGATAGCCGGAATCGACGTGCAGCACCTCGCCGGTGACGCCGCGCGACAGGTGCGAGAGCAGGTAGAGCGCGGTGTCGCCCACCTCCTCGATCGTGACCGAGCGCTTGAGCGGCGCGTTGTATTCGTTCCACTTGAGGATGTAGCGGAAATCGCCGATGCCGGAGGCGGCGAGCGTCTTGATCGGGCCGGCCGACAGCGCGTTGACGCGGATGTTGCCGCCGCCGAGGTCGACCGCCAGGTAGCGCACGCTGGCCTCGAGCGCGGCCTTGGCGACGCCCATCACGTTGTAGTGCGGCATCACCTTTTCGGCGCCGTAATAGGTCAGCGTCAGCATCGACCCGCCGTCGGTCATCAGCGGCTCGGCGCGCTTGGCGACCGCCGTGAACGAATAGACCGATATGTCCATCGAGCGCAGGAAGTTGTCGCGGGTCGTCTCCACATAGCGGCCAACCAGTTCGTCCTTGTCGGAGAAGGCGACGGCATGGACGAGGAAATCGATCCTGCCCCATTCGGACTTGAGCCGGTCGAACACGGCGTCGACGCTTTCCATGTCGGTGACGTCGCAGTGGCCGACCACGATGGCGCCGAGTTCGGCGGCCAGCGGCTCCACACGCTTGCGGAACGCGTCGCCCTGGTAGGTGAGCGCGATCTCCGCGCCCTCGTCGGCCAGCGCGCGGGCGATCCCCCAGGCGATCGAACGATTATTCGCGACGCCCATGATGAGGCCCCGCTTGCCGGCCATCAGGCCGTTTCCACCCGCCATATGCGTGTCTCCGAATGCAGAATCCGGTCTGCCTATCGCACAGGCAATTTGAGGCTTCAAGGTCGCGCTTCCCCCCGAGGGAGGGTCAGGTCACCCGCGCCGCTTCCTCATCAGCGCCTCGAGCTCGGCATCCTCCTTGGGAAGCATAACTTCGACATGCGCGTAGAGGTCGCCATGGCCGCCTGTCTTGAGCGGCAGGCCCCTGCCCTTCAGCCGCATGGCCCGCCCCGAGCTCGACCAGGCCGGCACGGCGAGCGCCACCTTGCCCGTCGGCGTTTCTACCGTAACCTTGCCGCCGAGCACGGCGTCGGCGAGCTCGACCGGCACGTCGGTGTGCAGGTCGCGGCCCTCGACGCGGTATTTCGGATGGCTGGCGAACCTGATCTTCACGAGCGCATCGCCGCGCGCGCCGGTGAAGGGCGACACCTGGCCCTGGCCCTTCAGCCGTATCGTCTGTCCGTCCTCGACATAGGCCGGCAGCTTCACGGCGATCTTGCGCCCGTCGGGAAACTGCGCCGTCACCTTGGCCGCGGTCACCACCTCCTCGATGGTCACGTCGAGCGTGGCGTTGAGGTCAGCCGGCGGCGGTGCGCCTGCGCCGCCACCCGGGCCGCGCTGCTGGCGGAAACGCGCGCCGGGATCGACTCCGCCCTGCGCGAAGGCGTCGCCGAAGATCTCGCTGAAGATGTCGCCTGCGTCGAACCCGCCGGTGCGGAACTCGAAGTGGCTGGCGCCGGGACCGCCGCGCTGCTGGCGGAAGCCCCCGCCCGGGCCGCCGAAATCCTGGAAGCGCGGCTTGCCCGTGGCGTCAATCTCGCCGCGGTCGAAGGCCTTGCGCTTGTCCTCCTCGCCGAGGATCTCGTAAGCCTGGTTGGCTTCCGCGAAACGTTCCTTGGCCTTCGGATCGTCCGGATTCTGGTCCGGATGATACTTCTTGGCCAGCTTGCGGTAAGCCGACTTTATGTCCTTGTGCGAAGCGCCCTTGGAAACGCCCAGCACGTCATAGGGATCGCGCATTGCAGTCCTTGGCCCCGTAGGCGGATATTGGGTCGATCGATCTGTATGTCGAGTCGCATCATATATGCGATTGCGTAGGAAGAAATTCCAGAGGTTCGGGCAAGTCCGGACGTGGTCACCCCTGCTCCAGGATTTCCACCTTCCACAGGCCGCCATCGGCGCTGCACGCCTTGCCGCGGTAGCGGCCGACGCCGTCGAAGCTTTCCCGCGAGACGGTGAAGCTGCGGCACTGCCGTCCGCGCTCGACCGTGTCGGAAAGCCTTTCGATGGCGCCGGTCGAGCCGGTGTTGGAATTGACCCAGGGAACGGTGTCGGGCGGCATGACCCCCGGCATCCAGGCCGCGATGGTGGCGCTGATCGCCGCCTCGTCGGAGGCGCGGCTGTCGGGACGGGCGTTGCCGCCGATGGAACTGGTGGTCAGCGACTTGTCCGCGCCGAACCTGTCGAGACTGAATCCGCCGCCGCAACCGGAAGCCACGGCCGCTGCCGCCAGGACCACGGCAAGCCGCATGGCGGGCAGCCTGTGCCTGTCATGACGCATGTCTGTGCCTTGCGCGCGGCGTCGCAATCGGCAATCTCCCCGTTCGAGAAAGCGCGAGAGAAACACTATGAGCGAAACAGGGTTAACGGTCGGTGACTTCGCGGAGCGGGCGGAGCCGTACTCGCTGTTCGCCGAATGGCTGGCCGATGCGGAAAAGTCCGAGCCCAACGATCCCACCGCCATGGCGCTGGCGACCGTCGACGCCGACGGCCTGCCCAATGTGCGCATGGTGCTGCTCAAGGGCTTCGACGAGCACGGCTTCGTCTTCTACACCAATTTCGAGAGCGCCAAGGGCCGCGAGATCCTCGGCGCGATGAAGGCGGCGCTGTGCTTCCACTGGAAGAGCCTGCGCCGGCAGGTGCGCGTGCGCGGGCCGGTCGAGATCGTCACCGCC
>JAEYRU010000307.1 GCA_023435335.1 Pseudomonadota bacterium
AGCAGCGAGCGGAAGCGGCGCAGGAATTCAAGGTTCTCCGGCCGGCTCTTGTCGTAGACATGATCCTGGTAGTTGTAGGGGTTGACGGAGGGCGCCGTCGAATAGTCGCGATCCTCGCGCCGCAACGGCGGATTGTTCTCAAGGCCCTGGCTATGGAAGTAGAAGTTGATCGTGTCGAGCCGGAACCCGTCCACGCCGCGCTCCAGCCAGAAACGCGTCGCGGAAAGAAGCGCTTCCTGCACCTGCGGATTGTGGAAGTTGAGGTCAGGCTGTTCCTGCAGGAAATTGTGCATGTAGTACTGCTCGCGCCGAGTATCCCACTGCCAGGCCGAGCCGCCGAAGATCGACAGCCAGTTGTTGGGCGGGGTGCCGTCGGGGCTGGCGTCAGCCCAAACGTACCAGTCGGCGCGCGGATTGTCGCGCGAGGCCCGGCTCTCCACGAACCACGGGTGCTGGTCGGAGGTATGGGACAGCACGAGGTCGATCATCACCTTGAGCCCGAGCCGGTGCGCCTCGGCCACCACGGCGTCGAAATCCTCCAGCGTGCCGAACATCGGGTCGACGTCGTTGTAGTCCGACACGTCGTAGCCGTAGTCCCGCATCGGGGACCTGAAGAAAGGCGATATCCAGATCGCGTCTGCGCCCAGCGAGGCGATATGCGGCAGCCGCATGAGGATGCCACGCAGGTCGCCGATGCCGTCCCCGTTGGAATCCTGGAACGAGCGCGGATAGATCTGGTAGATGACGGCGCCGCGCCACCAGTCGCGGTCAACCGCCGGAGCGGGCGCGCGTGTTTCCGTGCCGGCAAGAACTGCAACCGACTGCATTTTATGATCATCCACCCTTGACCGAGCCGGCGAGCAGGCCGCGCACGAGATAGCGTTGCATCGCGAAGAACACGACCAGCGGGACCGCGATCGACACGAATGCGGCGGTTGCGAGGATTTCCCAATTGCCGCCTCGCGTGCCCAGCAGTTCGACGATCTGGTTGGTCATCACCGTGGTTTCGCCGGTCGCGTCGATGAGGAACACCCGCGCCACCAGCAGGTCGTTCCAGGTCCACAGGAACTGGAAGATGGCGAAGGAAGCCAGCGCCGGGAAGGAAAGCGGCAGGATGATGCGCGTGAAGATCTGGAAGTCCGTTGCGCCGTCGACCTTGGCGTTCTCGATGATATCGCGCGGCAGACCGACCATGTAGTTGCGCAGCAGATAGATGGCGAGCGGCAGGCCGAAGCCGGTATGGGCGAGCCAAACGCCGAGATAGCCCTTGCCGATGCCGATGCCCAGATGCAGCCGCAGCAGCGGAATGAGCGCCAGCTGCAACGGCACCACCAGCAGCGCCACCACCGCCGCGATCAGCAGCGCCCGGCCGGGAAACCGCATCCAGGCCAGTGCATAGGCCGCGAAGGCCGCGATGACGATGGGGATCACGGTCGCCGGAATCGTCACCGTGAGCGTGTTGAAGAAGGCCTTGCCCATCGAGTCGGTGGTCGAGCCGCTGAACAGTACCTGCTGGTAGTTTGCGAGCGTGAACTCCGGCGGCGCGCTGGCGGTGGCGAATACGCGGGGGCCGCGGCTGCCGGTCAGTTCGGTAGGGCTCTCCAGCCGGTAGTCGCCATTGGCCTGCACGGTGATCTGCCCGTCGCCAAGCGCCGCGGTGTCGCCCGGAGCATATTCTCCGATGGCGCGCGAGGACACGCCCCAGGCCGAAATCGCTCCGCCGTCGTCGCCGCTCCCCGCGAACAGGTTCCCTTGGAGTATATAGAGGTCGCCTTCGCGCGCCTGCTGCGAGGGGTTGGCGGTGCGAAGCACGAGGTTCTGTTCCTGCGTGAAAAGCGCGCTCCACCAGCCGCTGGTGACGATCTGGTCGGCGGTGCGGAATGACGACACGAACAGCCCGACGGTCGGGAACAGCCAGAGGGCGACCAGCACGGCGACCGATATGTGCACGGCCCAGGTCAGGCCCGATTTCTTGCCTGCGAAGGACGACATTGGCTTCCCCTCAGCGCATTTCCTTGCGCGCGTTGTAGACGTTCCAGATCAGGATGGGCGTCACCAGAAGCATGATGACGATCGCCGCGGCCGAGCCGATGCCCCAGTCGTTGGCGCGGAACAGCTTGTCGTACATGTAGTTGGCCAGCACCTGCGTCTCCCACTGGCCGTTGGTCATCGCGAAGACGATGTCGAATACCTTCAGCACGACCAGAGTGATCGTCGTCCACACGACGACGATGGTGCCCATGATCTGGGGTACCTTGATCTTGAAGAAGATCTCGAACGGGTTGGCGCCGTCGATGATGGCGGCCTCGATGGTCTCCTCGGGTATCCCCCGAAGCGACGCCGAGAGGATGACCATGGCGAAGCCGGTCTGGATCCAGATCAGCACCGCCATGAGGAAGAAATTGTTCCAGAAGGGTATCGTGAGCCAGTTCTGCGGCTCGCCATAGGGCAGCGTCACCAGCATGACTGCCACGGTGGAGCGCAGCGAAAGCCACAGCAGCCACCCGGCGCCGCCGGCGACCACGATCCGCAACGGGATGGCCCACCATGTGGACCCGCCCCTAGGAGCCTCGCCCCAAATCAGCCCCCGCATCGCCAGGTAGATTGCGTAGGCCATGAGCGCCGCGAAGGCGAGCAGGGCGATCGCTGGCAGCAGGCGCAGGAAGATGAAGGAACCGGCCCCGCCTTCGAAGGAAAGCCAGACGGCGTTGAGGACGCCAATCTGTTCGCGTCCCGCCGCGCGTGCGTCGTAGACGAGCTTGAAGATTACCGAGGCGCCGACGAAGGAGATCGCCATCGGCATGAAGACCAGGCTCTTGGCTATGTTGCCCCAGCTGATGCGGTCGGTGAGCTGCGCCGCCAGCAGGCCGACGGCTGTGGCGACCGCAGGCACGACGATCAGCCACAGCATGTTGTTGCTCAGGGCTTCCCAGAACTTCGATTCGCGGCCCATGCGCTGGTAGTGCTCGAAGCCGATGAAGGCGCCGGACCCGCGCTCGGTGAGCGACAAGCGCAAAGTCTCGAAGACCGGATAGGCAAGATAGAGCCCGAGCGCGAAGATGGCCGGAAAGAGAAACAGCCAGGGCCGGATCTGGTTGGCGCGGTTGATGTTGCGCCCGGCGTTCGGCCCCGTGCCCGGGAAAATGACCTTATCGAGCAGCTGGTTGGACAGGTAGAAATAACCGATACACCCGCCCACCCCCACGATGATCGTGATCAGCCCCTGCAATGCCGGATGCATGGTTCCCTCCCAAGAGACCCCCGGGCCGAGGACCCGGGAAACCATCCGGGGCGTGTTTCGCCCCGGATGATCCGATCTTGCGGCAGCGTCCTACCTCTGCGCTGCCCACGAGCGCTGGATTTCGGACGCGACCGCCTTGGCGTCCTTGCCGCCGGCGAAGTCCACCATGCCCGTCCAGAAGGTGCCTGCGCCGATTGCCCCCGGCATCAGGTCGGACCCGTCGAAGCGGAAGGTGGTCGCCTCGAGCAGGATGTCGTTCATCTTGCGCACGGTCGGATCGGTGAACACATCCGTGTTGACGCCTTTGTGCGGGGTCAGGAAGCCCTTCTGCGCCATCCATATCTCATGCGCGATCGGGGTCTTGAGGAATTCGATGAATGCCTTGGCCCCGGGGCTGTCCTTCGTGATGGTGAAGGTCGTGCCTGCGCCGAGCACCGGGTTGCCGAGGCCCGCTTCCGCCGAAGCCGGGAAGTAGAAGAAATCCGCGTCCTCGCCGACGGATGTTCCTTCCGGGAAGAACGCGGGGATGAACGAGGCCTGGCGGTGCATGTAGCACTGCGGCGGAGACGAGAAGAGGCCCTTCGGCGAGTCACGGAAGTCCGTCGAGGCGACCGCGCCCGCGCCGCCTGCCACGAAGTCGTCGTTGCGGGCGAACCAGCCGAACTCCTCGATGGCCGCCACGACGCGCTCGTCGTCGAACGGAATCTCGTTGCTCACCCACTGGTCGTAGACCTCCGGCGCATGCAGGCGCAGCATCAGGTCCTCGACCCAGTCGGTGGCCGGCCAGCCGGTGGCCGCGCCCGAGCCGAGGCCGATGCACCACGGCGTTTCGCCGTCCGCGACGATCTGCTCGGTCAGCGCCTTGAGTTCCTCCATCGTCTGCGGAACCTCGTAGCCCGCATCCTCGAAGTTCTCCGGCACGTACCAGACCAGCGACTTGAGGTCGGTCTTGTAGGGGAAGCCGTAGAAGGCCTTGTTCCCGTCCCTGCCTTCATAGGTGCCCAGATCGACCCAGGACTGCCCGGCCGCGTAGTTGTCGCGCACCCAGTCGGAGGTCTCCTGGCCGAGATCGGTCAGGAAGCCGCGCTTGGCCATGTCGGAGGCCAGACCCGGCTGCGGGAAGGCCGAGATATTCGGGGCGGAGCCCGCCTCGAGGTCGACGACGATCTGCTGCTCGAAGCTGTCTGAGCCCGTGTAGCGTACGTCCGCGCCCGTAGCGGCAGCGAAATAGGCGAGCACGCTCTCCACGAGCTGCTGGTCCGGTCCGAGCCAGGGCCCGAATACGGTCACCTGTTCGCCGTTCAGCGGGTGCGCCTCCTTGAAGGCCTCGAAGCTGTCCCAGCTGAAAGCGCCTTCGCCCACCGGGAATGTGAGGTTCTGGGCTTGCGCGGCGCCGGCGGCAAACACCAGCGCGGCGATGCCCGCCATCAATGTCTTCTTCATTACGTCCTCCCGTTCGGATCGATCACAAGATTCGCTCGAGCCGGAACCTCCATTCCACGCTCGTCGCCGTGGCCCGGAAAAAGAATACTACCCGATGGGTAATCCAAAGCGCTTTGGCTGCCGCCCACTTCGCCACCAAAGCGTAGGGCTGTCAAGAGGTGGCCTGGGTAAATCGATTAGATATAGCTTTCTCTGCAATGCGGGTCCCCAATGTCGCAGTGCAGCACAAAATGTCCCTTTGTCGGCGCTTCCTTGTGCCTTACATTTGTCGGCTGGGGCGGCAGGACTGCGCGCCCCCATCAAAGCGCTTTGGAGGGAGGCGGTGAACCTCAAGCAGCTTGCCGACATGCTGTCGCTGTCGCAGACGACGGTGAGCCGCGCGCTGAACGGCTATCCGGAGGTGGCGGAAAAGACCCGGCTCCGGGTCGAGGCCGCGGCCAAGCGCTACGGCTATCGCCCCAACCCCAGCGCCCGCCGGCTGGCGACTGGCAAGGCGGGGATGATCGGCTATGTCATGCCCACCGGCGCCATGGTCGATATCGACCCCCATTTCGTCGAGTTTCTCTCGGGGCTTGGTGATTATGCGCGCACGCATGAACTCGACCTGGCCCTTAGCCCCACCACCGTCGAAGACGAGGAAACGACCTACCGGCGGGTCGTCGCCAACAAGCAGGTGGACGCCGTCTACGTGTCGGCGCCGCGCCCGCAGGACCGTCGCATCCGTCTGCTCGAGCAACTGGGTTTTCCTTACATCGTCCACGGCCGCTCGGAGGGACTCGATTTCGACTACCCCTTCGTCGACATCGACAACGAAGGTGCGTTCCACGACGCAGCCAAGCTTCTGGTGCAGCTTGGGCACACGCGCATCGCATTGATCAACGGCGACACCTCGCAGACTTTCGCGATCCACCGCGAGCGCGGCTTCCGCCGCGCACTGTCGGACGCGGGGCTGCGACTGGCCGACCAGGACCTGCATTCCGTGGGGATGACCGAGGAAAACGGCTATCGCGCCGCTCGCGCACTGCTGGGGCAGGCAGATCGTCCGACGGCGATCGTCTGCTCCAGCCTGCTGGAGGCGCTGGGCATTTTTCGCGCCCTTCGCGACCTGGGCCTCTCCGCGCCCCGGGACGTCTCGCTCATCTCGCACGACGACGTTTTCCAGTTTCTCAACCCGGAAGGCTTTCCCGTGCCGCTGACAACCACCCGCTCGCCCATCCGCGCCGCCGGTGCCCGCATCGCCGAGCGGCTTGCGGCCCGCATCGCCGGCATAGAAATCGAGCCGCGGGGAGAGGTGTGGAAGGTCGACCTTGTCGTGCGCGGTTCCGTCGCTCCAGCGCCGGCGCTGGAGCGGGCGGTATAGGAACCTCAGGACCGGGAGCGGTTTTCGCGCCCCGCAGATGTCGGTGAGCACATGGAGAGGTCCGCCTAGGGCAACACTGCAGTCGCCTCGATCTCGACCTTGGCGCGGTCCTCGATCAGGGCGACCACCTGCACCACGCTCATCGCCGGGAAATGCCTTCCCATGACCGCACGATAAGCCTCACCGACATCCGCCAGCCGCGAGAGATACTCGGCCTTGTCGATGACGAACCAGGTCATCCGCACGATGTGTTCGGGTCGCCCGCCCGCCTCGGCAAGGATGGCAATCATGTTCTCAAGCGCCTGCCGCACTTGACCTGCGAAATCGTCGGTCTCGAATTCCTGCTGGCCGTTCCAGCCGATCTGGCCGCCGAGCCAGACGGTCCGGCCCTCCGCCAACACGCCATTGGCGTAACCCTTGGCCGGCTTCCAGCCGGCCGGATGCAGGGTGCGCAGATTACCGCTCATCTCTTCCTCCAATGCTCCGCTGCTCAGACGCCGAGATAACGGTCCTGCAACTCGGTCGAGAGCTCGCCCGGCGCACCCGTCCACGCGGTGCGCCCGTTCTCCAGCACGGTGCAGCGGTCGGCTAGCGGCAGCAACTCCGGCAGGGTCTTGTCCACGATCAGGATCGATTCGCCTTCGCCTTTAAGGCGCCGGATCGCCGCCCAGATATCCTGCCGGATGACCGGCGCCAGCCCCTCGGTCGCCTCGTCGAGGATCAGCAGCCGCGGATTGGTCATCAGCGCGCGGCCGATGGCCAGCATCTGCTGTTCGCCTCCGGAGAGCGAATGCGCCATCTGTCCGCGCCGTTCGGCCAGTCGCGGAAAGAGGGCGGTTGCCGTGGCGAAGGTCCATTTGCCCGGCCGGGCCGCCGCGATCAGGTTCTCTTCCACGGTGAGGTTGGGGAAGCAACGGCGCCCCTCCGGCACCAGTCCGATGCCGAGACGCGCGACCCTGTGTGCGGCGAGTCCTCTCAGCGCGGTTCCGGCGAAGCGCACCGCGCCGGCGAAAGGCGGCGTCAGGTTGCAGACGGCGCGGATGGTCGTTGTCTTGCCCATGCCGTTGCGCCCCATCAGCGCCACCACCTCGCCCTCGTCGACGGAGAGATCGACGCCGAACAGGGCCTGGCTCGGGCCGTACGATGCCTCCAGACATTCGACCTCGAGCAGCATCAGGCGTGGTCTCCCAGATAGGCCTTTCGCACGGCGGGATCGGCGCGGATCTCAGCGACACTGCCCGACGCGATCAGCCGTCCGTAGACGAGAACCGAAATGCGGTCGGCGAGCGCGAACACGGCATTCATGTCGTGCTCGACCAGCAGGATGGGAGCCTCGGTGCGCAAGCCGTCGAGAAAGCCCGTCAGGTTCTTCGATCCCTCGGGACCCATTCCCGCCATCGGCTCGTCCAGCAGGAACGCCTTCGAGCCGAGCGCCAGCGCGATCGCGATCTCGAGTTGCCGGCGCTCGCCATGCGACAGCTCCGCCGCAGCGATATTGGCCCGGCCGGCAAGTCCGACGCGGTGGAGCGCGGCCATGGCCGGCTCGATCAGGCCGGGGTCGCGCATGACCGGTCGGAACAGGCGAAAGCTGGACCCGGATACGGCCTGCACGGCCAGCATGACGTTTCGCAGCGCCGAGAACTCGGGTGCCAGCGAGGAGACCTGGAAGGTGCGCCCGAGGCCGCGTCGGGCCCGCTCGGCGACGCCCAGCGGCGTGATGTCCTCGCCGGCGAACACGATGGAACCGGCGTCCGGGCTGAGCGTGCCGGCGATCTGGTTGATGAGCGTCGACTTTCCGGCGCCGTTGGGGCCGATCAGGGCGTGGATTTCACCGGGCCGCAGGTCGAGATCGACATGATCGGTTGCCTTCAGGGCGCCGAAGTTCTTGCTCAGGCCGGATATCGCCAGGATGGGCTCAGCCATGGCGCGCCTTTCCGGCGATCAGCCCGATGATGCCGCCACGGGCGAAAAGTACCACGCCGAGCAGAACGACGCCGAGGAAGAGTTGCCAGCGTTCGGTGATGCCGCCCAGCCAGAACTCCAGCACGACGTACAACGCTGCCCCGACAACCGGGCCGAACAGCCGTCCCACGCCACCGAGTATGATGAGTACGATCAGTTCGCCGGACATGTGCCAGGAGAGCATCGATGGGCTGACGAAGCGGTTGAGGTCAGCAAACAGGGCGCCGGCGATCCCGGTTATCATGCCCGATATGACGAAGGCGGCGAGGCGGATCCGATAGGGCGCGATTCCAACCGACGCCACGCGCACATCGTTCTGGCGGCTGGCCTGCAGCGCAGCGCCGAAGCGGGATCCCTTGACGAAGACGAAGAAGGCGAGCGCCGCTGCCAGAAGCGCGTAGCAGATCAGGAAGAAGGGCAGCGGCCGCAGCGTGTTCACGGCGGGAAAACTGTTGCGCAGGGCGATGGACAGGCCGTCCTCGCCGCCATAAGCCGGCCAGGAGATGGCGAAGTAGTAGATCATCTGCGCGAAGGCGAGCGTAATCATGATGAAGTAGACGCCGGTCGTGCGCAGGCTGATGGCGCCGATGGCGAGCGCCGCCAGACCGCTCGCAGCCATGGCGACCAGCCAGATGACGATCATCTGCTTGGTGCCGGGCAGGCCGAAGAGGAGCGGCTCGCCGGACATGGCATGGGCAGCAAGGATGCCGGCCGCGTAGCCGCCAATGCCGAAGAAGGCCGCATGGCCGAAGGACACGAGGCCGCCGAGCCCGAGGGCTATGTTGAGCCCCACCGCGGCCAATCCCAGAATCGCGACGCGCGTTGCCAGCGTCACGTAGAATTGCTGGCCCGAATAGCTGGCGGCGAGGGGAACCGCCAGCAGCGCCAGCGCCAGCACGATGTTGAGGATCGTCTCGCGGCCCACTTTCATCAGCCTTGTCCGGCGAAGAGCCCGCGCGGGCGCACGGCCAGCACGATTGCCATCACGACGTATATGAGCATCGAGGCAAGCGCGCCGCCGACCAGACCTGCCTGCGAGGCATTGAGGAACAGGCCGAAGACCTGCGGAAGGAGGAAACGCCCGAGCGTGTCGGTCACGCCGACCAGAACGGCGCCCACCAGCGCTCCTTTGATTGACCCGATGCCGCCGATCACGATGACCACGAAGGCGAGGATCAGCACTGGCTCGCCCATGCCCACCTGCACCGACTGGATGGCACCGACCATCGCGCCCGCCAGCCCTGCGAGCGCCGCGCCCAGCGCGAAGACCAGCGTGTAGAGCGTTGCCACATCGACGCCGAGCGCGCCGATCATCTCGCGGTCGCTCTCGCCGGCGCGGATTCGCATGCCGAGGCGCGTCCTGGAGATCAAAAGGTAAAGTCCCATGGCTACCAGAACGCCGACAGCGATGATCGCCAGGCGGTAAAGCGGGTATTGTGATCCGCCGGGCAGCGACACCGCGCCAGAGAGCAGCGGCGGGATGTTGAGATAGAGCGGGAAGGAGCCGAACAACCAGCGCGTTCCTTCCGAGAAGATCAGGATCAGTGCGAATGTCGCCAGCACCTGGTCGAGGTGGTCGCGACCGTACAGTCGGCGGATGACCAGGAGTTCCACGACGGCGCCGGCGGCCGCGGCCGCGACGAGGCTGGCGGCGAGGCCGAGCCAGAAGGAGCCGGTCCAGGCCGCAACGGCGGCGCAGGCGAACGCGCCGACCATATAGAGGGAGCCGTGCGCGAGGTTGATCAGGCCCATCACGCCGAAGATCAGCGTCAGCCCCGCCGCCATGAGGAACAGCATGACGCCGAGCTGAAGCCCGTTCAGGAGCTGTTCGATGAAAAGGGCGGTCTGCAAGGT
>JAEYRU010000314.1 GCA_023435335.1 Pseudomonadota bacterium
ATGCTCTCATTTTCCTTTCTCGTTCAGCCGGGACCGGTCCTGGTGGGCAGGAGGGTCATGCTGCGGCTGCCGCGCTCGAAGGACTACGCCGAGTGGGCGAGGCTGCGGAACGAGAGCCGCGCCTTCCTCGAGCCGTGGGAGCCGCGCTGGGCGCGCGACGAACTGGAGCGCTCGGCCTGGCGGCAGCGGCTGCGGCGCTACCGCAACGACTTCGCCAGCGGTGCGGGAGTGCCATTCTTCATCTTCGAAACCGGGACCGGCGCCCTGGCCGGGGGGATCACGGTCAGCAACATCCGCCACGGGGTCTCGCAGTCGGCCAATATCGGGTACTGGATGGGCGAGCGCTTCGCCGGGCGCGGACTTATGGCCGAGGCGGTCGGGCTGGTGGTCGGACACTGCTTCCGGACGCTGCGGTTGCACCGGCTGGAGGCAGCATGTATTCCCGAAAACAACCGGTCCGTACGCGTGCTTGAAAAAGCCGGATTCGAGCGCGAAGGACTGCTTCATTCCTACCTGAAGATCAATGGAATCTGGCAGGATCATTATCTCTACGCGCTGGTCGCCGACGAGCGCCCAGGGAAACCGGACTGAGGCCAGGAATTGGCGACAAGGATAAATCAGGCGGCCGCCCTGCTTCTCGCGATGCTGCTCGGCATCCTCGCCGCCGCACCGGCGAATGCCGTCGAACCGATCAAGATCTCGCGCGAGGACGTGGCGCTGGACCTTTCCCGCGCCGTCGAGATCTACCGCAACCAGGGAGACACGTTCCAGGTGTCCACCGCGCCGGGCGCGGACGGCATCGTGCGGCGCATCGAGGTGACGGCCGACGACGAACGCTCGACCGGCGACTGGGCCGTGTTCGCGCTGGCCAACAATACCGACCAGCAGTTCGACCGGCTCATCGTCGCCCCGCATTTCCGGCTCGCCGGGTCTGGCATGATCTGGCCGGATCTCGGGGCGGTGCGCATCGCCGCCATCACGCCGAGCGAAGGATTCGCCCTCGACCAGCAGGAAAGCGCCGACGCGGACGTCTTCCTCGTCACGCTCGATCCGGGCACGGTGGTGACCTTCGTGGCGGAACTCGCCGCGCCGCGGCTGCCGCAGGTCTACCTGTGGGATCCGGAGGCCTACAAGGACACGATCAATTCCTACACGCTGTTCCGCGGCATCGTGATCGGCATCGCCGGCCTGCTGGCGCTGTTCCTGACCATTCTCTTCGTGGTCAGGGGCACGTCGCTGTTCCCCGCCACGGCGGCGCTTGCATGGGCGGTGCTGGCCTATATCTCCATCGACTTCGGCTTCCTCAACCGCATCATCGAGATGACGCCGGGCAGCGAGCAGGTGTGGCGCGCCGGCACCGAGGTTGCGCTCGCCGCGACCCTTGTGGTGTTCCTGTTCACCTACCTCAACCTCAACCGCTGGCACGGCAATTTCAGCTACGGGGCGCTGGCCTGGATGCTGAGCCTGGTGCTGTTGGCCATCGTCGCGGTCTTCGACCCGCCGGTCGCGGCCGGCATCGCCCGCATCTCGTTTGCGCTGACCGCCGTCGTCGGCCTCGGCCTGATCGTCTATCTGGGCTTCAAGGGCTATGACCGCGCCATCATGCTGGTTCCGTCATGGCTGATGATCCTTGCCTGGCTTGGCGCCGCGTGGATGACGGTTAACGGCATGCTCGACAACGACATCGTGCAGCCCGCGCTGGGCGGCGGACTGATCCTCATCATCCTGCTCATCGGCTTCACAGTGATGCAGCACGCGTTCGCCGGCGGCGCGCTGCACCAGGGCCTGTTCTCCGACATGGAGCGGCAGGCGCTGGCGGTCACGGGGTCGGGCGACAGCGTCTGGGACTGGGACGTGCTGCGCGACCGCGTGGTCACGCGGCCCGACATCAGCCGGCAGCTCGGCCTGCCTGCCGGCAGCCTGCACGGCGCGGCCCGCAACTGGCTTCCGGCGCTGCACGCCGACGACCGCGACCGCTTCCGCACCACGCTCGATGTCGTGCTGGAGCACCGGCGCGGCCGCGTTTCGCAGTCGTTCCGCCTGCGTGGCGCCGACGGGCACTACCACTGGTTCATGCTGAAGGCGCGCCCCGTGATCGGCGCGGACGGCGAGATCATCCGCTGCGTGGGAACGCTGGTCGACGTGACCGAGCAGAAGAAGGCCGAAGAGCGCCTGATGCACGACGCCGTGCACGACAACCTGACGGGGCTGCCCAACCGCGAGCTCTTCCTCAACCGCCTGGAAGGCATGATCACGCTCGCCAAGGGCGACGACAGGATCAGGCCGACCGTCTTCGTCATCGACGTCGACCGCTTCAAGAACGTCAACGACAGCCTCGGAATCTCCGCCGGCGACACGATCCTGCTCACCATCGCGCGACGCCTGCACCGGCTGATCAAGCCGCAGGACTCGCTGGCGCGGTTTTCGGGCGACCAGTTCGCGCTGCTGCTGCTCTCGGAAGACGAGCCGGCGCGCATCGCGGCGGTGGCCGCCGCCATCAAGCAGGCGATCCGTTCGCCCATCACCTTCGCCAAGCGCGAGATCGTGCTGACCGCGTCGATCGGGCTGATCTCGTGGACGACGACGCAGGTGAACGCGGAGGACATGATCAAGGACGCCGAACTGGCCATGCACCAGGCCAAGCGCTTCGGCGGCGACCGGATCGAGCCATTCCGCCCCGCCTTCCGTTCCGTCGGCACCGACCGCCTGCAACTCGAATCGGACCTGCGCCGGGCCATCGAACGCAACGAGCTGACGCTCGCCTACCAGCCAATCGTGCGGCTCGAAGACCAGTCGATCGCCGGTTTCGAGGCATTGATCCGCTGGGACCACCCGCGGCGCGGGACCATTCCGCCCGGCGATTTCGTGCCGATCGCAGAAAGCTGCGGGCTGATCGTGCAGCTCGGCCATTTCGCCATGCAGCGCGCGGCCGACGACCTGAAAAGCTGGCAGAAACAGATCGGGGACGTGCCGCTGTCGGTCTCCGTCAACCTGTCGAGCCGGCAGTTGATCCGCCGCGATCTCGTGACGGACGTGGCCTCGGTGCTTGCCCGCTCCGGCATCCGCCCCCGCTGCTTCCGGCTGGAATTGACCGAATCGCTGGTGATGGACAACCCGGAGCAGACGACGCATGTGCTCAACCGGCTGGCCGATCTCGGCATCGGACTGTCGCTCGACGATTTCGGCACCGGGTATTCGTCGCTCTCCTACCTGACCCGCTTTCCGTTCGACACGATCAAGATCGACAAGAGCTTCATCGACGACACCAGCCCCAAGCGCGACGTGCTGCTGAAATCCATGGTCAACCTGGCGCACGAATTGGGCCTGTCGGTGGTCGCTGAAGGGGTCACCGACGACAGCGATGCGCTGCAGCTGCGCCAGATGGGCTGCGAGTATGTGCAGAGCTTCGCCTTCGGGCCGCCGCTGCCGGCCGAGGCCACGCTGCGGCTGCTCAAGGAACAGTACCCGCTGACGCAGGCCTAGTGCGGTAGGGGAATAGGGCCGTAAGGCAATAGGGGAATTGCGGGCTCTATCCGGCAGACTGGGCGAACCTATTCGCGCTCACCCACCCACTTACTGCCTTATTGTCCTACTGTCTTATTGCCTGGCCGTCAGGCGTGGCCGGCGAAATGGCTCAGATGCGTCGGGTCGATGCCGATCGAGGCAAGAATCCGGTCGTATTTCCGCTCGATGTCGGAATCGAAGAGCAGGTCGGAGGCGGCCGGGCAGGTCAGCCAGCCGTTCTCTGCGATCTCGCTCTCCAGCTGGCCGGCGCCCCAGCCCGCGTAGCCCAGCGCCATCAGCGCATGACGCGGACCATGGCCCGTCGAAATGGCGCGCAGGATGTCCACCGTGGCGGTCAGGCAGACCTCGTCGGAGACCTGCATCGACGATTCCACCATGTAATCGTCGGAATGCAGGACGAAGCCGCGGCTGCGGTCCACCGGCCCGCCATGGCGCACGATGAAATCGCGCGTCGGCTGCGGCAGCTTGATCGCCTCGCGCTCGTCGAGGATGCCGAGCTGGACCAGGAGGTCGGGGAAGCGGAGGTCCTGCGCCTGGTTGATGATGAGGCCCATCGCCCCTTCTTCGCTGTGGGCGCAGATGTAGATGACGGAGCGCGCGAAGCGGTCGTCCTTCATGCCGGGCATGGCGATGAGGAACTGATCTTCCAGGTAGCCCTCGGTGAGGGCTGCGCGCTTGCTTCCGCGAAGCAGGTCCATGTCGACAACGGTAACTCGTTTCCACCCGCCGTGAAAGACACTTCGGGCATCGCGTGTTCCAGCGTCGTCACAGTTTTATGAACCCCGTGCGGTCCAACGTGCGTTGCCTGCACCCTCCGGTTGGGCCTAAGGAACCACCTATGAAGACGCTTTGCCTCCCGGCAGTGGCAGCAGCTTTCCTGCTTTCCGGCAGCGGCATCGCCTTCTCCGCGGCCAGCGAATGGACGAAGGTGGAGGGCGCGGCCGTGCGCATCGTGCTGTCCGCAAACCCGGACGAGCGCGGTCGTCTGCGCGGCGCGCTGCAGGTCGATCTGGAACCCGGCTGGAAGACCTACTGGCGCGACCCCGGCGACGCCGGGGTACCACCTGCCGTCGCGGCGAGCGTCCGCGGCGAAGCCGGCGTGGTGGAGATCGGGTTCCCGCCGCCCGGCCGCCACGACGACGGCTACGCCTCCTGGGCGGGATACGACCGGCCTGTCTCGCTGGCGCTGACCGTGGCGGACCCGCAGGCCGCCGGACCGATGGAGTTCGCCATCTTTCTCGGCGTGTGCGCAACCATCTGCATTCCGGTGCAGGCGACCTTCTCGGTAGAACTCGATCGAAGCGGGGCGAATGCGGAGCACGAGAACGTCGTCGAGACAGCGTTCGCCGCCCTTCCCCAAGCTGCGCGCCCGGGCTTCCGCATCCTCGATGCGGAGGTCAGCGGCGACAGCATGATCGTCGAGGCCGAACTGCCGGCCGACGGTCCCTCCGACCTGTTCCTGGCATCGACGGAAAACCGCATGTTCGGCATGGCAGAAAGGGCTGCCGGGGACGGACCCGCTGTGTTCCGCGTACCCATCCTTTCAACCTCGGACGATGCGGCCGAAGAGGTCGGCTACACGCTCGTGTCGGGGCAAGAAGCGGTGACCGGCACGATCAGCGTTGGCCCCTAGCACTGCGTCTTGCCACCGGGCCTGGGCGGCCTATAAACCCGCCTACCATCCCTCCTCCAGCACAGGATTCCCCATGACCATTTCCGTCGGCGAGAAGCTTCCCGAGGCCATGCTGAAACGAGTCACCGACGATGGCGCCGCGGACGTCGGCACCGGCGAGTATTTCGCCGGCAGGACCATCGTCCTGTTCGGCCTGCCCGGCGCATTCACGCCGACCTGCAGTAGCAGCCACCTTCCCGGCTTCCTGGAGAATCGTGACGCCATCCTCGCCAAGGGCGTCGATGCGATCGCAGTGGTCGCCACCAACGATCACCACGTCATGCGGGCGTGGGCGCGCTTTTCGGGTGGCGAGGGCAAGATCGACTTCCTCGCCGACGGCAACAGCACCTTCATCCGCGCGCTGGGGCTGGAAATCGACATGAGCGCCGGCGGCCTGGGCATGCGCTCGCGGCGCTTCTCGATGATCGTGAAGGACGGCGTCGTGACGACGCTGAACATCGAGGAGCAGCGCGGCGTGGAAGCCAGCGGCGCGGCGCGTATCCTGGAGCAGCTCTGACCTAATCGCGGCGGCCGGTGCTAGCGCGCCGGCTTCCGACTCGGACGGCGTGCGACGGCTTCCGCCGGCTCGCCCCCGGCCGTTTTCCTCTGCGGCTTGAACTCCGCCATGCCGAGCCGGGCCAGCTCGTCGGCCCGTTCGTTTTCTGCGTGGCCGGCGTGCCCCCTGACCCAGTGCCAGCGCACGGTGTGACGCTGGCGCGCTTCGTCGAGCGCCTTCCAGAGCTCGCCGTTCTTGACCGGCTTCTTGTCCGCGGTGCGCCACCCGTTGCGCTTCCAGCCGTGGATCCAGCCGGAGATGCCGTCCATGACGTATTTGCTGTCGGTGTAGACGTCGACGTCGCACGGCTCCTTCAGCGCATTCAACGCGGATATGGCGGCCATCAGCTCCATGCGATTGTTGGTCGTCAGCTGCTCTCCGCCGTGCATTTCCTTCGTCGTGCCGTTGTATCGAAGGATCGCGCCCCAGCCGCCGGGGCCTGGATTGCCCGAGCAGGCGCCATCGGTGAACACCTCGACCGACTTCAACCGACCGTCTCCCGGGCGGAGAGCCCGTATTCGGCGGCCGAGCGCACCTGCCGGTGAAATCGCATGCGGCGCAGGTATTCGAGCGGATCCTTCTTCACCACCAGGCTGCCCGGCGGCGTGTTCAGCCAGTCGTAGAGCCGCGTCAGCATGAAACGCACGGACGCGCCTCGCGCCAGCACCGGGAGCGCGTCGGCCTCGGCGGGCGAGATGGGCCTGACGGAAGCGTAGCCGCGCAACAGCTGGGTGCCCTTGGTCAGGTTGAACGAATGATCGCGCTCGAAGCACCACGCGTTGAGGCAGACCGCGATGTCGTAGGCGAGGAAATCGGTGCAGGCGAAATAGAAATCGATCAAGCCGGGCTCGCCGGCCAGGAACAGCACGTTGTCAGGGAAAAGGTCGGCGTGGATCACGCCGGACGGCAGCTCCGCCGGCCAGTTCGCCTCCAGATGGTCGAGGTCGGCCTCGGTCTCGGCTGCAAGGCCGGGCTCGACCTCGTCGGCGCGTGCGCGTGCCTTCTCCCAGAGCGGCCGCCAGCCATCGACGGTGAGGGCGTTGGGCCGCCGCATCGAAAAGTCCTGGCCCGCGAGATGCATGGCCGCCAGCGCCGCGCCCACGGCCCGGCAATGCTCCGCGGTCGGCCGGCGGGGCCACATGCCTTCCAGGTAGCTGACGATCGCCGCGGGCCGGCCCGCCAGTTCGCCCAGCACGGCACCATCCCCTCGCGCAATGGGCACCGGGCAGCGCACGCCCTTGTCGGCCAGATGCCGCATCAGGCCGAGGAAGAAGGGCAGGTCGTCGAGGCGGACGCGCTTCTCGTAAAGGGTCAGGAAGTAGGGACCGGTCGTCGTGTGGAGCAGGTAGTTGGAATTCTCCACGCCCTCGGCGATGCCCTTGTAGGACGTTAGCTCGCCGATCTCGTAGTCCCGCAGGAAGGCGCCGAGCTCGCGCTCGCTGATATCGGTATAGACCGCCATGAATCCCCTCAGGCCCCGCCGTTGACGAAGGCCATGTCGCCGCCAGTCAGTTGCACGTCGCGCAATTCCCGGTTCACGGGGAAGTTTTCCGTCTCTTCCGCTGTGACCGCAAGCTCGATCTTCACGTCGAACCGCTCGCGGAACGCGTCGATGATCTCGTCGACGATGATTTCCGGCGCGGATGCACCCGCCGACAGGCCGAGGATGCGGATGCCGCCGATATCGGCCCACGGAATCTCGGCGGCGCGCTGGACGAGCAGGCCGCGCCTGGCGCCGGCCCGTTCGGCCACCTCGACCAGGCGGCGCGAATTGGACGAGTTGGGGGCGCCCACCACGAGGAAGAGATCGGCGCCCGGCGCCGCCTCCTTGACCGCGTCCTGCCTGTTGGTGGTCGCGTAGCAGATCGATTCGGCAGCCGGCGCGCGCAGTTCGGGAAAACGATCTTCCAGCACGCGGATGACGCCCGCCGTGTCCTCCACCGAGAGGGTGGTCTGGGTGACGTAGCCGAGTTCACCCGCCTGGGGAGGCGCTATGCGCCGCGCATCCTCCTCGGTCTCGACCAGGGTTACCGTGCCGGGCGGGAGTTGGCCCATCGTCCCGATCTCCTCGGGATGGCCGGCATGGCCGATGAGCAGCACATGGCGGCCGAGCCGCGCGTGGCGCATCGCCTGCTTGTGCACCTTGGATACGAGAGGACACGTGGCATCCAGATAGAACAGGTTGCGCGCCCTGGCGTCGGCCGGCACGGATTTCGGCACGCCGTGGGCGGAAAACACGACCGGACAGTGCCTGTGGTCGGCGGGTATCTCGTCGAGTTCCTCGACGAACACGGCCCCCCGCTCCTGCAGCCCCTCGACCACGTAGC
>JAEYRU010000317.1 GCA_023435335.1 Pseudomonadota bacterium
CCAAGCTGCTGGTCGACGGCCGCGGCTTCACCATGCAGGGCTACGAGAACGGCTACTACATGGGCGGCTGCCTGTTCGACGAGGTCACGCCCGACATGAAGATCTACAAGGAGGAGATCTTCGGTCCCGTGCTCTCGGTCGTGCGCGCCAACACCTACGAGAACGCGATCAAGCTCGCCAACGACCACGAGATGGGCAACGGCGTCGCGATCTTCACGCGTGACGGCGACGCGGCCCGCGATTTCGCCAGCCGCGTGCAGGTCGGCATGGTCGGCGTCAATGTGCCGATCCCGGTGCCGATCGCCTACTACACCTTCGGCGGCTGGAAGGCCTCGTCCTTCGGCGACCTCAACCAGCACGGTCCGGACGCCTTCCGCTTCTACACAAAGACCAAGACGGTCACCTCGCGCTGGCCGTCGGGCATCAAGGATGGTGCCGAGTTCGTCATCCCCACGATGAACTAGCCGGAGAGGAGCGCATCCCGGAAGCGCCTACCGCGCGCTTCCGGCCGGCTTCAGTACGGCCGAACGCACCGAATATCCGCTGCGGGTTTCGAACCTTTGCGGATTTGTTCCATCCCGTTGCGTTTCGGGCCGTCAACAAACTGTGATGAAACTCCCCGTCGCTCTGAAGTCTTGATTTCACGACCGATCGCGAAGGAGCAGCGTTTGGCCCGAATGCGAAAACAGCCGCGCCGCCGGGGCTAGTGCGACGTCATCGTCGCTCGTGCCGGTCGTGGCATGAGGAGACGAAGAGATGAAGTCCCTGTCCCAATATTTTGGCGTCATTCCCGCCGCGGCGGGCATCATGCTGACCTCCACCATTTCCTTGCAAGCCCAGAACGTTCCAATGCAGGAAGCGCAGGCCACGCAGAGCGGTCCGCTGTGCGGCAACCGCGACGAGATCGTGCGTTCCCTGACCGAGCAGTTCAAGGAAGCGCCGCAGGCCGTCGGCGTGGTCGACCGCAACGCCGTGCTCGAGATCTTCGTGTCGGCGGCAGGAACGTGGACGATCATCGCCACCGGAACCGACGGCAATTCCTGCCTCGTCTCGTCCGGCGAGGGTTGGGACTCCAAGACAATGGTGGCCGGCTACGACGCCTGATGCACCTTGACTGAGCGTCAGATGCCGCCCTGGCCGTCGGAGCCGATATAGGCGATGCGCAGCATGTTGGTCGCGCCCGGAGTGCCGAGCGGGACGCCCGCGGTGACGATGATGCGATCGCCAGGGCGGCCGAAACCCTCCTCATAGGCGATCCGGCAGGCCCGGTTGACCATGTCGTCGAGGTCCCTGGCGTCCTCGGTCACCACGCAATGCATGCCCCACACGATCGACAGCCGGCGGGCGGTTTCGACCACCGGCGACAGCGCAATGATGGGGGTCTTGGGACGCTCGCGGGCTGCGCGCAGGCCAGTCGCGCCGGAAGCCGTATAGCTCACCATCGCCGAGAGGTTCAGCGTCTCCGCAATCTGGCGCGAGGCGAGCGAAATGGCGTCCGCGCCCGTCGCCTCCGGTTCGCTGCGCTGCGCATTGATGATGGTCGGATAGGTCGGATCCTGTTCCACGCGCTCGGCGATGCGGTTCATCATCGCGACCGCCTCGACCGGATACTGACCGGCGGCGCTCTCGGCCGACAGCATGATGGCGTCGGCGCCTTCGAAGACGGCGATCGAGACGTCGGAAACCTCGGCGCGCGTCGGCACCGGAGCGGAAATCATCGATTCCAGCATCTGGGTTGCCACCACGACCGGCTTGCCGGCGCGGCGGCAGGCGCGCGTGATCTGCTTCTGGATACCAGGCACCGCTTCCAGCGGCATCTCCACGCCCAGATCGCCGCGCGCGACCATCAGCGCATCGGAAAGCTCGATGATCTCAGCCAGCCGCGCGACGGCCTGAGGCTTTTCTATCTTGGCGAGCAGCGCGGCGCGCCCGCGCGCCACCTTGCGCGCCTCAGCCAGATCCTCCGGCCGCTGGATGAAGGAAAGCGCGATCCAGTCGACCCCCGTCGCCAGCACGGCATCGAGGTCCTTGCGGTCCTTTTCGGTCAGCGCGCCCACCGGAAGGTCGGTATCGGGCAGGCTGACGCCCTTGCGGTCGGAAATCTTCGTGCCGGCAACCACGACGCAGCGCAACGCCCTGCCGTCGGTCTCCTCGCAGCGCAGCTGCAGCCGGCCGTCGTCGATCAGCAGCCGGTCGCCCGGCTGAACGGCGCGCAGGATTTCGGGATGGGGAAGATGAACCCGGCTGCCGTCGCCCGGCTGCGGGCTGTCGTCCAGCGTGAAGGACTGGCCGAGCGTCAGCTCTTCGGCGCCCTTCGCGAAGGTGCCGACCCTCAGCTTCGGCCCCTGCAGGTCGGCAAGGACGCCGATGGGCCGGCCGACCTGCGCCTCGACATTGCGGATGCGCCTGACCAGCGTGCGCATCAGCTCATGGTCGGTATGGCTCATGTTGATGCGGAACAGGTCCGCGCCCGCCTCGAAGAGCTTGCGGATCATCTCCTCGTCGGACGAAGACGGCCCCAACGTGGCGAGTATCTTGACCTTGCGGCTGCGTCTCATTCAGACCCTGCTCCGGTGATGGCGGCGGCGCCATCCTCCGCGGGGCCGTCGGTCAGCTGGACCATCCAGCTCGACTGTGCACCCGTATCGTATTCCTGGAAGCCCGCGCGCTGGAAGCCGCGCGCGAAGCAGTCGTTGACGCCTGCGATCTTGAACTCGCGTTCGGCCACGCACATGTTGACCGGGCCTTCCCAGCGGCCGCCGCGCTCGGCGTCCTCGGCATAGAGGTAGTAATAGCGCGACGACAGCGCCCCCTCGATGAGCGTCTTGCAGGTCGAGCCCTCGACGTGCCACCAGCCCTCGGTGATCCAGCCGGTTCCGGCGCGGTAGCCGATCGCCACGCCCACCAGGTTCTGCGTCGCGTTGCAGACGCGGAAGTCGGCAAGCGCGGGAGTTGCAAGGACGGCCCCGGCAAAGGGGGCGGCCAGCAACGCAACCCACGCTGGCAGGCGCAGCCTCCGCGCAGAAAACATCCTCGACACCCAGGCCATTAAAATCAGCATTGTTGTCAGCCCTTTTCGGCAAACTCACCGCCACTGTCAACGCGGCGGCTGTTGCGCTTCAATCGATTAACGGATTTCGGCGCGCCGGGCGCAGCCGCGGTGACGGTTCGCCGGCGACTTGCGATGCAAGATTGACCAAAGAACGGCATTGCGCCACGCGTACTCATCATGGAAAAGGACGGAGCCGCCCGCCGATCCCCGCCCTGCTTCGCCGCCATGACCCGCACGTCGCTGTTTGCCCCGTTCGAAATCGTCGAAGGCGCGCGCGAGCGCGGACTGGTGTTGCTGGCGGACCACGCGCGTCGCGAGTTGCCGCAGGAATACGGCAATCTCGGTCTGCCGGCGTCCGAATTCGAGCGCCACATCGCATACGACATCGGCGTGGAAGGCGTGACGCGCCGACTGGCCGCGCTCACCGGCGCGCCGGCGGTTCTGGCCAATTTCTCGCGGCTCCTCATCGATCCCAACCGCGGCGAGGACGATCCCACTCTCATCCGCCAGCTCTACGACGGCACCATCGTGCCGGGAAACTATCCGATGAGCGAGGAGGAACGTGAAAAGCGCCTCGACCTGTTCTACCGCCCGTATCACGACGCGGTCTCGTCGATGGTCGCCTCGGTGGCGGCGGCCAGCGGGCACGCGCCCTTCGTGTTCTCGGTGCACTCCTTCACGCCGCGCATGCAGGGACTGGACCGACCCTGGCACGTCGGTGTGTTGTGGGACAAGGACCCCCGCGCGGTCGCGCCGCTGCTGGAGATGCTTGGCGCCGACCCGGAGCTCGTCGTCGGCGACAACGAGCCCTATGACGGTGCGCTGCGCGGGGACACGATGTACCGGCATTGCATCGTCAACGGTTTCGCGCATGCTCTCATCGAGATCCGCCAGGACCTGATCGCGGACGCCGCCGGACAGGAGACATGGGCGCGGCGGCTCGCGCCGATGCTTGACGCGATCAATGCGCGGCCCGATATCCACGAGGTTAAGCGGCTGGGCTCGCGGACCGGGCCCGTGCCTTCCATGGAGGTTGGACCATGATCGATCTCACCGAGGAACAGAAGCGCGACTTCGAGGCCGCAGCCTTCCGACGGTTGGTCGAACATCTGCGCGAGCGCGGGGACGTGCAGAACATCGACCTGATGAACCTCGCCGGTTTCTGCCGCAACTGCCTATCCAACTGGTATCGCGACGCGGCCAACGCCGCCGGGGTGGCCATGGACAAGGAGCAGTCGCGCGAGATCGTCTACGGCATGCCCTACGAGGAATGGCGGGCGCAAAACCAGACGGAAGCTTCACCGGACAAGCAGGCCGCGTTCGAACTGAACCGCCCCGAGCAGCACTGAGCCTCATCCCCGCTTTTCACATCCCGGCGCGCCGTCCGGCTTGACCCCTTCGCGGGCGTCGGGCAATCGAGGCTCGACCCTGCCGCGCGCCCGAGTCGCGGCCGCCATTTCCAGGAGAAGAGCCTTGGCCGAAGACATCACCAGCGAGACCGCCCAGACAGTTGCCGCCGGGCAACTGCGCGCCTTTATCGAGCGCATCGAGCGGCTCGAGGAAGAGAAGAAGACGATCTCCGACGACATCAAGGAAGTCTTCGCCGAGATGAAGGGCACCGGCTTCGATACGAAGGCGGTGCGCACCATCATCAGGCTGCGCAAGAAGGACCAGGCGGAAAGGCAGGAAGAGGAGGCGATCCTCGACCTCTACAAGGCCGCGCTCGGCATGGTCTGAGCCCCGCCGTCAGGGCAGAGGCTTTCAAGGGTGCGCGTGAAGAATCAGCGATGGCGCAACGCGGCCAGCGTGTGGACGGCCCGAGCGCCTATCGTAATGACCAGCGCCCCCGTCGCGGCCCACAGGATCGTGTGCTGCGCCAGCATGTCGGGAAGCGCCAGGGTTGCGAAGGCGGCAACGTAGAGAATGCCGCCGATATGGCGGCCCACGGGATCGTAGATCGACGGCGTCAGGCGCGAGGTGAGAAGAAACGCCACGAAGGCGAGGCCGATCAATCCAACCAGCCAGAACGGGTAGATCCCGATCCAGGCAAAGGCGCCGAACGCCGCCACGATGACGGCAAAATCCGCGGTGACGTCGAAATAGGCCCCCGCGCGCGACGGGACGCCAAATCGCCTGACCAGCGCGCCGTCGACCGCATCCGAGATCATCGCAAGGGCGAGGCCGACGAGGGCGGCCCCGGGCGCGAAATTCGTCACCAGCCACCAGATCAGGGGAGCGCCAAGCAGGCGCAACCCGGTGAGAATCTGCGGCAGGAGCGCCAGCAAGCCAGCAGTGGCACGGCGATCATCCGACGCGGCGCGCATCTCAGCTGGCCGGGAGCTGCAGCGTCCGGCCTGCGCGCCGCGCGATCTGCACGGCCCGTTCGGCATTGGAGCCGGTGAATTCGTTCGCGGCGTCATTGGGTCTGTTCGTGGTGAGACCCAGGCTGCCCACGGGACGGCCGTTGTGCCCCGCCACCGCCTGCTTCGTGTGTTCGATCGCCGGCGCCGCGTCGCCAGCTGCGGTCAACAGGACGTACACCGGCTTGCCGCCGAAATCGGCCACGCGTTCGATATAGCGGCTGAGCGGCTTGCCGGGAACTCCGCCGTACACCGGCGCGCCCAGAACGATGACATCGTAGTCCGTCGTCACGGATGGCGCCTGGTCGCTCGCGGTTGTGGTGAGGACGCGCCAGCCACCCTCGACGAGCCCCTCGCCGAAAGCGGCGGTCACCTTCGCCTGGAAATCGCTGAGGCCGGGTTGGTAGACGATCAGCGCGGTGCCCCCCGTCCCGCCCGGATTGGCTTCCGTGATCGGGGTCACGATGTCCGCATTGATCCGCCGCTGCAGCCAGTAACCCGACCCGAGGGCGATCGCCACAATCACGGCGCCCGCCGCCAACAAACCTGTCCAGAAGGTGCTCATCCTGGTTCCCTCCAGGCGACCCTCCCCACGGGGAAGGACGACTGAAGCGGAGATGCCCAGAAACGGGACCTGTCGCATTGATGCCGATCAAAGGCCCTGAGCGCAGGCGCTGCCAGCGCCGGGTCTCTCGCGCAGATCCGTGCTCAGCCGGCCGCCGGTTCGAAGTTCAGGGCCACGCCGTTGATGCAGTAGCGCAGGCCCGTGGGCGGTGGGCCGTCGGGGAACACGTGACCCAGATGGCTGCCGCAGCGGGCGCAGTGAACCTCGGTGCGCACCATGCCCCAGCTGCGGTCCGTCGTCGTCTCCACCGAGCCGGGCACAGGATCGTTGAAGCTCGGCCAGCCGGTGCCGCTCTCGAACTTCAGCGTCGACTCGAACAGGGGTTGGCCGCAGCCCACGCAGGAGAAGGTGCCCGCGCGCTTCTCGTGCAGCAGCGCGCAGCTGCCCGGGCGCTCGGTGCAGTGGTTGCGCATTACCTGATACTGCTCGGGGGTCAGCATGGCCCGCCATTCGGCGTCGGTGCGGGTGACCGGAAAGACGTGGTCCTGCATGGCGATACTCCTTCGTCGTCCCGCATATCTAGGCCGCGGCGCCGCGCCGCGCCAGCAGGCCGGAAATCACGAGCGCGTCAGTGCTTCCTCGACAGCGTCCTGGTCGCGGCTTCCAGCCCCGCCAGCGTCAGCGGGAACATGCGCTGCGAAAACAGGTCGCGGATCATGCCGATCGAGTGCGTGTGGCCCCAGTGCTTTTCCTGGATGGGGTTGAGCCAGACCGCGCTCGGCCATTGCGCGAGAACACGGGCCAGCCAGACGTTGCCGGCCTCCTCGTTCCAATGCTCCACCGATCCGCCGGGATAGGCGATCTCGTAGGGGCTCATGGAGGCGTCGCCGACGAAGATCGCCTTGTAGTCGGGACCGTATTTGTGGAGCACGTCGAAGGTCGGGATCACCTCCGAATGGCGGCGGCGGTTGTCCTTCCAAACGCCCTCGTAGAGGCAGTTGTGGAAGTAGAAATATTCCATGTGCTTGAACTCGGCGCGGGCGGCCGAGAACAGCTCCTCCACCACGCGGATATGGTCATCCATCGAGCCGCCGACGTCGAAGAACATCAGGAGCTTCACCGCGTTGCGCCGCTCGGGGCGCGTCTGCACGTCGAGATAGCCGTGCTCGGCGGTGGCGTGAATGGTGCCGGGCAGGTCGAGCTCCTCGTCGGCCCCCTCGCGCACCCAGCGGCGAAGCCGTTTCAACGCCACCTTGATGTTGCGGGGGCCGAGCTCGACCGAATCGTCGAAGTTCCTGAACTCGCGCTTGTCCCACACCTTCACCGCGCGGCGGTGACGGCTCTCGTGCTGTCCGATGCGGATGCCCTCGGGGTTGTAACCGTAAGCACCGAAGGGCGAGGTTCCGGCGGTGCCGATCCATTTCGAGCCGCCCTGGTGACGGCCCTGCTGCTCCTCCAGCCGCTTCTTCAGCGTTTCCATCAGCTTCTCGAAGCCGCCCAGTGCCTCGACCAGCTTCTTCTCCTCTTCGGTGAGGTGCTTTTCGGCCAGCCGCCGCAGCCACTCCTCCGGCAGGTTGGCGACGTCGACGGAGCCTTCGCCGGACACCGCCTCCACGCCCCGGAAGACGTGCGAGAAAACGCGGTCGAAGCGGTCGATATGGCGCTCGTCCTTCACCAGCGCGGCGCGCGCCAGATAGTAGAAGCCCTCAACGTCGTACTCGACCAGTCGCGCGTCCATGCCCTCCAGCAGGGAGAGGAACTCGCGCAGGCTGACGGGGACGCGGGCGGCTTTCAGCTCGAGGAAGAAGGGGATGAACATGGCCCCTTCTAGCGAAGCCGGCCGGCCGCGGGAAGATGCGAGCGTGTGCTCGCCAGCGGGCGCCGTTTGTGAGAGACTGCGGGTGTTGAAGGAGGTGCCGCATGATCACCTTCGAACCGGCCGCGGTCCATGTGCTCGCCGCCCGCGCGGAAGGGCGGCTGACCCGCGACGACATCCAGACCTTCGTCAGCGAGCTCGACGACAAGCTCGCGCATCACGAAACGATCGGCATCGTGACCGACGTGACGCGGCTCGACGGCATGACGCTCGTCGCGGTGGCGGAGGATTTCCGGGCGGAGCTGAAATATCTCGGCGAATGGGACCGGTTTCCCCGGATGGCGATGATCGCCGCGGACGGCTTCCTCAAGTCGGCCGCCGAAACCTTCGGCGCGCTGCTGCCGCAGATCGAGCTGCGGGTCTTCGCGCCGCACGAGCGCGAGCAGGCCTTCGCCTTCGCAGCCGGAGCCGGCGGGAAGCAGGACGCCACCGCTTGACAGCAGACCGCTTCCGATAGGTAATCCCCGCACATGCCCGTCCTCCGCGGGCCCGGACGAGGCAACCCGCCATGACGTTTCGAGCATGCGTCGCCCTGATGTTCCTCGTGCTGCTCGCCCCCGCCGCGCGGGCTCAGGACGACGGACTGCTGCGGCTCGGCTTCTTTCCTCCCCTGGATACGGACATCGTCTATCGCATCGAGTATAGGCACGATGAGGATTTGGCGGGCGCGAAGGCGAGTGTCGGATGGGAACACGAGATCGTCCTCCGCATAGCCGGCCGGGAACCGCCGGATCTGCTCGCCGGGACGTTCACGCTCCGGAAGGTGACCGATCTCGAGGGCGCGGGGCGCGATCCCTTCTACCTGATCGCCAAGGCGATCGAGGGCGAAAGCCATCGGCTCAAGATGCTGGACGCCGGCGTGCCGGTCGAGGTCGACTGGCCGGCGATCAGCGAACGCGTGAACCGGCGCCTCCCGGCGCTCACCGACGCGGCGACGGCCTCCACCATCCGCGCCGCTCTCCCGGGCTTCGGGCCCGACGGCGTCACCGGCGTCATGCGGCCATTCTGGGTGACGGGGACGGGTTATCTGCGGGCTTTCGCGAAGGACGGCTCCCTGACGACCGTCAACGGGCTCGAACTGCCCGCCTTCTATCCGGTGAGCGGCTCGACCCTCGAATCCTACGGAGGAAAGCTGGAGAACAGCGACGACCTTTTGCATGTCTGGCGCATATCGTCGGACAGGACCGCGGCGGCGAAGGCGCTCGGCCCGCAGCTCGCCGGCCTAGCAGCGCGGGTCGCCGCCGGCGCCGACCGGGCGAAGGTGCAGGCGATGGTCGACAGCGCCATTGCCGGCGGCATCGAGGCCATTGAAGGCGGCGTCGCCGTCTACGATCTGACGCCCGGGCTGATGCGGGAGGTCACCCTCGAGGCCAGGCTCGTCGCCGGGTCGCTGCGCCGCGATACGCGGATCGTCATCACCCGGCTCGCCCCTGAGTGATGCGGCCGGCCTTCTGGTCCGGCCTTTCCCCGGGTTTGGTCCATTTGCCTTGCCGCGACCGCCGGTTATCTGCACGCCCCTCATCCGGCAGCCTGCGGGCGCGGGATGTCAGCAGAGATTGCGCCGGCGCTGCCCGCGTTGCGCCAGACCTGATATAGGGCCGCCCGCCGGAGTGCATGCCGCCCGCCAGCGACAGCCGGACCGACAGCCATGAACGACGTTTCGACCGCACCGGACAGAACAGCCATGAGCGCAAGGATCGCTCCGGACGCCATGCCGCTCGCCGTGTCGGCGCGCGGGCTCGCCAAGAGCTTCGGCGAGGTGCGGGCTGTCGACGGCGTCGACCTCGACGTGCCGCGCGGCACGATCTTCGCCATCCTCGGCCCCAACGGCGCCGGCAAGACGACGCTGATGCGCATGCTGGCGACGCTGGCGCGACCGGACGCCGGGGCCGCCACGGTGATGGGCCACGACCTCGTGCAGGCGCCGCAGGAGGTGCGCGCCTCGATCGCCATGACCGGCCAGTTCGCCTCGCTCGACGAGGACCTGACGGGGCGCGAGAACCTCATCCTGCTGGCGCGGCTGTGGGGGTTCCGCGGCCGCGCGGCCAAGACCCGCGCGGACGATCTGCTCGCCGCGTTCGGGCTGTCCGACGCGGCGCGCAAGCAGGTGAAGAACTATTCCGGCGGCATGCGCCGGCGGCTCGATATCGCGGCTTCGCTGGTGGTGACGCCGGGAGTGCTCTTCCTCGACGAGCCGACCACCGGGCTCGATCCCAACGCGCGCAAGGACGTGTGGGCGATGATCCGCGGGCTGGCCGGCTCGGGCGTCACCATCCTCCTCAGCACCCAGTATCTCGAGGAGGCAGACCAGCTCGCCTCGCGCATCGCCGTGATCGACCACGGCCGCAAGATCGCCGAAGGCACCAGCCGCGAGCTGAAGGCAGCGACCGGTTCCGGATTCCTGCATGTGGCGCTGGCCGACCAGGCGCGGCTCGACGCCGCGTCGGCGATGCTGGAGCGGCGGCTCGGCCACCCGGTGCAACGCAGCGCCGAGGGCGCGGAGCTTTCGGTGATGGCCGGAACGGCGCGCGCCGCTAACGAGGCGATCGCGGAGCTCGCCGCGGCGGGAATCGAGCTTTCCGACTTCTCCATGGGCCAGCCCAGCCTGGAGGAGGTGTTCTTCGCACTGACCGGAAAACCGCGCGAGGGGAGCGACACGCAATGAACGACGCCACGTCCACATCGCTCGGCCGGCTGGAGCCGGTCGCCCGCCCGGCAGCGCCCTCGGCGCTCTCCAACGCGCTCGTCTTCGGCTGGCGCGCGGTGCTGAAGTTCCGGCACGTACCGGAACAGCTGTTCGACCTCGTGATGACGCCGATCATGTTCACGCTGCTGTTCACATTCGTGTTCGGCGGCGCGCTGGCCGGCACGCCGGGCGACTACCTGCAGTTCTTCCTGCCGGGCATCCTGGTGCAGACGGTGGTATTCAACGCGGTCTATTCCGGCATGGGCCTGTCGACCGACCTCGGCAAGGGACTGTTCGACCGCTTCCGCTCGCTGCCGATCTGGCCGCTCGCACCGTTCGCGGGCCTGATGGTGGGCGACATACTGCGCCACGTGATCGCCGGCGGCATCATCCTCACCATCGGCCTGATCCTCGGCTACCGGCCCGAGGCGGGCGTGCCGGGCGTGGTCGCGGCCTTTGCGCTGCTGGTCGCCATCGGCTTCGGAATGGGCTGGGTGTTCATCGTGCTCGGGCTCCTCATCCGCACCCCGACCACGGTGATGACGCTGGGCTTCACCTTCCTGTTCCCGATCGTCTTCGCCTCCAACATCATGGTCGACCCGGCCACCATGCCGGACTGGCTGCGCGCCTTCGTCGAGGTCAACCCGGTGACGCTGATGACGACAGCGATGCGCGGGCTGATGGGCGGCGGGGCGAGCCTCGAGCAGGTCGCGCTGGCGCTCGTCGCGCCGGTCGTGCTGACGGCGCTGCTCGCGCCGACCACGCTGTGGCTCTACATGCGGCGCTAGCCGCTCAGGCGGGCAGGAAGCGCCGGTACTTCACGAAGCCGGTGTCGTCGGCGATGCGGTCGTAGAGCCGGCGCGCCGTGGCGTTGGCGGCGTTGGTCGTCCAGTAGACCTGGCCCGCGCCCGCCGCCTGCGCATAGCGGTAGACCTCTTCGATCAGCGCGCGGCCGACGCCTTGGCCGCGCAGGTCGGGGTCGGCATAGAGGTCCTGCAGGTAGCAGTTGTTGGCTGTCGCCCAGCAGGTGCGGTGCATGATCGCGTGCACCAGGCCGACCGGGCGGCCGTCGAGCAGCGCCAGCCAGCCCTTCGGCTCGTATTCGCCGGGATCGAACAGCCGCGCCCAGGTCGTGGCGTAGACCTCCTCGGCCACCTTCGTCTCGTAGAACTCCAGGTACCCGGTCCACAGGCGGCGCCAATCGGCGCGGTCGGACTGTTCGAGCGGGCGGACGGTCAGCGGCATTGGCGGGCTCCGGTTTCCTGCCAGCGGTAGCGCAACCGCGCGCGCCGCGGCACGTCCAGCGCGGCGGAAAGCCTTGCGCCATGGCCGCGATGCATCGGCGTCTGCTGGCCAAGGCCCGCTAGCCGTCATGAAAAGAAACCAAGCCGGAACAAGTGCATCTGGTCGCGGTTGTGGATGCAAGGGACGCTTTTAGGCGAAAGGAACGCCACATGAATTCCATCATCTACGTCATCGGCCTGATCGTCGTGGTTCTGGCGATCCTGTCATTTCTCGGCATGGCATAGGAGCGAAAAATGGCCACAGAAAAGAAAGCTTCCACGTCCGACGCCCGCAAGCCGGTGGCCGACATCGGGGAACGTGTGAAGAAAGAAAAGGCGGAAGCAAAGCGCCTGACGGGCGAGGCCTGGTCGGCCGCCAAGGATGTCGGCGCCGATGCGGCAAGCGCGGCGCAGCATGAAGCCGAAGCACAAGGCGACAGGCTGAAGGACGAAACCTCCGGAGAACTCGACGCATTCGCCTCGGCCATCCGCGCTGCGAGCGACAAGCTGTCGGAGAAGCAGCCCGGCATGGTCGCCGACCTGATGGACCAGGCCGCGGGCGGTCTGCAGGGCATGTCACAGGCGCTGCAGCGGAATTCGTCCGGCGAGATCGTGGACGCGATCAGGGACTTCGGACGGAGCAACCCGATGGCCTTCATCGCCGGCAGCGTTTTGACGGGCTTCGCCCTCGGGCGATTTGCGGGAAGCAGCGCCCCGCAGAGACAGCGGCAAGGCGCACGCTCCCCACAGGGTCCCTCAGCGAGCGCTGGGGCGACGGCGCCCGCCACTTCCGCCAAGTCGGCGCGCCCAGGCTCTTCGGCATCCACCACGATGAGAACGGGAGGCTGACATGAACGACACCAACACCCGGCAAGACCACAGGTCGCTTCCGGACATGATCACGGACCTGGTGACCCAGCTGACCAGCCTGTTCCGTACCGAAACCGCCCTCGTCAGGAGCGAGTTGCGCGAGAGCGTCAACCGAGCCGGCAAGGGCGCGATGGAGATCGCCGCCGGCGCCGTCTTCCTGCTGGCGGCGCTACTGGTGCTGCTGCAGGCCCTGATCGTAGCGCTCGCTAATGCCGGCCTCGGGGCCGGCTGGGCCTCGCTGCTGGTCGGCGTGGTGGTTGCCGTGATCGGCGCTTTGCTGGTCAAGCGGGGAACTTCGAACCTTTCTGTTGAAGAGCTGACGCCGGATCGTTCGGCCGAACAGGTCAAGCGGGACGTCCAGATGGCGAAGGGAGTGGTACGATGAAAAACGGTAGTTCACCCGCCGAGCTGGAACACCAGGCGGAACAGGAACGCGCCAGGATCGCCGAGACGGCGGAGGCCCTGCGTGAACGGCTCACGCCCGGGCAGCTCATCGACGAAATGATGAATTATTTCCGCCATTCCGACGCCTCCGCCATGCTTCACAACTTCAAGGGCCAGGTTCGCGACAACCCGCTGGCGCTCGCGATGGTTGGCGCCGGCATGGCCTGGCTTATGGCCGGCAAGGGCTATCCGGACAGCCACAATCGCAACCGCGAACGGCGGTCGCATGACGACGGGCTCTACAACCAGGCCGAGCTCTTCGGTCAGGACGGCCGGTCGCATGCCTTGCGGGAAGGAACTTCCCCCGGTGGCGCCCGCGGCTCGGGGGCGAGTGCATCTTCACCGTCCGCCCCATCGTCCGGCAAAGGATCGGGCATGGGAGGTCGTCTCTCCGATGCCGCCGATACTGTGCGGGACGCCGGCGACCGGGCCGCTTCTGCCGTCAGGTCGGCTGCGAGCGAAGCCGGCGACATGGCGCATCAGGCCGGGGCAAGCGCGGAAGAATACGCGCACTGGGCCGGCGACGGCGCAAGGCGGGCCATGCACGACATGCGCGACGAGGCCCAGCGCTTCGGCCGGCGGTCCGGCGACATGTTCGCGGACCTTCTGGAGCGCGAACCGCTCATCGTGGGTGCGCTCGGCGTCGCAATCGGGGCCGCTATCGGAGCTACGCTGCCGTCCACGAAGGTCGAGGACGAGTACCTGGGCAAGGCGAGCGACCGGCTGAAGGACAAGGCCACGCATGCCGTCGAGGCCGGCATGGAGAAGGCCCGTGACGTTGCCGGCCGTGCAACGAAGGCGGCGAAGGAAGAGGCCGACGACCAGGGGCTGATACCGGGTGACAAGCCGATCGTCGACAAGGCCGCTTCGGTGGTCAAGGCGGCGGTCGACGAGGTCAAACACTCGGCCAGGGACGCGGCGGAGGAGGTGAAGGGTTCTTCGTCGACTGCGCCGAAATCGTCGTCGGCCGCGGCCTCTTCCAAGGCCTCCCGTTCCGGATCGCCGCCAACGGCATCGTCGCCGGCGTCGTCGAAGGGCTCCCCATTCGGAAAGCCCAACTGAGGCAGCCGCACAGGTTGAGTGAAAAAGGGCCCTCGCGGGCCCTTCTTCTTTGTGGCAGCGGGGCGGCCTTACGCCGCCAAATCCCGCAGCACGTACTGCAAAATCCCGCCGTTCTTGAAGTAGTCGAGCTCGTCGAGCGTATCGATGCGGCAGAGGATGGGGACGTCCTTCACCGTGCCGTCGGCGTAGGTGACCTTCGCCACCATCTTCTGGCGCGGGCGGATGTCGTCCAGCCCCTCGATGGTGACGGTCTCGTCGCCCTTGAGGTTGAGGATCGACCAGTTCAGCCCCTCGTCGAAGACGAAGGGGATGACGCCCATCCCGACCAGGTTGGAGCGGTGGATGCGCTCGAAGCTCTCGGCGATGACGGCGCGGACGCCGAGCAGGTTGGTACCCTTTGCCGCCCAGTCGCGCGAGGAGCCGTTGCCGTATTCGACGCCGGCGAAGATGACCAGCGGCACGCCCTCGGCCTGGTACTTCATGGCGGCGTCGTAGATCGACATCTCCTCCTTCGAGGGATAGTGGATCGTGTAGCCGCCCTCCTTGCCGTTCTCGCCCAGCATGTGGTTGCGGATGCGGATGTTGGCGAAGGTGCCGCGCATCATCACCTCATGGTTGCCGCGCCGCGTGCCGTACTGGTTGAAATCGGCCACGGCGACGCCGTTGTCCGTGAGGTACTTGCCGGCGGGCGAGGCCGCCTTGATGGAGCCGGCGGGCGAGATGTGGTCGGTGGTGATCTTGTCGCCGAACAGGCCGAGCACGCGCGCGCCGCGGATGTCGCCGCCGGGACGCGGCTTCGCCTCCATTCCCGCGAAATAGGGCGGGTTCTGCACGTAGGTCGACTTGTCGTCCCAGGCATAGGTCTGGCCCGATGGAGCCTGCACCGCGCGCCAGTGCTCGTCGCCGTTGAAGACGTCGGCATATTTGCGCGCGAAGAGGTCGCGGGTGACGTATTTGGCGATGAAGTCCTGGATCTCCTGCGTCGTCGGCCAGATGTCGCGCAGGTAGACCGGCTTGCCGTCCTTGCCCTCGCCGAGCGGCTCGGTGGTGAGGTCCTTGGTCACCGTGCCGGCGAGCGCATAGGCGACCACCAGCGGCGGCGAGGCGAGGTAGTTCGCCTGCACGTCGGGGGAGACGCGGCCCTCGAAGTTGCGGTTGCCGGAAAGCACGGCGGCGCCGATCAGGCCCTTCTCGTTGATGGTCTTCGAGATGGG
>JAEYRU010000284.1 GCA_023435335.1 Pseudomonadota bacterium
ACCGACATGACCAGCGTCACCAGCGAGCCGATCAGCGCCAGCATCTTCATGAAGCGGGAGAAGGAATCGCTGACGAAGGCGCCGTTGAAGGCAGCGCCGTCGGCCGGGAAGAAGAGCATCCACACCCCGACGGCCGCGAGCAGCGCCACGGACAGGCCGGTGACGGTGTTGCTGGCGCGCGCACCGGAGAAGACGCCGATCATGAGCAGCGCCATCGCGCCCAGCGCGAGGATGAGCTCCGGCGTGGCGAGCGAGAGGCTGAAGGAGAGTTCCGCCGACATTTCCTGATCCGGCCTTTCCTATTGCCCCGCCAGAGCGGCGGTCTGGGCCGCCTCCAGCGTGAGCGAAACCTTGTTGACGAGCGCATCGACCGAAGCCGCCGTCGCGTCGAGGATGGGCGCAGGGTAGACGCCGAAGAAGATCACAAGCACGACCAGCGGGTAGATCACCGCGCGTTCGCGGGGCGAGAGGTCGAGCAGGTTCTTCAGGCTCTCCTTCGAGAGCACGCCGTAGATCACGCGGCGATACAGCCAGAGCGCGTAGGCGGCGGAAAGAATGACGCCGGTCGCGGCGAACAGCGCCACCCAGGTGTTGACCCGGAAGATGCCGAGCAGGGTGAGGAACTCACCGACGAAGCCGCTGGTGCCGGGCAGGCCGACATTAGCCATCGTGAAGATCAGGAACACCACCGCGTATTTCGGCATGTTGTTGACGAGCCCGCCATAGGCGGCGATCTCGCGTGTGTGCATACGGTCGTAGATCACCCCGACGCAGAGGAAGAGCGCGCCCGACACGAGGCCGTGCGACAGCATCTGGAAGATCGAGCCCTGCACGCCTTCGACGTTCATGGCGAAGATGCCCATGGTCACGTAGCCCATGTGGGCGACGGAGGAGTAGGCGATCAGCTTCTTCATGTCCTCCTGCATCAGCGCCACCAGCGAGGTGTAGATGATGGCGATGACGGAGAGCGTGAAGACCAGCGGCTGGAAGAAGAGCGAGGCTTCCGTGAACATCGGCAGCGAGAAGCGCAGGAAGCCGTAGCCGCCCATCTTCAACAGGAAGCCGGCCAGGATCACCGAGCCCGCGGTCGGCGCCTCCACGTGGGCGTCGGGCAGCCAGGTGTGGACCGGCCACATCGGCATCTTCACGGCGAAGGAGGCGAAGAAGGCCAGCCATAGCCAGGTCTGCATCTGCGGCGGGAAATCGTGGTTGAGCAGGGTCGGGATGTCGGTCGTGCCGGCCTGCCAGAACATGGCCATGATGGCGAGCAGCATCAGCACCGAGCCGAGCAGCGTGTAGAGGAAGAACTTGAAGCTGGCATAGATGCGGCGCTTGCCGCCCCACACGCCGATGATGAGGAACATCGGGATGAGGCCGGCCTCGAAGTAGACATAGAAGAGAACGATATCGAGCGCCGTGAAGACGCCGATCATCAGCGTCTCGAGTATCAGGAAGGCGATCATGTATTCCTTGACGCGCTTGTCGATCGCCTCCCACGAGGCGAGGATGCAGAGCGGCATCAGGAAGGTCGTCAGGATGACGAACAGCATGGAGATGCCGTCGACGCCCACGTGATAGGAAATGCCCGAATCCAGCCAGTCCAGCTTCTCCACCATTTGGAAGCCGGGGTCGGACGCGTTGAAGCCGCCCCACACGAAGAGCGACAGCACGAAGGTGAACGTGGTCGTCAGCAGCGCGACGTTGCGGATGTTGCGGCGCGCGGCGCGGCCGTCGTCCCGGATCAGCAGGATCAGGAACGCGCCGACCAGCGGCAGGAAGGTGACGGTCGAGAGGATAGGCCAGTCGGTCATGGTCTAGAATGAGCTCCCGAGCATCATCCAGGTCACGAAAGCCGCGACGCCGATGAGCATGGCGAATGCGTAGTGGTAGAGATAGCCGGTCTGCAGGCGAACCACGTTGCGCGTCACGTCGATGACCCGCGCCGACACGCCGTCCGGCCCCAGGCCGTCGATGAACCATCCGTCGCCGCGCTTCCACAGGAAGCGGCCGAGGCGCATGGCGGGCCTGACGAACAGGAAGTCGTAGAGCTCGTCGAAGTACCACTTGTTGAGCAGGAACTGGTAGAGCGCGGGGTGCCGCGCGGCGAGCTGCCTGGGCGATTCCGGCGAGGCGATGTAGAAGCGGTACGCCACCAGGAAGCCAACGACCATCGCCACGAACGGCGCGAGCTTCACCCAGAACGGAACCTCGTGGAACTCGTGCAGGATGTGGTTGTCGTCGAGCGTGAACAGCGAGGCCTTCCAGAACTCGGCGTAGTGCTCGCCGATGAACCAGTCGTGGAAGAGGAAGCCCGCGGCAAGAGCGCCGGCCGCCAGGATGAAGAGCGGCACCAGCATGATCGGCGGGGATTCGTGCACGTGGTGCATGACGTCGGCCGAGGCGCGCGGCTTTCCGTGGAACGTCATGAAGATCAGCCGCCACGAGTAGAAGCTGGTGAAGACGGCCGCGATCGTCAGCAGCGTGAATGCGAAACCGGCCATGGCGCTGTGGCTGGCGAAGGCGCCCTCGATGATGGCGTCCTTGGAGAAGAAGCCGGCGGTGCCGATCACGGTGGCGGGGATGCCGACGCCGGTAAGCGCGATCGTGCCGATGATCATCATCCAGTAGGTGGTCGGGATCAGCTTGCGCAGGCCGCCCATCTTGCGCATGTCCTGCTCGTCGGAGACGGCGTGGATCACCGAGCCGGAGCCGAGGAACAGCAGCGCCTTGAAGAAGGCGTGCGTGAACAGGTGGAAGATCGCCGCGGAATAGAAGCCGAGCCCCAGCGCTACGAACATGTAGCCAAGCTGCGAGCAGGTGGAATAGGCGATCACGCGCTTGATGTCGTTCTGCACGAGGCCGACCGTCGCCGCGAAGAAGGCGGTGAAGGCGCCGATGAACGTGACGACGAGCAGCGCGGTGTGGCTGTGCTCGAAGATCGGCGACAGGCGCGCCAGCATGAACACGCCGGCGGTGACCATGGTAGCGGCGTGGATGAGGGCGGAGACTGGGGTCGGACCCTCCATCGCGTCCGGCAGCCAGGTGTGGAGCGGCACCTGCGCCGACTTGCCCATCGCGCCCATGAAGAGAAGGAGGCATACGACGGTGAGCGCCGTCGCCGGGTTCAGCGCATAGCCGAGGAAATTCATCACGGCCTCGCCCTCGGCGGCCCCCTCGCCGAAGCTCGCGGCGTTGGCGAAGATAGTGTTGAAGTCGACAGAGCCGAACAGCACGAACACGCCGAAGAGGCCGAGCAGGAAGCCGAAGTCGCCGACGCGGTTCACCACGAAGGCCTTGATCGCCGCGGCATTGGCGGAAGGCTTCTTGTACCAGAAGCCGATCAGCAGGTAGGAGGCGAGGCCCACGCCCTCCCAACCGAAGAACATCTGCACGAGGTTGTCGGACGTCACCAGCATCAGCATGGCGAAGGTGAACAGGCTGAGATAGGCGAAGAACCGCGGCCGGTGCGGGTCGTGGTGCATGTAGCCGATCGAATAGATGTGGACCAGCGCCGACACCGTGTTCACGACGACCAGCATGACGACAGTGAGGGTGTCGATCCTGAGCGCCCAGCTCGCCTGCAGCGCGCCGGACTCGATGAAGCGCAGCACGGGGACGGTGAACAGCTGCGAATCGCCGAGGGCGACAGAGAAGAAGGCGACCCACGACAGAACCGCCGAGATCACCAGCAGGCCGGAGGTGACATATTCGGACGCCTTGGCGCCGATCGAGCGGCCGAACAGGCCGGCGATC
>JAEYRU010000289.1 GCA_023435335.1 Pseudomonadota bacterium
CCGTGCCATGCAGCGGCAGGCCAGGTTCATCGAGCAGCAGGATGACGTTTCCGTGGCTCTTCTTGATCTGGGCGAACTTCACTAGGAACGAGAAGAACCAGATGAAGCCCGCAGACCTTTCGGAGAACGGTACGGTGACCCCGTGCAGGCTATTCTCCACACGCGCGCGGGCAACAGGGCCGGCGTTAAACGGCACCGGGTCGCCCGACTTACCCTCGGACAGCACGACCTTGATCTTGAGTTCGTCGTTCTGGGTCCAGTAGTCGAATATCTGGTCCGTGATCTTTAGCGCGGCGGCCTCGCACTTGGCGTTCAGTTCCTCGAATTGCGTCGTCTTCACCAAGTCGTCGAGGGTAGTTCCGGCATACTCCAAGAAATCGAGGAACACGCGGTCGCCGCTCGACATCGGCCGGTTGTTCTTGTTTCTTCATCTAGCTTGTTGATCGAAAGCTCGCCGCTCATCCGGTCATAGTGCGAGAAGTACATGAACTTCGGCGCCCGTTCGCTCAGGATGTCGATAGCCTTGAGGGATGCCGACTTCTTTCGGAACTTGGTGATGGTATCAAGCAACCCCTGCTGCGATGCAGTCCGACTTGCTAGGCTCTCGAGCGCCTCTGCCGCCCTCTCGGTCGTCGATGCCGTACCCAGAACGGCCCGGTCCTCGTCAGTGAGCCCGTGCTTGGCGACGAGGTGGTCGAGTGCTGCTTTGTCGACGAACGGCACGTCCCAAGTCGTATTGGTCTGTTCGTAGGACTTGCTAATCGTGATCTCACCGCCGCTCAGCGCTTTGGCTCCGAACACTGCCGCGATTGCCGCGAAATCGCCGGGCTCCAGTTTCCATTTGGTGCGCATCACCCGAGCCTGACCGTCGCCATAATCCGACTCATACTGGGACAGCATCCGGCGAGGGTAGTTGGTTATCTTGGCGTATTCGTTGAAGTCGGGATCGGTAGATCGGATGCCTTCCAATGCCTTTAGGAAGGCGGACTTCCCCGCCTCGTTCTTTCCCACAAGGCAGGTCGTCTGACCGATCTCGACAGGATCAGCGTCGATGATGTTCCGGTAGTTGGTCGCGTGCGCCTCGATGAGCTTCAAGTTCGCCCCCCTTCTATCGTTGTAACCGCACCAAGAATATCGGTTCGTGTTCAAAAATATTCAACTGGAACGTGGTCCTTTTGCACGTGATACTTAGGCATCTGCAGACAATCGAACGACTATCTTGACTACCTCCTACTAGCTGGACGCCACTTTCGGCCACGACCCACCGGCTGGAGGTTCTTAGGCAGTACTGGCCCCCGAATTCGGTGGAGCGCTAGAAAGAATGCCAGGTTTCGAGTCGTCGAGTAATGATGCGGAGAACCGCAGCGATGGCTATGAAGGCGCTTTGGGGTCATGGTGCGGCGGTCACTTGAATAACCGCTTTTCCACACGCTGCCCCCACAAGCCGCCAGTCCGCTGCCCGCCCTACAATCGCCGCTCCAGATCGCTCCTCGGGCATGGCTGGACACGTCGCCTTGTCAGCATCTGTCAGCAATGATCGGAAATCCTGTCCACACCCTCCGCGCCTGCCGCACAATGTCCCGTCAACCAACGGAGAGGCGGCGATGGACTGGAAGCGTGAGGAGGAACGGGCCGCACTCGGCCGCATCGTCGCCCTGCTCTCGGCGCTCGCGCTTCTGGCCGAGCGCGCGTCGGGCCGTTCGCCCCTCGTGCGAAGCCTTGTCCTGTGGGTCCTGCGGCATGCCGAGGCGGCAGCGCGCGATCTCGTTGCCGGCGGCACTGACAGCCCTGGCGCGCCGTCCGCGCCGTGGCCGGTCGTGCCGGCAGGCGCCGGCCCGCGCGACGCCATGCGTCTGGCCGCCGGCCTGCGCGCGCTGGCCCGGCAACTCGACCGGCAGGCAGGATGCCTTTCCGCACGGCGCGGGCGGACCGGCGACGAAACTGCCGCCCCGTGGGCACCTTCCGGGGTCGCGTCGGGGTGTGTGCCGGGGTTCGCTTCGTGGTTCGCTTCTGGGGCCTGCCGGTTGCCGGCATCGGGCATCCTCGCCACCCTCTCGAAGCTCGCGGCGTCCGCGTCCGGCGCGCTCATTCCCGTGCGCGCGCCCGACACCTCGTGACCTTCCCCGGTGCTTCCGTTCCAGACCCGCTGTCAGCTGCGCGGCGCATGTCCGCGCGGGCGCATCGCGTCGCGCCCGCGCCGCCTACTTCTTGCGCGCCATGAACGCCATGAAGGCGTTGCGCGCCTCGTCCGACTTCAGCCGCGCGCGGAAATGCGCGCCCTCCTCCCTGATGCGCTCGACCAGCGCGCTGCGGTCGCCCAGCATCAGGTCGCGGGCGATCTTCAGCGCCTCGGGCGGCTTGGCGGCGACCTTCTCGGCCGCCGCGAACACTTCCGTCTCGAGGTCGGCTTCAGCGACCACGCGATGGATCAGCCCGGCGGCGAGCGCCTCACCCGCCGGCAGCCCCTCGCCCAGCCCGAGCAGCGCGAAGGCCCGCTGGCGGCCGAGCAGCGCCGGCGCGATCAGGCTGGAACCGGCCTCCGGCACCAGCCCGAGATCGACGAAGGGCGTGTGGAAGAGGGTACGCGGGGTGGCGAAGGTGAGGTCGCAGTGAAGGTGGATGGTCGTGCCGATGCCGACCGCGATGCCGTCCGCGCCCGACACGACGGGCTTCTGCGCGGTCGCCAGCGCAACGAGGAAGTCGTAGACCTCCATGCCGCCGTCGCCGCCCTGCGCGATGGCGAGGAAATCCATCAGGTCGTTGCCGGAGGAGAACGCGCCCGGCACGCCGAGGATGACGTGGCAGCGCACCTCGGTGTCGGCGTCGCCGCCGGTGAGCGCCGCCGCCATCGCGGCATACATCGCGCGCGTGATCGCGTTCTTCTTGTCTGGCCGGTTCATGCGGATCGCCTGCACCGCGCCGCGGCGCTCGACGATGACGTGTTCGTTCATTTGTCCCCCCTCAGGCGAAATCGGCCGCTGCCAGGCTTTCCGCGCCTTCGACCACCGGATCCTTCAGCGCCGCCGTCTCCGAAACGATGTTCTCGGCATAGAAGCGGCAGAGCGCGGCGCGACGGCCGCCATTGGCCGCCACAGCGCCACGCGCCAGGTAGGCGCCGCCGGCCGCCAGCGAGAACAGCCGCAGATAGGGCGTGGCGCCGGCCAGCGCCTCGCTCGTGCGGCCCTCCGCCAGCGCCTTCTGCAGGAACGCCGTCGCCGTCTCCAGATCGGCCACCGCCGCCTCCAGCCGGTCGGCGGAACGCCCAAGCCCCGGCAGGTTGGAGTTGCGCAGCGCCTCCACGTCCGCCTTCAGTTCGGCGATGTAGCCGGCGACCTGCCCGCCGCCCGACAGCGGCAGCTTGCGCGTCACGAGGTCGATCGCCTGGATGCCGTTGGTGCCTTCGTAGATCGGCGCGATGCGCGCGTCGCGCAGCAGCGCCGCGGCGCCCGTCTCCTCGATGTAGCCCATGCCGCCATGCACCTGCACGCCCATCGATGCGACGTCGACGCCGATGTCGGTGGAGAAGGCCTTGGCGAGCGGCGTGATCAGGTTGGCCCGCTCCTGCCAGTGGCGGGCCGCGTCGCCCTCGGCGGTGCGCGCCATGTCGAGCGCGTGGGCGCAGGCATATGAGATCGAGCGCGCCACCTGCGTCAGCGCCTGCATGGTCAGCAGCGTGCGCTTCACGTCCGGGTGCATCACGATGGGGCTCATGCCCTCGCCCGCGTCCCCCTCGGCGCGGCCCTGCCGGCGCTCCTGCGCATAGGCGAGCGCCTTCTGGAAGGCTGCCTCGGCCACCGCCACGCCCTGCATGCCGACGGCGAGGCGGGCGTTGTTCATCATGGTGAACATGCAGGCGAGCCCGCGGTTCTCCTCGCCGACCAGCCAGCCGACCGCGCCCTTCTCCTCGCCTTCGACGAAGCCGTCGCCGTAGATCATGGTGCAGGTGGGCGAGCCGTGGATGCCGAGCTTGTGCTCGATCGAGGCGCAGAAGGCGTCGTTGCGGCGGCCGAGCGAGCCGTCCTGGTTGACCAGGAACTTCGGCACCAGGAAGAGCGAGATGCCGCGCGTGCCGGCGGGCGCGTCCGGCAGGCGCGCCAGCACCAGATGCACGATGTTGTCGGTGAAGTCGTGCTCGCCGTAGGTGATGAAGATCTTCTGGCCGAAGATGCGGTAGGTGCCGTCGCCGGCGCGCTCGGCGCGGGTCCTGAGCGCGGCGAGGTCCGAGCCTGCCTGCGGCTCGGTCAGGTTCATCGTGCCCATCCACTCGCCGGTGACGAGCTTCTCCAGATAGGTGGCCTTCAGCTCGTCGGTGGCGTGCTTCTCCAGCGCCTCGACGGCGCCCATGGTCAGCGTCGGCCCGAGCGCGAAGGCCATCGCCCCGGAGTTCCACATCTCTAGCGCGGCCACCGAAAGCATCATCGGCAGGCCCTGCCCGCCATACTCCACCGGGCCGGTGAGCCCGTTCCAGCCGCCCTCGATCCAGCGCCGGTAGAGGTCCTTCCAGCCGGGGGGCGTGGTGACCTTGCCGTCCTTGAGCATCGCGCCCTTCTCGTCGCCCGCCTTCGCCAGCGGAGCGATCTCCTCCGAGGCGAAACGGCCGGCCTCGGACAGGATCGCGTCGACAAGATCCTCGGACAGGTCGCCGAAGCGGCCTTCGGCCAACGCGCCCTGCAGTCCGGCGACGTGTTTCAGCGTGAAAGCGATGTCCTCGACCGGCGCGTGATACATTCCTCAGGCTCCTCCGCCGACTGGATGAAAGGCGGCCCGGGCGGGCCGCTTGTCTTCCAGCATCTGCTAATTGCTTATTACGTAAACGTCAAACACGGAGCGGCTTGCCAGACGGTGAGGCGGACGCGATATTGCGCCGCGGAAGGAGCCGACATGCTGGCCAGAAACGAAAAGTACAAGTGCATCGAATGCGGCCTGCCCTACGGGGCGGACGGCTTCGACCTGCACTACGGCCGCCTCGAGAACGGCCCGGCCTACTGGTGCGACCGCGGCCTTCTCTGCTCGCCGAAATGCTCGCTGGCGCACTACAAAAAGCGCGCGGCCGAAGGCACGCTGCCGACCGAGCCGGCGCCGGACCCGATGGAAACGGATCCGTTCTTCAGCCTCTAGCTCTCTCCCGCGCAACCGCCCGCCAGCCGATGTCGCGGCGGCAGAAGCCGCCCGGCCAGTCGATCCGGTCGACCGCCGCATAGGCGCGGTCGCGCGCTTCCGACACGGTCGCGCCGGTGGCCGTCACGTTGAGCACGCGCCCGCCGGCGGCGACGAGTTCGCCATCCACGAGCTGCGTGCCGGCGTGGAAGACCTTCGCCCCGGCGCCTTCCGCCTCCGCCAGGCCTCGGATCGCGGTGCCGGCCTCGGGCTTCCCCGGATAACCGTTCGCGGCCATCACGACCGTCAGCGCGGCCTCGTCGCGCCAGCGGGCGGAGACATGGGCAAGCTGCCCGTCGGCCGCTGCCTCGAGCAG
>JAEYRU010000302.1 GCA_023435335.1 Pseudomonadota bacterium
AGAAAAGCGGGGACGGCTCTATCCACACCTCCGCGACCGCGCCCGGTCGCTCACACCCAATCGGGCACGGAGTCCAGCCCGATCAGTTCCTCGTAGGTCGGGCGCCGGCGGATCACGTGGAAACGGCCGCCATCGACCAGTACTTCCGGCACCAGCAGCCGCGTGTTGTAAGTGCCGGCCTGCACCGCCCCGTATGCGCCGGCCGTGCCCACCGCGATGAGGTCGCCCGAGGCGAGCCGCTGCATCTCGCGGTCGTGGCCGAGATAGTCGCCGGTTTCGCAGACCGGCCCGACAACGTCGGCCGTGATGCGCGGGGCAGCGTCGTCACGCACAACCGGGCGGATGGTGTGGAAGGCGTCGTAGAGCGTGGGCCGGATGAGGTCGTTCATCGCGGCGTCGACGATCAGGAAGTTCTTGGCGTCGCCTTCCTTCAGGTAGATCACCTGCGCGACGAGAATGCCGGCGTTGCCCGCGATCAGCCGGCCCGGCTCGAAGATGACCTTCATGCCGAGCTTGGTGACATGCTTGCGCACGATCTCCGCATAGGCATCCGGAAGCGGCGGCGGCTCGTTGTCGTCGCGATAGGGGATGCCAAGCCCGCCGCCGAGGTCGATGTGCTCGATCGCGTGGCCGTCGGCCTTGAGCGTCGCCACCAGCTCTGCAAGCAGCGCGAAGGCGTCGTCGAAGGGCTGCAGCTCGGTGATCTGGCTGCCGATATGCATGTCGATGCCGGTGACCCGCAGGCCGGGAAGCTCGGCGGCGCGGGCATAGGCCGCGCGCGCCCGCTGCCACGGAATACCGAACTTGTTCTCCGCCTTGCCGGTGGAGATCTTCCTGTGGGTGCGGGCGTCGACGTCCGGATTGATGCGCAGCGACACGCGCGCCTCGCGGCCGGCGGCGACCGCGCGCGCCGACAGCAGCTCCAGTTCCGGCTCGGACTCCACGTTGAAGCAGAGGATGTCGGCGGCGAGCGCCTGGTCCATTTCGCTGGCCGTCTTGCCGACGCCGGAGAACACGATCTTGTCGGCCGGGATGCCGGCGGTGAGCGCGCGCCGCAACTCGCCTTCGGAGACGACGTCGGCGCCGGCCCCGAGCTTCGCCAGGACGCGCAGTACCGCCTGGTTGGAGTTCGCCTTCATGGCGTAGCAGACCAGCGCGTCGAGGCTAGCGAAGGCCTCGGCGAAAACCTTGTAGTGGCGGGTCAGCGTGGCGGTCGAATAGCAGTAGAAGGGAGTGCCGACGGCGGCCGCGATCTGCGGCACCGGCACGTCCTCGGCGTAGAGCACGCCGTCGAGATACTGAAAATGGTTCATGGGGCAGTCCCTGGGCTAGTCGATCAGCCCGTCGAGGATGAACGGCCGGTCCCTGACCGGCGGCGCGGGTTCCGGCGGCAGCGGTTTGCCCTCCTCCTCGGCCACGCGCCGCGCTTCGACCGCAGCGTCGTAGGGGCTGTCGAGCGGCGCCCGGCGGCCGCAGCCGGCCGTGGCGGCAAGCGCCGCGAGCACCGTCATCGAAAGGAAAAACCTGCCAGCCCTCATCGCGCCGTCCGTCCCGAAAAACTCGTCGCGCATCCTTAGCGGAGTTTGCCGCGCTTGGCATCCTGTTTGAGGCGCTTGCGCCAATAGCGGACCTGGCGGCGCACCTCGACGGGCGCAGTGCCGCCGAAGGAGGTGCGGCTTTTCACCGAATTTGTGACGGACAGAACCGAGAAGACGCCCTCGCCGATCGCCGGATGGATTGCCCGCAGGTCTTCCAGCGACAGCTTGTCGAGCCCCTTGCCCCGGCTTTCGGCCAGCGCCACGGCGCGGCCCGTCACGTGATGCGCCTCCCGGAACGGCAGCCCGGCCTCGCGCACCAGCCAGTCGGCAAGGTCGGTGGCGGTGGAGAAGCCGGCGCCGGCGGCCTTCTTCATCGCCGTCGCGTTGATCGTCATGTCGCTCACCATGCCGGTGGTGGCCGCGAGCATGAGCTCCAGCGTCTCGGCGGCGTCGAACACCGCCTCCTTGTCTTCCTGCATGTCCTTCGAATAGGCGAGCGGCAGGCCCTTCATCACCGTCAGCAGGCCGATCAGGTGGCCGTTGACGCGGCCCACCTTGGCGCGGATGAGCTCGGCCGCGTCAGGGTTCTTCTTCTGCGGCATGATGGAGGAACCGGTCGAATAGGAATCCGACAGCCGCACGAAGCCGAACTGCGGCGTCGACCAAATGACGATCTCCTCGGCCAGCCGCGACAGATGCGTGCCGCAGATCGAGGCGAGCGACAGGAACTCGAGCGCGAAGTCGCGGTCGGAGACGCTGTCGATGGAATTGCGCGTCGGCTCGCGGAAGCCGAGCGCGGCGGCCGTCATGTGCCGGTCGATCGGGAAGCCGGTGCCGGCGAGCGCGGCGGCGCCCAGCGGGGATTCGTCCAGCCGTTCGAGCGCGTCGCGCACACGCGACAGGTCCCTGCCGAACATCTCCACATAGGCCATGCAGTGATGGCCGAAGGTGACCGGCTGCGCCACCTGCAGGTGCGTGAAGCCCGGCATCACCGTCGCCGCGTGTTCCTCCGCGCGGACAAGGAACGCCTCGATGAGGGCAATGAGCGCCGCCTCGGTCCGCTCCAGCTCGCGCTTGACCCAGAGCCGGAAATCGACCGACACCTGGTCGTTGCGCGAGCGCGCCGTGTGCAGGCGGCCGGCGGCCGGGCCGATGAGTTCGGCCAGCCGCGACTCGACATTCATGTGGATGTCCTCGAGCCGCGTGGAGAAGGCGAACTTGCCGGCCTCGATCTCTGACAGGATCGTGTTGAGCCCGTGAGCGATTTTCTTTTGATCGTCCGCCGAAATGATGCCCTTTTCGGCCAGCATTTGCGCATGCGCAAGCGAACCGGCGATGTCCTGTGCATATAGCTTGCGGTCGAAGCCGATGGAGGCGTTGATCGCCTCCATGATGGCGGCCGGACCCGAGGCAAAACGTCCGCCCCACATCTGGTTGCTGGTATTCTGCTCGCTCATGGTGCTAACCGGACGGTATAGTTGACGGAAATGCGGACTGGCCGATGAAAAAACTGGGTTTGCCGGCTTCGCGCCTGATCGCGCTGGCGGCGGTGGCGGGCGTTCTCGCAGGCGGGCTTGCCGTATACGTGATGGGCGGCCCCTCTGGCAACAATGTCGCGGCAACCGCGCCCGCTGCCGACGCCTGCGCCGCCAAGGTCGAGCGCGCCAAGACGGTCGGCGCGGCGGCCAGGGGCGAGGTCGCGGCGATGCTGGCCGCCAACCCGCCGCAGTCGCTCGCCGGCCTCGCGTTCAACGATCCCGAAGGCCGGCCGATGACCGTCGCCTCGCTGAAGGACAAGGTGCTGCTCGTCAATCTGTGGGCGACCTGGTGCGCGCCCTGCCGCGCCGAGATGCCGGCGCTCGACGCCCTGCAGGGCGAGATGGGCGGGGATGATTTCGAGGTCGTGGCCGTCAATGTCGACACCGGCAGCGACGAGAAGCCGAAGAAGTTCCTGGCCGAGATCGGCATCGAGAACCTCGGCTACTACCGCGACAATACGCTCGGCCTGTTCAACGAGTTGAAGCGCCGCTCGCTGGCGCTCGGCCTCCCAGTGACGCTGCTGATCGACCGCGACGGCTGCCTGCTCGCCAACATGAACGGTCCGGCCGAATGGGCGAGCAATGACGCCAGGAGGCTAATCGAGGCGGCGCTGGCGCCGACCTCTTGAATTTTAGTTAAGGCTCACTGAGTCCGGCTAACGCCATCTTCATGTTTTTGCGCGCAGACTTCCTCCCGGCGTATCGGAGGAAAGGTCTGGTGGCACGCATCGGGAGAATCTCGGTTCGCGGCGCGCTGAAGCTGGCGGGCTGGACCCTTTCCGGCACCCTCGGGTGCCTGGCGATCTCGCTTTTCTACAACTGGCTGAGTTTCCGCCACATGGGCGGGGAGGCGCTGCGCCAGAGCCTGATCAGCGCGACCGTCTTGCCGATCATTCTTGCCGGGCCGCTGTTCTGCTACCTGACGCTGAAGATGCGCGAACTGGCCATCGCCAACCACCGATTGCACCGCCTCGCCTCGACGGATGCGCTCACCGCCTGTCTCAACCGCGGCGCCTTCTCCGCGATCGCGAGATCGCCGCTGCGCCATCTCAGTCAGCGTCGGCTGTGCGACCCTGGAACGGCCGAGCGGCTTCTCGGAGCTCTTCCGCGTCGCCGACGAGCGGCTCTACATGGCCAAACGAGCGGGACGGAACCGGGTGGTCGCGGCGCACATAGCCGAAACGGCGTCCGAGACGGCGCGGGTGCTCGCGCTGCACTGAGCGCCGCCGCTCAGCGCGTGGGAACGGGGTGCTCGCCGCGGTAGTCGTAGAAGCCGCGTCCGGCCTTGCGCCCGAGCCAGCCGGCCTCGACATACTTCACCAGCAGCGGGCACGGCCGGTACTTGGAGTCTGACAGCCCGTCATGCAGCACCTGCATGATCGACAGGATGGTGTCGAGGCCGATGAAATCGGCGAGCTGGAGCGGCCCCATCGGATGGTTCGCGCCCAGCCGCATGGCGTTGTCGATCGCCTCGACGGTGCCGACGCCCTCGTAGAGCGTGTAGATCGCCTCGTTGATCATCGGGATCAGGATGCGGTTGACGATGAAAGCGGGGAAGTCCTCCGACACAGTGATCTGCTTGTCGAGACTGGAGACGAAGGCCTTCGCCGTCTCGAAGGTGGTGTCCTCGGTGGCGATCCCGCGCACCAGCTCGACCAGCTTCATAAGCGGCACGGGGTTCATGAAATGGATGCCGATGAAGCGCTCCGGCCGGTCGGTCTGCGCCGCCAGCCGCGTGATCGAGATCGAGGAGGTGTTGGTGGCCAGCAGCGCTTCGGGATTGAGCACCGGGCACACCTGCTGGAAGATCTTGCGCTTGACCGTCTCGTCCTCGGTCGCCGCCTCGATGACGAGGTCGCAGCCCGCGAGCGCCTCCAGCGTCTCGGCCGGGCGGATGCGCGCCAGCCCCTTCTGGCGATCCGCATCGGCGAGCTTCTCCGAGCTGACCTGACGCGCCATGTTGCCGCTGATGGTGGCGATGCCGTTTTCGATGCGGTCCGGCGAAACGTCGTTGAGCAGAACCGTGTAGCCCGCCAGCGCCGCTACATGGGCAATGCCGCCGCCCATCTGCCCCGCGCCGATGATGCCCACCGTCTCGATCTTGCCTGCCATGACCTGTCCCGTCGTCGGGCTTCTCGCAGCCCGTTGTTGTGCAGTGCAAACTAAAAGGGCGGGGCGACCACGTCTACCCCGCCCTTCACAAATTAATACGACGGTTGCGAAAGCGTCAAAGCGCCTTTTCGAGCTCCGGCAGCACAGTGAAGAGATCTGCGACCAGGCCGTAATCGGCAACCTGGAAGATCGGCGCCTCCTCGTCCTTGTTGATGGCCACGATGACCTTCGAGTCCTTCATGCCAGCCAGATGCTGGATCGCACCGGAGATGCCCACCGCGATGTAGAGCTCCGGCGCCACCACCTTGCCGGTCTGCCCGACCTGCCAGTCGTTGGGCGCGTAGCCGGCATCGACCGCTGCGCGGCTTGCGCCGATCGCGGCGCCCAGCTTGTCGGCGACGGGGGTGATGACTTCCTGGAACTTCTCCGCCGAGCCAAGCGCGCGGCCGCCCGAGATGATGATCTTGGCCGAGGTCAGTTCCGGCCGGTCGCTGTGCGCGATCTTGTTTTCGACAAAGCTGGAGAGGCCGGGATCGGCAGCGACCGCGGCGTTCTCCACTGGGGCGGAACCGCCCTCCGCGGCTGCCTGGAAGCCGGCCGTCCGCACGGTCAGCACCTTCTTGGCGTCGGTCGCCTGCACGGTCTGGATGGCGTTGCCGGCATAGATCGGCCGCTTGAACGTGTCGGCGGACACGACATCGATCACGTCGGACACCTGCATCACGTCGAGAAGGGCGGCCACGCGCGGCATGACGTTCTTGCCCATGGTGGTGGCGGGCGCGACAAGCGTGTCGTAGGACCCGGCCAGTTCCACCACCGTCGCCGCAAGCGGCTCGGCGAGGCGCTCGGCGAGCGCGTCGCTCTCCGCCAGTAGCACTTTGCGCACGCCGGCGAGCTTGGCGGCCGCTTCCGCAGCCGGCTTGGCGCCCTTGCCGGCGACGAGGACATCGACGTCGCCGCCGATCTTCACTGCCGCCGAGAGGGCCTTTGCGGTCTGGTCGGAAAGGGAGGAGTTGTCGTGTTCGGCAATCAGCAGGATGGCCATGTTCATCTCTTTCGGTTCATGGGTTCGGTAACGGCTCTCGCTCTAGAGAACCTCGTAGACTTCGTATTTCACGCCGTTGGCCTCCCGCGCCCCCTTGGCGACCGCGACCACTCCGTTCAGCCACGCGTAGCTTTCATGGGCGGTCTCGAATAGCGGGGTGGAACGCAGATAGTATTCGGAGGGATCGACCGCCTCGCCGGCAGCCAGCCGCGCACTCACCTCTGCCGACGCTCGCCGGATGCCGCGATAGGTCATCAGGATGTTGGCGCCGTCGTCCGCCACAAGCAGGAGGCGCACGTCCTGCACGAAGCTCCCGTCAGGCCGCCCCAGCAGCAGGTCCGCTCCGATGAGCGGAAACACCTCACCCTTGAGGCGGCGTCCCTGGAAGGTTCCGCCCGAGATCGGGAAGATCCGTCGATCGCCGGCCGGCGTCGATCCCAGCGCTACCGGAGGATGCAGCGTCAGCGACATGTCGAAGAGATGACGGACCTCGATGCCGGACATGGCGCCCTCAGAGCACGCCGGCTTCGTTCTTGAGCTTCTCGACCAGCTCGGCCACATCCTTCACCTTCACGCCCGCCTTGCGGCCGCCCGGCTCCTCCGTCTTCAGCACCTTGAGCCGCGCCTTGACATCGACCCCGTAGTCGCCGGCAGACTTCTCGTCGAGCGGCTTCTTCTTCGCCTTCATGATGTTGGGCAGCGAGGCGTAGCGCGGCTGGTTGAGGCGCAGGTCGGTGGTCACGATCGCCGGCAGCTTCAACTCGACCGTCTGCAGGCCGCCGTCGACTTCGCGCGTCACCTTGGCCTTACCGCCGTCAAGCTCGACCTTGGAGGCGAAGGTGCCCTGCCCCCAGCCGAGCAGTGCCGCCAGCATCTGGCCGGTCTGGTTGGCGTCGTCGTCGATCGCCTGCTTGCCGAGGATCACAAGTTCCGGCTTCTCCTCGTCGACCACGCCTTTCAGGATCTTTGCGACCGCCAGCGGCTCGACCGTCTCGTCCACCTTGACCAGGATGCCGCGGTCGGCGCCCATGGCGAGCGCGGTGCGGATCGTCTCGGCGGCCTGTGCCGGACCGATGGAAACGGCGATGATCTCTTCGACCTTGCCCGCTTCCTTGAGCCGGATCGCCTCTTCCACTGCGATCTCGCAGAACGGGTTCATCGCCATCTTGACGTTGGCGAGTTCGACCCCGGAGCCATCGCCCTTCACGCGCACCTTCACGTTGGCATCGACAACCCGCTTCACCGGGACAAGGACTTTCATCGCTGGTAACACCTCTCTGATGAGCCGTTCGCGCGCCAGATGGCAGCCGCGGCCGGAAAAGGCTTGCCGGATACCGACACTCGCGTTCGGATTCGGCGCAAACTGGCAGTGCCGGCGCATTGCTCAGCACAGGCGGGCGGAACCTATTCACATGCGCCGACAGCGTCAATACGCGCGCCGGCGGGCGAATCGTTTGAACTACTGCCTGCCCCAGGGACCCGATGGCGCGGCCCGCCGAGGAGCCGGCTCCGTATCAACCTCCACGGCCTGCGGCATCACGATCTCGCGGTCGAACAGGGGCACACCGCGCCGGCGCAGCACCAGCACGAGCGCGGCGCCGGTCACGATGCCGCCGACATGTGCCGCCCACGAGATCTCGTCCTCGCCCATAAAGGCGAGCATGAGGAACTGGAAGCCAATCCACATCGCCAGCGCGATCCATGCCGGAATCCTGAGCGGAATGCGGCCGAAGGCGAGGATCCATATCTTCACCTTCGGATGCAGCATCAGATAGGCGGCCACGATACCGGCGATGGCGCCCGAGGCGCCGATCAGCGGAGCCTGCGATTCCGGAACGATGAGCCCGTGCACCAGCGCCCCGCCGGCCGCGCACAGTACGAAAAAGATCAGGAAGCGTACGTGTCCAAGCGCGTCCTCGACATTGTCGCCAAATATCCAGAGGAACAGCATGTTGCCGGCCAGATGCCAGGCATCGCCGTGCAGGAAGGCATAGGTGAGATAGGTCGCGCCGTCGGGCACGTAAACGAGTTCGGCCGGCCGCTCGGCGTAGTCGAACACGGTGGAGGGGATGTAGCCGAAGCCGATGACGGCCGCCTGCGCAATCTCCTCGCCGCCCGCGGCAGTAAGGAAGAACACGATGACGTTGGCGACGATCAGCCCGATCGTCACATATTGCGCGTCGATGTGCTTGAGGTGGTTCGCGTCGTGCAGCGGAATGAACATCGTGCGCCTGGTCGCGAACCGGCCCCTATCTGTTGCCCCCGGGCACCCATAGCACGTCGCCTTCGCCATTGTCATTGACGGCGCGGGCAGCGACGAAGAGGAAGTCGGAGACGCGATTGATGTACTGGATCGCTTCCGGCGAGACCTTCTCGCCTTCCTGGTGCGATAACTCCACGATCAGCCGCTCGGCCCGGCGCGCGACCGTGCGTGCGAGATGCAGCGCCGCGGCCGCAGGCGTGCCGCCCGGCAGCACGAAGGACCGCAGCGTCTTCAGCGGCTTGTTGAGCGTGTCGATGTCCCCTTCCACCCGCGCCACCTGCGAGGCGACGATGCGCAGCGGCTCGTAGGGCAGTTCCTCGCCGGTGTCCGGAGTGGCGAGATCCGCGCCGAGATCGAAGAGATCGTTCTGGATGCGGAACAGCATCTGGTCGATCTGCGGATGCGTGGCTGCGAGTTGCACCCGCGCCAGGCCGATCGCCGCGTTCGCTTCGTCGACAGTGCCGTAGGCGCTGACCCTGAGGTCGTATTTCGGCCGCCGCTCGCCCGAGCCGAGCCCCGTGGTGCCGTCGTCGCCGGTGCGGGTGTAGATCTTGTTCAGGATGACCATGGTTCTCCTCCTGTCCCCGGATCAGCCGCCGCTCAGCCACAGGGCCAGCATGATGAACACCAGCGCCACGAACTGCAGCGCCACGCGCGCCTGCATGAGCTTGTTGGAGGTGTTGCCCGAGCCGCCGCGCATCATGTTGATGAGCCCGCGGATGAGCACCACGACGACGGCGACCATGACCAGTATGGCGAGGATGTTGAATGCGGTGGACATGTCTTCTTCTTTCGCTTGGGCCGGTTCAGCCCTGGTTCGCCAACAGCCTGTAGAATGTCGCGGCCGGCAGCAGGCGTTTGAGCGCCACGCCCAGCCTGGCGGGGAGGGTCACCGCATAGTGGGGCCGCGAACGCTTGCTGTCGAGCGCGTGACTGAGCGCCCGGTAGACCGCGTCGGGACCCAGCTTCATGCGCGATTTCACGCCGCCCTGGCGCAGCCGCCGAAGTTGCGGTTCGTATGCGGCGCGGTGCACCGAGTTTCGCCAGTCGATGTTCTGCTCGAACCAGGCGAGGCCATTCGTCGCCAGCCTCGATTCGATCGGCCCGGGCTCGATCAGCGAAACCTCGACGCCCGACCCTCTGAGTTCCGCGCGCATGCAGAGCGTCAGCCCCTCCAGCGCATACTTGGAAGCAGAGTACGCGCCGCGAAACTTCACCGGCACGAGGCCGAGGATCGACGAGCAGTTGACGATGCGGCCATGCCCCTGCGCCCGCATCACGGGAATCACGCGCCGGGTTAGGTCGTGCCAGCCGAAGAAATTCGCCTCGAACTGCTCGCGCAGGGCCTCGACCGGCAGGTCCTCCACCGCGCCCGCCTGTGCGTGCGCTCCGTTGTTGTAGAGCGCGTCGAGCCGCCCCCCGGTGCGCGAAAGCACCTCCGTCACCAGCGCTGCGATCGAGTGCGGCTCGCGATAGTCGAGATAGAGCGCCTCGATCCCGTCGGCCTCCAGCGCCGCCTTGTCGGGATCGCTGCGCGCCGTGGCGAAAACGCGCCAGCCGTCGCCCATCAAGGCACGTGCGCAGTAGGCGCCGATCCCGGAGGATGCGCCGGTGACCAGGATGCTGCGCGGCGCCGCCCTCATGTTCATAACCGGCCGCTCCCGCCTTGCCATCTGGTGGAAAGCCTTCACATATTCGCGCAACGCAGACAATCAAGCGGAGAACAGGTGCGCAGAATTGTCGCCATCAAGCGCGTCCTCGGCGATGCCTTGGGACATTTCGATTCCGACGATGGCTGGTCGATGGCGAGCCACCTGGCGATCACGGCGCTGATGGCGCTGTTCCCGTTCCTGATCTTCGCGACCTCGCTGGCGAGCTTCCTCGGGGCGTATGCCTTCGCCGACACGGCCGTCCACCTCGTCTTCGACACCTGGCCGGATCAGATCGCCGCCCCGATCGCACGCGAGGTGGTGACCGTGCTCACCATCCCGCGCGGCGACTTCCTGACGTTGTCGGTCATCGTCGCCGGGGCCTTCGCGTCGAACGGCATCGAGGCGTTGCGCACCTCGCTCAACCGCGCCTACCGCGTTGCCGAGAACCGCTCTTTCGTCTTCCGCCGCGTGCAGAGCCTGCTCTTCGTCTTCGTGGCGACGCTCAGCTTCCTCGCCATCAGCGTACTCCTCGTGCTGGCGCCGCTGATCGGCCGCGTGGCGGTGGGCTACATGCCCTGGCTGGAACCCTACATGGGCACCATCGCCATATGGCGATACGTCATCGCTTCGCTGGTGATCCTGACCGGTCTGGTGATCGTCCACAAATGGCTGCCTGCGGGACGCAGGCGCTATGTCGAGATCGTGCCGGGCATCGTCTTCACGGTACTTGCCTGGCTCGCCGGCTCGGCTGCCTTCGCCGCCTACCTCGAGCGCTTCCAGACCTATACCGCCACCTATGCCGGGCTGGCCTCGATCATGATCGCGGTCATGTTCCTCTACATCGTCTCCGCGATCTTCATCCTGGGTGGCGAACTCAACGCCGCGATCGCCCGCTATCTCGAGGCGCGCGCCCGCGTCGCGCCCTGAACGCCTCCGCTCGTTCCGCCATGGGTGGCCAGGCCGACGCCGACGGTGGTCACGGCCATGCCGAACAATTGGAACGCCGACAGGCTCTCGCCGAACAGCACCCAGGCCATCACCGCGGTCGCCGCCGGAACCAGGTAGAAGAGCGAGGCGACCTTGGCCATCGCGCCCTCCCGGATGAGGAACATCAGCAGGAAGATCGCGCCGATCGACAGGACCAGCACCAGCCACAGCATCGCGAAGACCAGCTCCGCGTCGAGCGTGAAGGTGCGCGTCTCCAGCGCCAGCGACAGCGCGATCATGGGAATGGCGCCGCCGGCGTATTGCCACAGCGTGCCGGTGACGAGATCCCCTCCCGAGACAAAACGCTTCTGCCACACCGTGCCTGCGCTCATGGCCAGGACGGCGAGGATGCAGGCCGAGAGCGTCGCACCGGTCACTCCGGCGGCGCCCGCGCCAAGCTTCGGCCACAGCACGATCGCGACGCCGACGAAACCGAACGCCAATCCCAGCCAATGGCGCGGCAGCATGCGCTCACCCAGGAAGGCGCCTGCCAGGACCGCCGTCATCAACGGCTGCAGCCCGATCACCAGCGCCGTCAGGCCGGCCGGCATTCCGTTGTCGATCGCCCAGAACACACCGCCGAGATAGATGCCGTGCATCAGGACGCCCGCTATCATGGCGTGACCGGCATCGCGGGAGGAAAGGCTCCGCGCTTTGAGGGCGATCACGAGCAGTCCAAGCAGCGCGAAGGTGATCGCGAAGCGGGCGGCGAGAAAGGTGAACGGCTCGGCATGCGGCATCGCGTAGCGCGCGCCGATGAAGCCGGTGGCCCACAGCAGCACGAAAAGGGGTGGCACGAGGCGCGAGGCGGAAGGCATGGGGACCAGGCTGGTGGTTGGAGACATCCGGGGCGGCGAGGCGGGAGGCCTAGCCCGTCGCGCGCTGCAAGCAAAGTGAAAGATTTTCGTGCCAGCCTAAGCGGAGATGAACGACCACCCGGCCGGCGCCGGCCGACGGGTGCGGAGGTCATAGGGACGGACCATGCTCTGGAAACTCGATATCCTCTGGCTGATCATGGCCGTGGGCACCGTGGGCGGCGTGTCCTACATCCTCGCGCTGATGATGGAATCCTCCATCGGCAAGGAAGGCTACGGACCTTTCCTGCATGCCTTCTTCATGACCGGTGGCTTCTTCCTGGCCATTCTCGGCGCCAACTACCAGGGCATCAATCTCGCCGAGCTGAAATGGGCGCTGGTCTACGGCGGCGGTGGCGCCTTCGCCCTGATGCTGGTGATGCTGCTCCTGCGCGCCGTCGCCATCAGGCTGTCATAGCCCGACCATCCCCCTGATATCGCCCGGCGTCATTCCTGCCGCCCGGAGCTCCGCGATGCCGGTGTCGCGCCGGCTCTTGGACAGCTTCCGCCCGTCCGCGCCCATGATCAGCTCGTGGTGGAAATAGGCGGGCGGCGAGAACCCCATCAGTTCCTGCAGCAGGCGCTGCACCGAGGTGGCGAAGAACAGGTCGCGTCCGCGCACCACATCGCTCACACCCTGGATCGCGTCGTCGACGACAACCGACAGATGATAGCTGGTGGGTATGTCCTTGCGCGCCAGCACCACGTCGCCCCATTCGGCCGGGTTGGCGCGCACCCGGCCGGCCTGGCCGTCCGGGCCGCTACCCTTCTCCTCCCAGAGGATCGGCGCTCCGACGCGCGCCACCGCCGCCGCGACGTCGAGCCGCCAGGCGAATGGGTCTCCGCCACCGATCCGCCGGCGCCGCTCGCGCCCCGAAAGCCGCCGATCCAGTCCCGGGTAGAGCGGCACGCCGTCGGGGTCGTGCGGCCAGCGGCGGCCGGCCGCTTCCTCCTCCGCGATGTGGCCGCGCACCTCCCCGCGCGACATGAAGGCGGGATAGACGAGCTCTTCGGCGATGAGCCCCTCGAGCGCGGAACGGTAGTCGTCGAAATGTTCCGACTGCCGGCGCACCGGCTGTTCCCATGTCAGCCCCAGCCAGGCGAGATCTTCGTAGATCCGCCGCTCGAAGTCGGGTGTGCAGCGGGCCGTGTCGATATCCTCGATACGAAGCAGGAAGCGTCCGCCCGCCTCCCGCGCCATGTCATGGTTGAGCATCGCCGAATAGGCGTGGCCGAGATGCAATTCGCCATTCGGGCTCGGGGCGAAGCGGAAGACAGGCCGGCTCATCGCCGCAGGAAACGGATTGTCGCTTTCATGGGCGCATTGCTACGTTGCCCGCCCGACACGGGCAAGCGGGCACGGCAATGCGCAGGATCGAGACGCTCGACGATATCGCCGATGGCCTGAACGAACTGGCCCGCATCGACCCGCGCCTGGCGCCGGTCATCGCCCGCGCCGGCGAGGTGCCGCTGCGGCGAACGCCCGCCGGCTTCGCCAGTCTCTGCTCCATCGTTGTTTCGCAGCAGGTGTCGCGCGCCAGCGCCGACGCGATCTTCGCGCGTCTGGCGGCGCTGCTCGACCCGCTCACGCCGCGGGCCGTCCTGGCCAGCGGCGACGACCTGTTTCGCCGCGCCGGGCTGTCGCG
>JAEYRU010000043.1 GCA_023435335.1 Pseudomonadota bacterium
GGCGGGGCGCGTCCATCCTGTAGGGCCCGGATGTGGGGGCTCATCGCCCAAACCGCGCTACCGCAGCGCGGCCCAACCGGCACCGCCGCCCTCCCCGATACCCGGTGCGCACCGGGTTCCCGCGAGGGCGATGGCGGCCATTATGCGGGCGGTGCGAAACGTGGGGATGAACTTTTTTCGATTGTCGTGGAAGTTCAGCGGGTTGGGAGAAAAACGGGGACGGCTCCATCCACATCCAGACGGGGGGACCTCGTCGCCGGAGCCGCGGCTCATCGCGAGGAGCGCCACATCAGCACCCTCTTGGCCGGCTCCACACCGGCCGGGACCTCGCCGACGAATGCATCGCGCAACGCCCCGTCGGCGCGATCGACGGGAAGCTCCTCGAAGCCAAGCCGGGCATAGAACGGCGCGTTGAAGGGCACGTCGCGGAATGTCGTCAGGCTGACGCCAGCGAGACCTTGCTCCCGTGACGCCGCGATCACGGTGTCGACGAGCGCGGTGCCGATTCCGCGCCGCCCATGGGCGGGATCGACCGAGAGCTCGCGCAGGTGAAGCCCGCCTCCCAAAGGCCCCGCAACGGCAAAGCCCGCCGGTTCCCCGGAGCGGAGTGCCGCCACCAGGTCTCATTGCCTGCCATCAGCGCCCGCAGAAACGCCAGATCCGGAATGGGCGCGTCGGACACCGACGGGTAACCGTACGCGCGGAAGAGCTGGGCCGCGCGGTTCTCGATGGAAAGAAGCGCAGCATCGTCACCCGGCCGAATCGGCCGGATCGAGAAGGTCGCGAAGGGTTCCGCGGCCTGCGTCAGGCTTCCGCGCCCTCCACGATCACCATGTCGGCATCGGCGACGGTGATACGGATCGCCTTGGCGGCCTGGTATTCGGGGGAATTATAGCAATCGCGGGCCGCCTGCAGCGAAGGAAACTCGATCACGACGTTGCGCGGCCGTGCCCTTCCCTCGAGTCCCTCATACTCGCCGCCGCGGGCCAGGAACCGTGCACCGAATTTCTCGAATGCCGGGCGGGCAGTCGCGACGTAGTCCTTGTAGCGCTCGGGATCGCGGACATCGACATGCGCGATCCAGTATCCTTTTGGCATCCATTCCTCCCGCAAGTGCCGTCCGCGGCGCTCAGGCGGCCGCCATCTCGGCCAGAATAGATTGGGCCGCCGCAAGCCTGTCAACCGCGGCCACGATCGGGCGCGCCACGACGAGGTGGCTGGCTCCGGCTGCGAGCGCGTCGGCGGGCGTCATCACCCGCTTCTGGTCGCCGTGAGGGGCGCCGGCCGGGCGTATTCCGGGCGTGACGACGGCCATATCCGGCCCGACGACGGCGCGCACGGCCGAGGCCTCGGCGGCCGAGCAGACGATGCCGCCCATCCCCGCATGCAACGCCTGTTCGGCGCGGCGCAGGACCAGCGTGTGCGGGTCGTATTCGTAGCCGGCGTCGATCATGTCCTGCTCGTCCATCGAGGTCAGCACGGTGACGCCGAGCAGACAGAGCGGAGACCCGCGCGCGGCCTCGACCGCGGCCCGCATCGCCTTCGGATAGGCGTGGATCGTGAGCATGGCGACCCCCATCCGGACGATGTTCTCGACGCCCTTCGCCACTGTGTTGTCAATGTCGAGCAGCTTCATGTCGAGGAAGACATTCTTGCCATCGGCCGCGAGATCGCGGGCAAGCTCCAAGCCGCCGGCGAAGGCGAGCTGATAGCCGATCTTGTAGAAGGATACGGCGGGACCCAGCGTCGCGATGGCACGTTCGGCCTCCGTCACGGTCGGCACGTCTAGCCCCACGATCAGCCTGTCGTTCATCACGGCGGCGGGTATCATGGGTCCACCCGTGTTGACAGCAGTCGCGCCCTTTCGATCAGTGTCCGGCATACTCGCTCCATCCCCTTGACCAGCCGTTCCTGCCTGAAATTCCCGTCCTCGTCGAAGGCGTCCGCTCCGTTCGGCACCGAAACCTGCGGTGAGATCACCTCCATCTGGATGTGCGACAGCACCGCGCGAAGGTGAGCGGCGCTGCGGATGCCGGCGAAATGCCCGTCCGAGGATGAGCAGATCGCGACCAGCTTGCCCGGATAGGGCCGCAACGGCCTGCCGCCGTCGCTCTTGACCCGGCTAACCCAGTCGATGGCGTTCTTGAGGAGCGGCGGCATCGAGCCGTTGTACTCCGGGGTGCAGATGAACAGCGCATCGTGGGCAGCGAACTGGCGGGCGAGCTTCACCGCGTTCTCGGGAATTCCCTTTTCGCGCTCCAGGTCCTGATCCATGATCGGCAGCGGGTAGTCGCCGAGCGATATGCGCGTCACCTCCGCACCCTGCAGCGCCAGTTCGCGCTGGGCGATGTCGGCGGTTTTGCCGGAATAGGCCCCGGCGCGGGTGGAACCGGCGAAGATCAGTATCCTGGGTATCATTTTCAGCCGTCGGCAATCTCGCTCTAGCCCCGCTACCGATAAAGGAGGGCGGCGGAAAGCGCCACCGCAGAAGCGCATTGCTTAACCGTCGGTTGCCACGCCCGATAAAGTTGAGAGCGGCGCAAAAACCGGATCGTTGCATTCTGCTGATAAGCAGATCGCGATGGCAACTGGCGGGGGCTGGCGATGCGCAACTTTCTGAGAAGCGAGGACGGCAACATGGCAGTCGCCTTCGCGCTCGCGTCTCTGCCTATTCTCGGTGCGGTGGGCGTGGCGGTCGACTATTCGCGCGCGGTCAATGTGCGCTCCTTCGTGCAGTCGCAGGCCGACATCGCCGCCCTGAGCGGCGCCCAGCTTGGCCCCAAGGGCAACCCGCAGCTGTACCTCGACCATCTGCGCGCCGCCACGGAACAGCGGTTCGGGGTCGGATCGTGGATCGACGGACTGGAGATCGACGCCAAGTGGACCAGCGAGGTCGACTTCAGCGTCGGCGTCAAGGGAGCCGTGCCGGTCTCGCTGCTCGGGGCGGTTCCCGGGTTACCGCAGGAGGTCGACATCGGCGTCCTCGCGGTCGTGCGCATTGCCGAGCCGCGCGAAGTCTACAAGCCGCCTGTGGTGAACGAGCTCGACAATGAAGCGGGCGACTACAATCAGGTCAGTGTCTACTGTTTCAATCCGGCGAAGAAGAAGACCAGCGAGCGCAGGACGCAAATGACCGTGATCGCGGACAACGCGGGCACGACGTACAGCTATACGATGCCACGATGCGACGCAGGCGAAATGCTCAGCTTCAAGCTGCTGAACGTCCGCCACGTGCGGGAGCAGCCCAATCTCTGGAATATCTCCAAGCCGCGTTTCGAGTATTTCACCGATACCCAGGCGGATCAAAACGGGGCGGAGAAGTACGACATGTCCTGTACCGGCGACGCGCTCTGCAAGAGCCCGCCGCCGCAGGGCTGGAAGATTCTGGAGACGGTCCTGTGCAACACCAAGGAGGAGTGCAGGCCAAAGAGCCAGGGCGGCATCATTCCGGAGGGCAAGAACCGGGCGCCCGTCCAGGCAAAGGCCGGCTGCACCCCCGGCAAATACCTTTACTATGGCTGGGAGGACCGGCCACCCGGCCTGCCGGGCCAGAACGAAGCCGGCACCAACTGGAAGCACATCGCCTGGACCGACCAGGATTACGACGATATCCGCATCGTCATCGGCTGCCCGACGATCGAGAGCGTAGAGGACCGGCTCGTGAGGCTCACCAGGTAGGCGCCGGGGCGCGCTGCGACCTTGCTTCGTCAGCTCTACGGTCGCGTATAGAGCCACAGCGTGGTGGGCGGAATGTTGCGGATCACGAAATCGAAGCGCGTGACCTTGTAGGCGCCGAGTCCGGGCGGTACCGGCGAGCGCGGGCCGTAGGTGAGCTGGACGACAGGGCGGCCCTGAGGCAGCCTGTCGAGGAGGTCGCCGACATAGCGCACGCGCTGCTCTACCGGGAAGTTGAGCAGCGGAACGCCGGAGACGATCGTATCGAAGATCAGCCCGCGCTTGTCGCCGAGGGTCTTGTCGAGGTCGAAGGCGTCCCCGTGGATGAAATTCACGCCGGGATAATGGCGCACCAGATGGCCGATGAAATCCTCGGAGTACTCGATGGAATAGAGCCTCTCGGGCGCGATGCCGCGCTCGAGTATCGCCTTGGTGATGACGCCGGTGCCCGGCCCGAGCTCGAGCACCGGGAGACCTGAGCCTGGATCGATGACGGAGGCCATGCGCCGCGCGGTCACCGAGCTGGTCGGTATGATCGAGCCGACCGCCTTCGGCTTGTCGACCCACCCGCGAAAGAAGCGCCACTCCTCATCGAACCGCTCAGCGAACTTGCGCAGGCCGGAACGATGGGTCATGCAGGCGTCCTCCACCAGACGGGCGGCACGCGCCGCCGCCCCTTCTACTTACGGCCTGCCGCTGCGTAAGCAAGGGCAGGTTTGAACCAGCGCACAGCCTATTCGCTGAAGGATTCGAAGAATTCCTTCATGCGGCTGAAGAAGCCGCTCGATTGCGGGCTGTTCTCCTTGGAGGAAAGCTGTTCGAATTCCTCCAGCAGCTCACGCTGGCGCTTCGACAGGTTCTGCGGCGTCTCGACCGCCACCTGGATGTAGAGATCGCCCAGCTGGGGCTGGCGCAGGATGGGCATGCCCTTGCCCTTGAGGCGGAACTGGCGGCCGTTCTGCGTGCCCTCGGGCACCTTGACCCGCGTCTGCGTGCCGTCGAGGGAGGTCACCTCGAACTGTCCGCCCAGCGCCGCCGTGGTCATGGAGATCGGCACCTTGCAGTAGAGATCGGCGCCGTCCCGCTGGAAAAGGTCGTGCGGCTTGACCGAAAGGAAGATGTAGAGGTCGCCGGTGGGCCCGCCGCGCAGCCCCGCCTCGCCCTCGCCCGCCAGCCTGATGCGGGTGCCGTCCTCGATGCCGGCGGGAATGTTGACCGAGAGCGCCTTCTCCTCGGTGACGCGGCCTTGGCCTGAACATTTCGCGCATGGATCTTGGATCGTCTGGCCGCGCCCCTGGCACTGCGGACAGGTGCGTTCAATGGAGAAGAAGCCCTGCGACGCGCGCACGCGTCCGGCGCCCGCGCACATGGTGCAGGTGACCGGCTGCGTGCCCGGCTTGGCGCCCGAGCCCGAACAGTCGGTGCAGGTGACGGAGGTCGGCACGCGGATCTGCGCGGTGCGGCCCGTATAGGCCTCCT
>JAEYRU010000163.1 GCA_023435335.1 Pseudomonadota bacterium
GTCCGTCATAGGTGCCGTCAGTCTGCGAGGGGTGGGGGTGATGCAGGTCTCCGTTAAAGTAGGTGCCGCCCCTGTCTTTCAGGAACTCCTTCGTCTCCGGGAGAAGGCCCTCGGTCAGGACCTTGAGGCTTTCGTTGGTCTGGCCCCATCCCGTGGCGCTGTCCCGGTTGAAGACCGGAATGCGCATCAGTTCGCGCATCGATGGTGCCCCGACGATGCGGACCTCGCCGGTCTGGCCGCTCGAGAAGAATACGTAATATTCGTCGAGTTCGCCGGGCTTGACCTCATAATTGCTGGCGCCGGCGGCCGTCTGCGCTGCGGCCGGCGTGATTGCGCCGCCCGACACGGTGAATGCACCACCAACCCCAGCCGCGCCCGCGGCCGCTACTGCCGCCGTGCTTCCCAACAACTGGCGCCGGCTCAGCCCCTTGTTCGTCTCTTCAGTTTGCATCGTCGCTCTCCTTTGTTGGTTCAGGTTGTCGGTCGCGTCACGGTGTCCGGCCTTTCGATCGGAACCCCCTTGTGTGAAATGACCGGATTCGCAGGTCCCTTGCCCTTCATGGAGGGCGATGACAGGGCCTCGAATTTCTCCCGCTTCAGGCGCACCTGGATCATGTGCGGGCAGCGTTGATCGTCGTGATAGAGCACCTGGCAATTCATGCAGTAGATGCACTCGTTGACGTTGATCTGCCCTTCCGGATGGATCGACTGGACAGGGCAATCCTTCGCGCAGCGCTGGCAGGGCGTGCCGCATTCGGGCCACCGTTTGAGCCACTCGAACATGCGGATCCGCCCGGGAATGGCTAGGGCGGCGCCGAGCGGGCAGAGATAGCGGCAGTAGAAGCGCTCGACGAACAGGCCGATGGCGAGCAGGCCGAGCGCAAAAACGACGAACGGCCAGTCGCGAACGAACTTCAGGATGATCGCCGTCTTGAACGGCTCCACCTCGGCGGCCACTTCGGCCATGCTCATGGAATAGAAGGAAAGACCGAAAAGGCCGAGGAAGATGATGTACTTTATCGGCCAAAGCCGCTCGTGCAGGCCGAACGGCACCTTGATCTGCGGCAGCTTCAGCCATTGCGCGATGTTGTTGGTGAGCTCCTGCAAGGCGCCGAAGGGGCACAGCCAGCCGCAGAAAGGTCCCCGCCCCCAGAACAGGAGCCCGACGGCTACCGCCGCCCAGAGAATGAATATGAGCGGCGCGGCGAGGAAGAACTCCCAGCTGAAATTGCTGATCAGCGAATTGGTAAAGGTAAGGACGTTGACGACCGACAGTTGCGCGTTGGCGTACCAGCCCAGCCAGAACAGCGTGAACGCGAGATATCCCCGGCGTACCCAGGCATAGAGCACCGGACGCCGCACGAACCAGTCCTGGAAGAAGAAGATTCCGGTCAGGACCAGGAGAGCAGCCACGGTGATGCCGATCGACACCGTGTTCATCTTCCAGATGCGCTGCCAGAGTGGCTCTTCCTCGCCCGGGGGCTCCGCCGCACCGTCAACCAGCGACGCCCCGGGCCGTGCGCTCTCCTCGTCGGGCACGGGCCCGGCCGTCCCGACAGGTGATTGCGGCACCGGTTCGGCGGTCCGGATGACCGTTACGTACTCGTCTGGAAGCGAATAGCCGAGTTCGTAGGAGATGTTCGCCTTCTCGCGTGACGAGATTTCGCGCTGCACGAGGAGCTGGAGTTCCCAAGGCTCGGTGACCTCGAATTCGAAGTCCTCGGGGACCACATAGAGGGCGATCTCGCGCAACCGCGGCGCGCCCTCGGCGGCGAGATCGCCCAGCCGCGTGTGGTTGCGGTCACGAAAGCGAATGCCCTGGCCGTTCTGGATGAGTTCGATGCGGTCAAAGATGCCGCCACGCACATAGCCGGAACCCTTGAAGGAATAGGCTCCATCACCCGCAACCACGATCGCGTGCTGTCCCGGGTTCAGTTGCTGTCGGAGTCTCTCGAACTGCACGTCGCCGAGCAGGCTGCGCCCTATCGTCGGGACGCTGACTGGGGCGATGTATAGCTCGATGAATCGCTCGTCGGGATCACGTGATTCCGGCCTGGCCTGCGGAAATCCGCCTCGTCTGAACTCATCCGTTACCTCACCAACTGTCAGACGCAGGCTGCGCACTGAGCCGTCACCGATCAGCGTCTCCCAGTCGCGCAGCTCGCTCTGCGATAGGTCGAGTTCCCTGGTCTCGGTGGGCCCGGATGCTCGGATAGTGTCCGGAATCGTTCCGATGCGGCCGGTGCGGATGAGGCGGACAGCAGAGCGGACGATGCTGTCGCCCATGACAAGTACCGTCACGGTCGCGCCGCTGACGATATCGACCTGTGGTGGCCGGCCGCCGCTGGCGGCGATCCTGCCCAGATCCTCGCCGATCAGTTGGTTGACGGCGGCGACGACCCGTTCTTCCGGAATGCCGATCAGCACTATCGGCTCCTGGTGCTGGACCAGCTTTAAGCCGCGCACGACGCCCGACGGGTCAATGCCCACGAGAATATGGATCGGCTTGCCGGAATAGCCGATGGCGCTGACAACGTCGGAATTCAGATAAACATAGCCGAGAAGTTCCTGACCGCGATAGATTGGCGCGACAGGCGGATCGCCCTCGACCTCGCCGAACCGATCGGCGCCCTCGAAGAGCTCTCCGGGTTGCGCCATCTCGAGGTATTGCGTGAGCCGCCCGGCGGCGATCGCTGGGGGAGCCCACGCGAAAAGGAGAAAGAGAAGGAGCAACGCGCCCCGCGCCGCGAGGGCCGCGCGGGATCGGCCGTAACCAGAAGCGCTTCTACCACAGCTCCGCATCCGGTCTCGGCCTCCCTCGTGCATGCTCTTCCACTCGTGCCCAGCCCGCACTCGCCTAGGCACCTAGCCCTCACATCGACCGTTTCAAGTCATCCGTCTTTGACTCAGGACAAACCCAAGCCGATCGCGCTATATGAGAATAGGCAATCGCAATCGGGAGGTTGCCGTGTCGCTTCTGAAATCAGAGCCCTTCGCGGCGGTGGAATCGATGGATGAGCTGCTCGCCATCGCCTACCGCATGGAACAGGAGGCGGTCGCGGGTTATTCCGACTTGGCGGAGCGCATGCGCCGGGAGGGTCGGCCGGACATGGTCGAGGTCTTCCAGCGGTTGGTCGGAGAGGAGAGCCTGCACCTTGGCAACGTGGTCCACTGGTCGGAGCGGATCAGTGGAGGACAGCCCGATCCCGCCAGTCTGAAGTGGGAGCCGGCGGATCTATTCGACGACGAGGGTGCAAGCACCATTGCGCCCGAGTTGTTGAGTGCGTACCGGGCATTTTCGATGGCTGCGCGGAACGAAGAGCGGGCCTTTCTTTTTTGGACATATGTGGCGGCGCAGACCGACCAGGACGAGCTGCGTGAAGCGGCAGAGCAAATGGCTCGCGAGGAACTCGGCCATCTCGCTACGCTGCGCCGGGAACGCCGTCGCGCTTTCCATTCCGAAAGGAGGAAAACCGATAACATGCCTCTCGTCGGCGTGCCGGAGTTGGAGATGAAGCTCGCCGACCACCTCGAAGCACTTGCTGTGCGCGGGAGAGCGGCTACTGCACATGTCCTGCATGCGGCGGCGCAGGCCGCCCGAGAACGCTCCACCGGATTTGCACGCGAGCCACTGGGCCCCTCCCCATTGCTGAAAAACGGGGTCGTCCCCGAGATCTCAAACCGCGCAGTGCCGCTCTGCGAACTGCTGCTGGATTGCTATCTCGATTACGGCGAACGCTTGCGGGGCGAGTATGAGCTCAGGCGCGCCCAGGAGTTCGCAGCAGGCGCGGTCGAATGCAGGTCCGTCCTTCGCTCAGCGCTGACATGAACCGAAGGCTCCCACCGGAGTGGGCCACACGATCAATGGCCTGTTCCCCTCATGCAGACCGGTTTCACTGGATGGCGGCAGGACGCAGCCTGAAAGCCCTGACCGCGGGCAAAG
>JAEYRU010000173.1 GCA_023435335.1 Pseudomonadota bacterium
CGTCGTGGTGGCGAAGCCCGAGGCCTGGGTCGCGGCGAAGCAGCCGGCAATCGCGGTGCCGAGGCAGGTCGCAGGCGTCATTCGCACGTCGCTGTAGCGCCGCGTGATCACGGTGGCGCAGGCGAACACCACGGCGATCAGCAGTGCCAGGCCGTCGCCGACGGGCGAGACGGAGCCGCGCAGCGAGTCCGACACCATGATGCCGACGCCAAAGATCACCGCCGCGATCGCGGCCCAGGTCGGCCCGGAAACGCGCTCGCGGAATATGATCCAGGCGAGCAGCGCCGCGATCAGCGGCACTCCGGCCTGCATGAGAAGGATGTTGGCCACGGTCGTATAGGCGAGCGCCACGACGAACGAGGTCGAGGCCGTGGCGAAACAGAGCGCGACGGCGATGCCAGGCAGGCCCATGGCGCGGAACAGGGCAACGGTGCCCCGCCCGCCGTCGCGCCAGATCATGTAGCCAAGCAGGAACACGGCGGCCCAGGTCGAACGCCAGAACACGACGGTCCAGCTGTCGTCGACCTCGAGGAAGCGTGCGATTGCGCCGCCGAAGCTCCAGAACAGCGCCGACAGGAAGACGAGCAGCATGCCGATGCGCTCGTCGCGGCCGCCGGAGGACTGCGCCGAAGCGTCGCCGTTGCTGTTTCCTGAAGCCGCCATCGGGTCTTTGCGGGTATCCCGGTCCCGGACCGGTCGCCGGCCGCTTCGTTCCTTCAGCGGCTTCCCGATTGACTAGGATGAATGACGGCCTGCGCGTTGGGCCAGCATGGCGATCCGGTTGTGGCACCGGGCGAGGTTCGCCCGGTGGGAGATCAGCCTGCCAGGCGACGCGTCAGCCAGTCCCAGCGACGCCGTGGCGGCGTTGCCCGGCGCGCCGGTTCTCCAAGCTGCCGCGCCTTGCGGGTCAGTTCGTGCTGGAGCAGAACAATTCCGTTCATGTAGTCCATGTGAAGCTCCTATCTTTCGATACTGAAAAGATAAGCCGCCCACACGCCGGTTGAACTCTCCGATTTTGCATGGCATTTTTCGATAGTGAAAAGCCTGAGCTGGGACGATCTCCAATATTTCGCCGCGGTGGCGCGGGGCGGCGGCCTGTCGGCGGCCGCCGATAGGCTCGGTTCCAGTCCGGCCACCGTCGGACGCCGCATGGTCGCGCTGGAGCAGGCGGTCGGACGGCCGCTCTTCGTTCGCCGCCAGACCGGCTACGAACTGACCGGCGACGGACGCGTCCTCTACGAGAAGGCGCTGTCAATGGAGGCGGGCGCCCAGACCATCCAGGACTGGCTCAAGGCGGAGGGGCAGCGTTCGGTCGTCCGCATCTCGGCCGGGACGTGGACCGCCAATTTCTTCGCGGCCAATTTCGGCAAGCTGTGGAAGACCGACGATCCGTTCCGCATCGCCTTCAAGACCACCGAGGCGAAGCTCGACATCGCCCACCGCGAGGTAGAGATCGGCATCCGCAACGCCCAGCCCGACAGCCCCAACCTGGCGGCGCGCCGCACGGTGGACGTGGCCTATGCGCCCTTCCGCGCCCGCAACCACCCGTCGCCGGGGCATGAGCAGTGGGTCACCGTGGCGCCGGAGGACGCCACGACGCGCTCCATGCGCTGGGTCAATGCCCTGGACGGCCTCGTGGTGGCCGCCTGGGCGAACGCGCCGCGCACGCTGCACGACCTGATCCGCGCCGGCATCGGCAAGGGCGTGCTGCCCTGCTTCGCCGGCGATCGCGACCCGTTGCTGGAGCGGGCGGGCGACGAGATCGCGGAACTGCGCGAATCGCAATGGATCGTCATGCACAATGACGACCGCCACCGCTCCGACGTGCGGACCGTCGTCAATCGCATCGTGGCGCTGGTGACCGCGCATTCCGCGCTGTTCGCCGGCGAGCGAAGCTGAGGTAGCTTGGGGGTCTCAGTCCTGCAGCCGCATTAGTATTGCGCGGCCGTCATGGTCGCCGGTCGTGACGAGCGGGTCGCCGATGATGGCGTTGCCGAGGTCGACGAAGCCGGCGATCCGGTAGGCGGTGTGCGCATCGAGCCTTTGGGTGACGTCGTCGCGCGCCCTGTCGAAGGATTCGTACTGGTGGCGCGGAGATTCGAACGGCGCCACCCTCTCGCGGCTGAAGGCGCCGATGAAGAGGTAGCCCTCGTCGAGCGGCGCCGGCCCGAAGATGCGCCCGTGATTGTTGTTGAATTCGAAGGGGGAGTTGGAGAAGGCATGCGCCCTCTCCTTCGGCAGTTGCCCGTAGAGCTGGCCGCCGATGAAGCCGCGGTAACCGCCGGAATGGCCTTCGCGCGAGGGATAGCCCGCGGCCGCAAGGGCGGCGACAAGCCGCGCGGCCGCATCCGCCTCGGAAGCCGCGAGGCGGTCGATGAGAACGACATTGATCGGCTCGCGGATATGCTTTCCCTCGTAGGTGCCGCCCAGCCAGTGGGACACGGTCCCGTCAGGGGCAACCATCCACTGCCCGATATCCGGCAACCCCTCGGGGCTGGCCACGTCATCCGCGTCAAAGAGGAAGCGCGGCGCCTCCGCGGCCGTGTCCGAGGTCTGTGCGCGCGCTGCGGCCATCCCGCAGAGCAACAGCAGGCCCGCAAGCAGGTCACGCTTGTTCAGGGAGGAGCCGCTAGACACCCTGCTTCGTCCTCGGTTTTCCGCACCCGCCGCCACCGGCAGCGCAAGCCGAAGCATGTCAGCGATCCGCCGGCGGCGCCAGTCCCGGCGGCGTCGGAACAAAATCCGCTCACGCGGATTTGGCAACTGTCACCCACCGTGAACAGAACCGGCTCTTGATGGACCGTCCCTATCCCGCACCCGCGATTGTCATCGCGCGGCACCCCGTCCACAGCATCTTCGCTGCCTTTCCGACCGCCTGCTTCACGCTGGCGCTGGTGAACGACATCGCCTACTGGCGAAGCTCCAACCTCGTCTGGAAGCATTTTGCCGAATGGCTTCTGTTCTTCGGCATCGTGGGCGGGGTGCTTGCCCTGATCGCCGGCCTGCTGGACGTTGTGCTGCGGCGGCGGCCCACCCTGTACGGGCCGGTCTGGCCGTATCCGCTGGCGATGATTGCCGCCCTGGTGCTCGCGACCATCAACAGCCTCGTCCATTCCGGCGACGGCTGGCCGGCCGTGGTGCCCTGGGGGCTGATCCTGTCGGCGCTCACCGTGCTGGCGGTGCTCGCAGCCGAATGGGCCGCCGGCACGATCGCGTTTCGAGCCCACCCGGAGCGGGTGCCATGATGACCGTCCGGCCGCTTCTACGCTCCACGGCGCTCGCGGGCGCCACCGCAATGGCTCTGGTGCTTGCCGGTTGCGGCGATGACGGCGCTGACTTCGACGTGTCGAGCCAGATCGGGCCCGATCCCGTCCTGCCCGAGCCGTCAATGTCGCTCATTCCAGATCTCAAGGTCGCGGAGGTGGTCGGCTGGCAGGAGGGCGAAACCCCGAGCGTCCCCGATGGCCTCGTGATCAGCGCCTATGCGACGGACCTGGTGAACCCGCGCACCGTGCACACCCTGCCCAATGGCGACGTGATCGTGGTGCAGTCGCGGGCGCCCGAGGGCAAGCCGCTGGAGCGTCCGAAGGACTTCATCCGCGGATGGATCATTTCGCTTGCAAGCGGCGGCGGGGGAACGCCGCCGGAGACGAACATCGTCACGCTGTTGCGCGACACCGACCGCGACGGGCAGGTCGACGAGCGCTCCGACCTGCTGACCAAGATGAACTCACCCTTCGGCGTCGCCTGGCATGCGGACACGCTCTACATCGCGGCCGCCGATGCGATCCTCGCCTATCCCTACGAGCTCGGGCAGACGGAGATCACGGCGGAGCCGCGCGTGCTCACGCCGCTGCCCGGCGGCCCTATCAACCACCACTGGACCAAGGATCTCGCGCTCAGTCCCGACGGCCGGTTCCTCTATGCCTCGGTCGGCTCCAACTCCAACGCCGGCGAGCGCGGCCTCGAGGCCGAGAAGGGCCGCGCCGCGATCTGGCAGGTCGACATCGAGACGGGCGCGGCGCGCGTCTTCGCGTCCGGACTGCGCAATCCCAACGGCCTCAACATACATCCCGAGACCGGCGAACTGTGGACGGTCGTCAACGAGCGCGACGAGCTCGGACCGAACCTCGTGCCCGACTACATGACCTCGGTGCAGGAGAACGGCTTCTACGGCTGGCCGTGGAGCTATTTCGGAACCCATGTGGATGTCCGCGTGCATCCGCCCCGGCCCGATCTGGTGGAGCAGGCCATCGTCCCCGACTACGCCCTGTCGAGCCACGTCGCCGCGCTCGGCCTTGCCTTCACCAACGATTCGGCCATGCCGGAGGCCTATGCCAACGGCGCCTTCGTCGGCAACCGCGGCAGCTGGAACCGCCGCACGTTCAACGGTT
>JAEYRU010000274.1 GCA_023435335.1 Pseudomonadota bacterium
AAACGGCGGCCGACATCCTCCTCGCGGTTGAACGACTTGATCTCCTTGGAGCCGCCGAGCATCTCGTCGAAACGCCCGACCAGCCCCGCCAGCCGGTCCTGGGTGGCGTGCGCGGCGCCGTGCAGCCTGCTGCCGAAATAGGAGGTGACGAGCGCCAGCGGACTGATGAGGATGACGGAGCTGAGGAACAGCAACCAGGAATAGTATGCCATCGCCCCGCCGAAGATCAGGAACAGGATGACGGAGGGGGCGAAAACCGCCACGACGCGGATCAGGGCTTCCTGGAATATCTGCAGGTCGTTGGAGAAGCTGGAGATCAGCTGCCCGCCGCCGACGGAGGTGAGCATGCGCGGATTGGCCTGCAGGATCTGATGGAACAGGCGCCCGCGGATCGCGGCGGTGATGCTGAGGCTGAGGCTCGTCATCAGGTAGATGCGGCCGAAGGTGAGCAGCGAGGCCGCCATGAATATCGCGAGACCGAGCAGCAGATGGCGGGCAAGTCCGGTGACGCCGCCGGACGTGAACACGTCACCGACGAGTTGCGAGGCCCACAGCGGCATAAGCACGTACAGCCCGGCCGAGGCGCCGGTGCAGAACAACGCAGCAAGAAAGACCCTGCGGCGCGACCAGACCTCGCGCCACAGCCATTTAACGTGCGGGTGCAGCATCATGCGCCAGGTCTGGAGAGCGGAGAAACGCGAAGAGTTCGGAGACGAGGCGCTGGCTCGCGCCCGTCGGTCCCATGATCGCGCGCAACTCCTCCTCGAGCCGCTGCGTGTCGGTCTTCAGCGAGGCAATCACCGCATCGGCGATCTGAGCCGCCGTTATGTGGCCGACGATCTCGGGGACCACCATACGGTTCGTGCGGCGGTTGGGATGGGACATGTATTTGATGCGGCGCAGGATCAGGTGGCCGAGGCCGCGCTTGATGTACCTGCCGACGACCGGCAGGCGTCCGATATGGCCGGCGAGCCCGGGCATGGGGGCGACTTCGGCCTGCCAGGTCGGCACGGTCACGATCATGGGCACGCCAAGCGCCGAGAGCTCGGCCGTGTTGGTTCCCGGCAGGGTGACGGCGACATTGGCCCTGGCGGCGGTTTTCCCGGCATTCGCCACCTCGATGCGGACGCCGCGCGGCGTGACGAGAAAGGCGCGTCCGCCCGTCTCCTCCCACCTGAGGTTCACCCCCTCGATCGGCCTGCCGTCGTTCACGTCCGGAATCGCGCGCAGGAACTCGGCCGAGAGGAAATCGGACTTGCCCAGCATCCAGTCGATGTCCGGCATTGTTTCGGAGACCCGCTCGGCGACGGCCCCGTAGAAAGGCAGCATGTACTTGGCGAGATAGTCGCGACTGCCGGGGTAGATTCCGACCGCCAGACGGCCCGAACGCGACGGCTGGCGGTCAGGGCAGCGCAGGCGCGCCGCGTCGACCATCATCTCGCCGACCACGTCCACCATCTTCCTCTTCGACGGCAGCTTCTCGAATCCGGAATAGAAGACCTTGTCGAAGAACCATCCGCGCGCCAGCGGCCGCTCGGCATATCCGAGGCAGGGAAGGCCCAGACGCCTGGAGATCAGCACGGTGAAGATCGTGTCGCCGCCAAGATGCAGCACGAAGCCCGGAGCGCCCTTGCGGAAGCCCTGCGGCAGGCGGTTGCGCCAGATCAGGTCCATGGTTTCCGAAACGGAGCAGGTCGCGTCGACATAGGGCAGCGACTTGACCACCGCGAGTTCGGAGCCGGCCGAAAAGACGCAAGGCACGACCGCCACGCACAGGCGCGCGGACGGCATCTGCTGCTTGAGCGCGGTCGCGAAGGGATGCAGCCAGCTCGCAACTTCGCCGGGGCCGTTCACCGTGACGATGATCTGCATCTCGTTTTCGGATACGCTCGGCTTCAAGCCCCGCTCCTGTCGTCTCACGCGAGACAGTCCCCCGCCTCGCGCGGTCACATGTGGTACTTTTTGGCCGTCCACACAAGCCAATCCCGGTAGTCCTCGATCGTTGCACCGAAGGCCCGGTTGACGAGCTTCTTGTCGCTGCCGAGCACGACGTTCTGGAAGGTGGACGGCTTCTCGTCGAAATGATCCAGCGAACGGCCCTGCAGATCGGCGTAGGCCTGCGCCATCTGCTGCCAGGGACCGCCGCCCTCCGCCTCCTCAACCTGACCGTGCAGCGCGGGCACGCCCAGCTGCTCGAGCCGCTCGAGGAACCGCAGCGCCAGAGCCGAGTAGTAGCCCTTGCCGTAGCCTTCGCGCAGGACGTTGCAGTGATAGTGGGCGGGGTACCTGTCGAGGGGTATCTCCGGTTCCTCCCGCCAGCCCTGAGTCACCAGCCACCACAGCATCTTGCGCGTCGTGGGCTTGCGGTACTGGAAAGTCGCCAGCCGCCAGAATGCGCGGGCGAGCACGCCCGGAACGATCTTGCGCGCCATCACCTTCTGATGGCGGCGCGCATCGACGGTTCCAAGCAGGTAGCCGATGATCCTTCCGTCCTCTTCCAGGATGAGACAGGATTCCGGCTCGAAGTCGGTATAGTAGCGGGTCCAATAGTCGGCGAAGAGCTCGTCATCCTCGAAAACGGCAGAAGAGCCGCGGTTGCGATAGGCCGTCCTGCGCGCGATATCGCGCACGGCTTCGCGGTCGGCGGCGGTATAGGGCCGGATCGTCCCTGTCGCCTCACGCGACCTGACCCGGCCTTTCCGTTGCGTTTCACCGCGCATAGCTCTTGCCGCCCCAGTTCACCTGGCTGTTTCTCGCGAGCCGCGCCATGACCCGCAGGCCTATGGCGATCGCGAGGGGTTCATATACCAGCGCAGCGGGCAAATGCGACAGGCGTCCGACGCGGATCAACGCTGCGGCGCAAAATGCCGCGCCCGCGAGGTAACGCGCGAGCAGCAGCCCGCCAAACGTCCCGCCGAAGAAAAGCGCCGGGACTGCAAGAACCGGAAGAAGCGCCATCCACACGCCCAGCCAGAGCGACAGCGCGGAAAATCCTCCGGAACTGACCCGCTTGGCCCGCTCCACGAGCACGGACCAGCTTTCGCAGGCCTCCACCTCCACGGCGCCCTTCGCGGAATAGCGGATGCGGCTGCCATGTGCCTTGAGCGCGCGCGAGAAGGCCAGGTCCTCGGTCAGGGTGAAGCCGATGCGCTCGAACCCGCCGACAGCATCGAAAAGCTCGCGGCGGAAGGCGAAATTGCCGAACAGAACGCCACCGGCGAATCCCAGCGCGTTGAGCAGGCTGCAAAGCAGCAGGTAGTAGGCGACGGCCACGGTCTGCCAGACGCCGAGCCAACCACGGGCCGCGCGGAAGAATACCGGCCCCGCGACGGCGTCGGCCACGCCGGAAAGGACGGGGCGCGACATGGAAGCGATCCAGTCGGGGGCGGCGAGCCCGTCCGCGTCCATGGTCAGGACCACCTCGCCGCGCGCCGCGCCGATGCCGAGCGCCAGGGCGTCCTGCCGCGTGGTCAGGCCGCTGCTGGCGGCCTGCTCCACACGCAGCACACGCAGCGCCAGCAAGCCGGCCGCGCGCGCGGCCTCGGAGGTTCCATCCGTACTACGGTCATCGACGAGGATCACCTCGACCTCGCCGCCGGCGGCCTGGTCGGCAACGGAGCGCAGGCAGGGACCTATCGTGCGGGCGGCATTGTGTGCGGTAATCAGCACGGAAACACGCGGTGTTGCAGTCATGGCACAGCGCTTCCCGGCCCGATCCGGTCGAGCGCCTTGAGGATCTCGTCCGCGATGGCCGCGCTGGCGCCAGGGTCGCCCATGCGTTCTCGCCCCGCCGCCGCCATATGCGCCTGGCGCTCGGGGTCGCCGAGGATATCGACGACCGCGCGCGCGATCGCATCCGGCTCGCGCCGCACCGCGACGGCCGACTCCCCGAAGAACTTCATCTTCATCTTCACGTATTGATCGCCTTGCACGCCCGAGGAAGGCGCGGTGACCAGCGGAATGCCGAGGCCGATCGCCTGCTCATTCGCGGTGCCGGCCATTCCCACGACGATATCCGACATGTGCAGGATGTCGGCGAAGCGGCCTTTGG
>JAEYRU010000301.1 GCA_023435335.1 Pseudomonadota bacterium
AGCTACATCTTCAACCCCACCATCGACGGCATCGAGCAGGCCGACGCCCTGCTCATCGTCGGTTCCAATCCTCGCTTCGAGGCCTCGGTGCTCAACGCGCGCATCCGCAAGCGCTGGCGCATGGGCGACTTCCCGGTCGGCGTGATCGGCGAGGTCGGCGACCTGCGCTACGAGTACGAGCTGCTGGGGGCGGGCGCTGAATCGCTGAAGGAACTCGCCGACAGCAAGCTGCGCTTCCTGTCCACGCTGAAGAAGGCGAAGCGTCCGATGATCATCGTCGGGCAGGGCGCCCTGGCGCGCGCCGACGGCGCGGCCGTCCTCGGCATGGCGGCGCGCATCGCCGAGACGGTCGGCGCGGTATCTTCGGAGTGGAACGGCTTTGCCGTGCTGCACACCGCCGCCAGCCGCGTTGGCGCGCTCGACCTCGGCTTCGTTCCGGGGCAGGGCGGCAAGGACGTGGCCGGCATGATGGGCGCGCTGGACGTGCTCTTCCTGCTCGGCGCCGACGAACTCGACATGGCGGCGATCGGCAGCGCCTTCACCGTCTACATCGGCACCCACGGCGATGCCGGCGCGCACCGCGCCGACGTGATCCTGCCGGGGGCCGCCTACACCGAGAAGTCCGGCCTCTACGTGAACACCGAGGGGCGCGTCCAGATGGCCAACCGCGCCGGCTTCGCGCCCGGAGACGCCCGCGAGGACTGGGCCATCCTGCGCGCGCTTTCGGACGTGCTTGGCAAGAAGCTGCCGTTCGATTCGCTGCAGCAGCTGCGCGCGAGGCTCTACGCGGACCATCCGCACTTCGCGGAGCTCGACCGCATCGCCGCCGGCAACTGGCACGACGTGCAGGCGCTGGGGCGGCTGGGCGGTCGCCTGGGCCGTGCGCCGCTCGCCTCGCCGGTCAGGGACTTCTACCTCACCAATCCCATCGCGCGCGCCTCCGCCGTGATGGCCGAGTGCTCGGCCCTCGCCAGGGGCGGGTTCAAGCAGGCTGCGGAGTAGGGGCGGCACATGGAAGATTTCTTCGCAACATACGTGCTGCCGGGCTTGATAATGCTCGGCCAGTCGGTGCTGCTGATCGTCGTGCTGCTCGTCGGCGTCGCCTACATCCTCTATGCCGACCGCAAGATCTGGGCGGCCGTGCAGCTTCGGCGCGGGCCCAACGTTGTGGGTCCCTGGGGCCTGTTCCAGGCCTTCGCCGACCTGTTCAAGTTCGTCTTCAAGGAACCCGTCATCCCGTCGGGCGCCAACAAGGGCGTCTTCCTGCTGGCGCCGGTCGTGGCCTCGGTGCTCGCCATCGCCACCTGGGCGGTCATCCCGGTTTCCGAAGGCTGGGCCATCGCCGACATCAATGTCGGCATCCTCTACATCTTCGCCATCGCCTCGCTGGAAGTCTACGGCGTCATCATGGGCGGCTGGGCCTCGAACTCGAAATACCCCTTCCTCGGCGCCCTGCGCTCGGCTGCGCAGATGGTGTCCTACGAAGTCTCGATCGGCTTCGTCATCATCACGGTGCTGCTCGCCGTCGGCTCGCTCAACCTCACCGACATCGTGCTGGCGCAGCAGGACGGCATCGGCACCCGGCTCGGCCTGCCGAACTCCTTCCTCGACTGGCACTGGCTGGCCCTGTTCCCGATGTTCATCATCTTCTTCATCTCCGCCCTGGCGGAGACGAACAGGCCGCCCTTCGACCTCGTCGAGGCCGAATCGGAACTCGTCGCGGGCCACATGATCGAATACTCGTCGACGCCGTTCTTGCTCTTCTTCCTCGGCGAATACGTCGCCATCACCCTGATGTGCGCGCTGACCACCATCCTTTTCCTCGGCGGTTGGCTGCCGCCCGTCGACGTGTGGTTCCTCAACTGGGTGCCGGGCGTCGTGTGGTTCGTCTTCAAACTGGTGATGGTGTTCTTCATGTTCGCCATGGTGAAGGCCTTCGTGCCGCGCTACCGCTACGACCAGCTGATGCGCCTGGGCTGGAAGGTATTCCTGCCAATCTCGCTGTTCATGGTTGTCGCGACCGCGGCGTTCCTTAAGTTCACGGGTATGGCGTGATGAGCGCGGGCCTGATCGGCGCGATCGTCGGGCTACTCGTAGCGGTCGCGGATTTCGCGCTGCTGCGGATGCTTGCCGCCCGCGTCGACCTGCCCGAGACCAAGCGCGTGCTCAACATCACGGGGTTCAGCCAGTTCTTACTGCTCCCCGTCATCGGCTACTTCGTGGCCCCTTATCTTGCCGGAGAATGAGAGATGTCCGCTCTCGCACAGGCTGCCAAATCGTTGTTGCTGAAGGAGTTCTTCGGCGCTTTCTTCCTTTCGATGCGCCAGTTCTTCGCGCCCAAATACACGGTGAACTATCCCTTCGAGAAAGGGCCGATCAGCCCGCGCTTCCGCGGCGAGCACGCACTGCGCCGCTATCCCAACGGCGAGGAGCGCTGCATCGCCTGCAAGCTCTGCGAGGCGATCTGCCCGGCGCAGGCGATCACCATCGAGGCCGGCCCGCGCCGCAACGACGGCACCCGCCGCACCGTTCGCTACGACATCGACATGGTGAAGTGCATCTATTGCGGCTTCTGTCAGGAGGCCTGCCCGGTCGACGCGATCGTGGAGGGGCCGAACTTCGAGTTCGCCACCGAGACTCGCGAGGAACTGTACTACGACAAGGAGAAGCTGCTCGCCAACGGCGACCGGTGGGAGCGGGAGATCGCGCGCAACATGGTGCTCGACGCGCCATACCGCTAGGAATGGGGAGTTCTCCCCGGCTTGCGGGGAGAAAGGGAAAGACACGTGGACGGGCCGATTTGGCTCGTCTAAGAGACACGCGGCCAGGCAGCCCGGGCAGGGCGCTTAGGCTTGAGGGGCCGTGCCCTTCGGTGAGCAAACGGGGTATCCATGCTAACAGGACTAGAGGCGGCGTTCTTCTACCTCTTCGCCTTCGTTGCGGTGGCGTCGGCCTTCATGGTGATCGCTGCGCGCAATCCCGTTCATTCCGTGCTCTACCTGATCCTCACCTTCTTCAACGCCGCAGGCCTGTTCCTCCTGACGGGCGCCGAGTTCCTGGCGATGATCCTGCTCGTCGTCTATGTCGGCGCGGTAGCGGTGCTCTTCCTGTTCGTGGTGATGATGCTCGACGTCGACTTCGCCGAACTGAAGAGCGGGTCGCTGCAATACGCGCCCATCGGCGCGCTTGTGGGCATCATCCTCGCGGCGGAACTGGTGATCGTGGTCGCCGGCTATTCCTTCGCGCCCGAACTGGGCACCGCGGTCGCGCATCCCACCCCCGACATCTCCGTGCGGCACAACACGGCCGCGCTCGGGGACATCCTCTACACGGACTACATCTACCTCTTCCAGATCGCGGGAATGATCCTGCTGGTCGCGATGATCGGCGCTATCGTGCTGACCTTGCGCCACAAGGAGGGCGTGAAGCGGCAGAACATCGCCGCCCAGGTCGCGCGCACCCCGGCCACCGCGATCGAGGTCAAGAAGGTCGAGACGGGCAAGGGTATCTGACGATGACAGTCGGCATCGGCCACTTCCTCACGCTTTCGGCTGTGCTGTTCACGCTCGGCGTGTTCGGCATCTTCCTGAACCGCAAGAACGTGATCGTCATTCTCATGTCGATCGAGCTGATCCTGCTCGCCGTGAACATCAATTTCGTGGCCTTCTCGGCCGCGCTGGGGGACCTCGTCGGGCAGGTGTTCGCGCTCTTCGTGCTGACGGTTGCCGCGGCCGAAGCGGCGATCGGCCTGGCAATCCTCGTTGTCTTCTATCGCAACCGCGGGTCGATCGCGACCGAAGACGTCAACATGATGAAGGGCTGAGCGGGCGCATGTACCACGCAATCGTCTTCCTTCCGCTCGCGGGCTTCCTGATCGCCGG
>JAEYRU010000059.1 GCA_023435335.1 Pseudomonadota bacterium
GGGGGAGGTGGCCCACACGCGCCAGCCCGGCCATGGCGATCAGCGACGCGACGATGCGCACGAGTGCTGCCCTGTTCGTCTCAATCGCCACGCTTCCACTCATCGCCGCCTCCTTCGCATACGGGCGCGGAGATTGTCCGCCAGGTCGCGAAGGGTGTGGATGGCGTTCAGGAAAAGATTGCTGACAGATGCTGACAGGATTTCAGCTATAATGGAGGCCTAACCCCTCCCCGCACGATCAGGCTGGTCCATACAGATCTGGAACGGGTCAACGCACGTATCGCCGCCGACAGGATGCCGCGCGCTTGATTCGGATCAAGGCGTGGGCCCGTAGCGGCCCCTAGAAGGGACCCGCTGAGCTACTCCCCATGGATTGATCGGAGAAAGTCATCGTGCCAACCGCGGGATATACAGCGGCCGCATTCGCAGCCGGGCTTGCCCTGGCGCTTGCCGTTGCATGGTATTGGGATCGGCCCGGCAATTTCTACGAATGCATGCTGCGTGAGATGCGTTACCAGCCGAACGAGATGAAACAGATCGCAGGCTGGGTCTGCCAGCAGGATTTCGAGGTTCCCACGGAACCGGCGGACTGACTGCTCCAGAGAAGTACGGCCGGACCTTGCGGGGTCTTCTTCAGTTGCCGTAACGCTTCTCCAGATGGCGGCGGAAGTGGGCGGCGTTGAGCGGCTCGCCGGTGGCGCGCTCGATCAGTTCCGGCGTCGACCAGCGCGAGGCCTGCGACCAGATGCGCTCCTTGCGCCATTCGTTGACGGCGTCGAAGCGACCGGCGGCGAATTGCTCCTCCACGTCCGGCATCTCCTCCTCGATCTTCGCCCATTGCTGCGCGGCGATCATCGCGCCCAGCGTGTAGGACGGAAAATAGCCGAAGGCGGCGGAGGGCCAATGCACGTCCTGCATCGGCCCGTCCTGCGGCGTGTCGATGGTGGAAAGGCCGAGATAGTCGGTCATCCTGGCGTCCCAGGCCTCGGGCAGGTCCTCGGTTTCCAGACGGCCGGAGATCAGCTCCTGCTCCAGCTCGAAACGCAGGATGACGTGCAGCGGGTAGGTGACCTCGTCGGCGTCGACGCGGATCAGCCCGCGTTCCACGCGGTGGACGTGGGCGAGGATATCGTCCTTCGACCACTGCTCGCCGAGATGGCGCTCGACCACCGGCAGCGCCCATTCCCAGAAGGCGGGATTGCGGCCGATCTGCTTCTCCACGAACAGGCTCTGGCTCTCGTGGATGGCCATGCCGCGCGCCTTGCCGAGCGGCCAGTGCGCCCATTCGCGCGGCAGGCCCTGCTCGTAGAGCGCATGGCCGGTCTCGTGCAGCACGCCCATCAGCGACGAGAGGAACTCGCCCGACCTGTAGCGCGTGGTGATGCGCACGTCGGTGGGCACGCCGCCGCAAAAGGGATGGTGCGAGATCGACAGCGAACCATGCGTCATGTCGAAGCCGACGGCGGCCATCATGGCGAGGCCCAGCTCGCGCTGCTTCTCGACCGGATAGTTGCCGGACAGGGCTTTCAGCGGGCGCTTCGCGAGACGCTCTTCCTGCGCGGCGAGCGCCTTCGGCACGAAGTCGACCAGAAAGGACTTCAACTCCGCAAAGACCGGCGCGATGTCGGCGACGCGGTTGCCGGGATCGTACTGCTCCATCATCGCGTCGTAAGGCTCCAGCTTCAGCGCTTCGGCGCGCATGGCCGCCTCCTCGCGGGCCATGGCGACGACCCCTTCCAGCGCGGGTAGGAAGCCCAGCCAGTCGTTCTTGGCGCGCAGGTCGCGCCAGAGCTGCTCGCAGCGCATGCGCGTGCGGGTCTGGCGCTCGACGAATTCGGACGGCAGGCAGGTGAGGTTGAGGTAACGGCGGCGGAACTCGCGGACGGCCGCCCGCTGTTCCTCGCCGAGATCCTCGGCTTCCGCCGCGTCGATCCAGTCGGCGATCTCGGGGGCGCTCGCCTGCCGGTGATGCATGCCGGCGAGAACCGACATCGCCTCGGCGCGCGCCTCGCCGCCGCCGACCGCCATGTGGGTGGCCTCGTCGGCGCCGAGGATCGCCAGCGCGTGGTCGAGCGCCTCGAGGCGACGGCCGAGCTCGTCGAGTTTCTGGAAGGACATGGGGATACCTCTGGAGACCGAAATCCGCCGGCAAGGGACACGAAACATGCACGGCGCGCAAGCCGGTTGAATTGAGCCAGAAGCGCTTGCGCGGACGGGCCGGCGATGCTCAATTCGCGGTGAAGCGGCAGGAGGCATCGATGATAGCGAACGTTCTCACGGCGCTGGTCGCGCTGATCCACCTCTACATCGTCGTGCTGGAGATGTTCCTGTGGGACACGCCGCGCGGACGCAAGGCGTTCGGCACCACCGCCGAATTCGCGGGCGCGACCAAGGTGCTCGCCGCGAACCAGGGCCTCTACAACGGTTTCCTCGCGGCGGGGCTGATATGGGGGCTGTGGCTTGGCGAGGCCGGCTTCGCGGTGAAGGCGTTCTTCCTCGCATGCGTGGTCGTCGCCGGACTGTTCGGCGCAGCGACGGCGAGCCGCAAGATCCTCTACATCCAGGCGCTGCCGGCCGCGCTGGCGCTGGGAGCGCTGTGGGCGGGGGTCTAGCTCACCGCTCGGTCAGCTTCAGCTCGATGCGGCGGTTGCGGTTGCGCGCCTCGGGCGTGTCGCCCTCGTCCAGCGGCTGGAATTCGCCGAAGCCGGCGGCGACGAGACGATTGGCCGGCACGCCGTTCTCGATGAGGAACTTCACGACGGAAGTGGCGCGGGCCGACGACAGCTCCCAGTTGTCGCGGTAGCGCCCGG
>JAEYRU010000094.1 GCA_023435335.1 Pseudomonadota bacterium
CGCAATCGTCGATGGCCAGTGCATCCACGCGGCGAAGCTCGAGAAGCCCTATCGCTCCGCCGGCGGGCCGCCTGGCCCCGTCGAACGTCAGGCCGGAGAAGGCGATATGCTCGGCATCCTCGGCGAGCAACAGATGGCCTTCGCCGCCGTGGACGATACGCGTTGCTCCGGGCACCCCCGCCAGGCGCACGCGCCGCGGGAGCCGCAGCCTGGACACGACGTACGTGCCGCCGGGCAGGAAGACGGGCGCGTCGTTCTCGGCCGCGCTTGCGAGCACACGCGCCAGGACATTCGTCTGGTCATCGAAGCTGCCGGGCACCAGCCCGTGTTCGGTCGCGTCCAGCGCCCCTCGCGGCGCGCCCGACGACGCTGTGGCGCGCGTAGCGCCGCCCAGGCTGGCGATCCCGCCACCTGTCAGCGCACCCAAAACCCGCCGTCTGTTCCACATCGGCACAACTCCGCCTGCTCCCCCTTGGCCTCGCAGCTTTCGTGCCAGGCAAACCGGTAAACGTTGAGTTTGCCGGGTTCCGGCCCTAGATTGCCTTCATGAGCAGAGCATTCACCAGTGAAGAGCAGAACGAAACCGGTTTTGAACTCGGCGAGCGCGCCGTCAGCCCGCACCGCAACCTCGTTACGCCCGAAGGCCTCGCCGCCATCGATGCCGAGGTAGCGCGCCTGCGCGAGGAGCTGGCCCGGGCGGAAGGCGCCGCCGACCGCGAGAAGATCGCGCTCCACTCGCGCGACCTGCGCTACTGGAACGCCAGGCGGGAAACCGCTGAGGTCTCCGTGCCCGAGCCGGACAGCGACGTTGTGCGCTTCGGCATGACGGTGACCATCGAGGACGAGGACGGCGAACGCAAGACGTGGAAGATCGTGGGCGAGGACGAGGCCGACGCCGCCCACGGCATGATCTCGCATGTCTCGCCGATGGCGCAGGCGCTTTTCGGCAAGAAGGTAGGCGAAACCGGCGTTGTCGCCGACCGCGAGTGGGAAATCGTCGCCTTCGATACGGGCGCCTGAGGCCGCCTGCGCCCGACCGTCAGTCGTCGGCGCTCTCTTCCAGAAGCTCCTCGAGCCGCACCGCAGGCAGACTCTCGCAGACTATAGTGCCGTCCTCCGCCGGAGCAGCCTCCGGCACGGGCGATCGCGGCTTGTACCCGTTGTGCCCGGACGGGTGGAGCGTGGTGCCGACGATCGGCACGAGGCCCTCGCGCAGCGACATCGCTTGCATCTCGCTTGAATCTGCGATGCGGGCCTGGATGCGGCCTTCCGAAATGCTCTTCAGAATGCCGCCTTCCTCCTCGATGCCCTGCAACTCGTCCCACGCCCTCTCGCACAGGGAGGAGACGAGCGCCTGCACATGACCACCTCCGCTCGTGTCCAGAGGCGCGAGGTTTCCCTCCGCCGCCAGAACCAGCAACGCCTCGCGCGACATCCGGCGCGCATCCGCATTGGGCAGGTCGAGCGGCAAAGTATGGGGGAGCGGGGAGAACGTCGACACGCCCTCCTCGAACGCGGCCAGTGCGGCGAGCACGTTGCGCCCCAGATTCGTCTCGGGCGCGCGCGACGTCATGATCCGGTAGGAGGTTTCGACGTGGACGACGGGTTCCGTCGCCGGCACCGCGTAGCTCTCCAGCACGCGCGCCCAAAGCGTACGCAATGCGCGCAGCTTGGCGACTGAGCGGCTGTGGTCCTGGTCGAGGCTGGTCGAGAATCCGATATGGGCCGCCGCGTAGAGCACCGGCTGCCGCGCTTCCTCGAACATACGCAGATAGCCGATCGCCGAGGCGAGCATGATGCCGAGTTCCTGCGCGTCGGTCGCACCGGCGTTGTGAAACACGCGCCCGTCCGCCTCCAGCAAAATGCCGGGCACCCCGAGCGCGAAGAAATGGGCGAGCGACTGGGGCATCGAGGCGTACATCGCCTCGATCGACATGCGCAACCGGCCCGTTCCCGCGAAGAGCGCCGCCGGGTCGATGCCGAACGATATGTCGAGGCGCTCCGGGCTGACGCGCCGGGCAGCCAGCAGTTGCACAAGCCAATCGACCGAGGCCCGGCTTTGCGGATGCACATCGAGGCGGATATGCGTCCGCGTAAGCGGTACGTCGCTGAGCGCGGTTGCGAGCGCCTCCTGGCTCACCGGCAGGCCGTATCCGAATGCGTTGGGGGCGCCGTCGAAGACAATCGCGAGCCCGCCCGCGCCATTGGCAAGGTCGTCCAGGGCCTGCGCATTGGCGCGCTCGGGCGATGGATCGTCCACGCGCTGCACGATCCTCGTCGAGATTTCCCGCCGGCCCGCGGATGCCGCCACCGGAACGTCCGGGCCGGCGCCGGGCAGGCGGTCGCCCGACCGTCCATCCATCGTCAGCGGAGCGCGCGTCTGCGACAGGGCCGACAGGCCGGCCTGCCGGGCCATTTGCCTTCCGCCGCTTTCCCCGGCAATCGAGGGGTTCATTATGCCTCCTTGGCCGTCCTGGACATGCATGCCGGCTGTCGATCCGGTTCCGTCAAAACGTCTTTGACGCTTTCCCGGAAGCCGCCGCCACCGGATCGCATGCCGAGTTTAGGGTGAGCGGCAGGTCGCCGCAATGCACAACTGTCGCGCTGCCGTCGTTTCCGGCCAGAGCGTGGGCTCGATGCGACACCGGCGTGCCGGAGCGCGCCATTGTCGCGGGCGCCGCCGCTTATTATACCGGGACGGTACGGCTGATGCCGGCGGCACCGGAGGATACGATGAGCGAGGGTTCCATCTTTGTCGGCGCCAGCCGGACACCGGACGACGGCTACCAGAAGCCCGAGGAACTGCTGCTCAGATACGCCAACCGCCACGGCATCGTTACCGGCGCGACTGGCACCGGCAAGTCGGTGACGCTGCAGATTCTCGCCGAGGGCTTCTCCGACGCCGGCGTTCCGGTCTTCTGCGCCGACATCAAGGGGGACCTCTCCGGCATCGCGGTGGCGGGCGAGGACAAGGATTTCCTGCGCGCCCGGGTGGAAACGATCAGGCTCTCGCCCTACGAGCACCGCGAATTCCCGGTGATCTTCTGGGACCTGTTCGGCGAGAAGGGCCATCCCATCCGCGCAACGGTGTCGGAGATGGGTCCGTTGCTCCTGTCGCGGCTGATGAACCTGACCGAGGCGCAGGAAGGCGTGATGAACATCGCCTTTCGCATCGCCGACGAGGAGGGGCTGCTGCTCCTCGACATGAAGGATCTTCAGTCGCTGCTTGCCAACCTCGCCACCCGCGCCGACGAGATCGCCGCACGCTACGGCAACGTGAACAAGGCGTCGGTCGGCGCCATCCAGCGCTCGCTGCTGATCCTGGAGGAGCAGGGCGGCAACAATTTCTTCGGCGAACCGGCGCTGCGTATCGCCGACCTGATGCGCACCACCCCCGACGGCCGCGGCGCCATTAGCGTACTGGCGGCCGACCGGCTGATGATGAACCCGCGCCTCTATGCCACTTTCCTGCTCTGGCTGTTGTCGGAGCTTTTCGAACAGCTTCCGGAGGTCGGGGACCCCGACAAGCCAAGGCTGGTCT
>JAEYRU010000138.1 GCA_023435335.1 Pseudomonadota bacterium
CACAGAACCGCGTTGCAGGAACGGGAGGAACGTCCTTGGACGTATTGCAGCTTGTCGTCAGCGGGCTTGCGAACGGTTGTGTCTACGGCCTGATCGCGCTCGGCTTCGTCCTCATCTACAAGGCCACGGAGGCGGTCAACTTCGCGCAGGGCGACTTCATGATGCTCGGCGCCTATGTCTGCCTGGGGCTGACCAACGAGCAGTTCCTGGGCCTGCCCTTCTGGGTGTCGGTGCCCACCGCGATCCTGATCATGGGCGCATTCGGCTATGCGCTCGATGCCACGATCATCCGCAGGATGTTCGGCCAGCCGCAGGTGGCGGTGGTCATCCTCACCATCGCGCTCGGCTTCGTGCTGCGCTTCGCCGCGGGTCTCATCTGGGGACACCAGCCGGTCTCGCTGGAATCGCCGATCGCCGGCCGCGACGTGCGCTTCGGTGGCATCGTGCTCGGGCTCGACGAGATAACGGTGATCCTCGTCACCATCGCGCTCACCGTCCTTCTCTACTTCTACTTCAGCCGCACGCGGCTGGGCATCGCCATGCAGGCCTCCTCGCAGAACCAGCTCGCCGCCTACTACATGGGCATCCCCGTGAAGCGGTTGAACTCGCTGATCTGGGCGCTGGCGGGAGCGGTTGCGGCGATCGCCGGCATCCTGTTCGCCTCCAAGGGCTCGATCGAGCCGTCGATCGGCCTGCTCGGCATCAAGGCCTTCGCGGCGGCCGTTATCGGCGGCTTCGGCAGCCTTCCCGGCGCGCTGCTGGGCGGCATCATCGTGGGTCTGATCGAGCCGTTCTCGGCGCGCTATCTGGCCGCCGGGTATTCGCACATCATGCCGTACCTGCTGCTGTTCCTGATCCTGGTGTTCAGGCCGCACGGCATCCTCGCCCAAGTCCACGCGAAGAAGGTGTAGGCCGGCGATGCGCACCGTCTTCAAGACCTCCTACGACGCCGACATCAATCTGTTCAAAGACAATGTGCAGATGGGTTGGTACATGGCGCTGCTGGTGCTGGCGCTGGCGCTGCCCTACCTGATGAACACGTTCTGGCTGGGCGAAGCCACCAACATGCTGATCTGGGCGGTCGCCGGCATGGGGCTGATGATCCTGGTCGGCCAGACCGGGCAGGCGAGCCTCGGGCACGCCGCCTTCCTCGCCATCGGCTGCTATGCCAACGTGCTGCTGCAGCAGCGGCTGGGGCTGCCCTTCATCCTCGCGTTCCCGCTCGGCGGCCTGATCGCAGGGCTGGCCGGCGTGCTGGTCGCGATCCCGACGGCGCGGCTGCACGGCATCTATCTCGCGATCGCCACGCTCGCCATCGCCATCCTCGTCGACGACCTGATCGTGGTGGCCGAACCGCTGACCAACGGGGTGATGGGGCTTTTTGCGCCGCAGATCAGCATCTTCGGCCTCACCATCGACCGCTACGGCAACCCCTACCTGCTCTACTGGCTGGTTCTGGCCGTCACGATCCTGGTGGTGCTCGCCTACCGAAACATCCTGCGCTCGCCGCTCGGTCGCTCCTTCGCGGCGGTGCGCGACTCGGAGGTTTCGGCGCGCGCGATGGGCGTCAACGTCGCCAAGACCAAGGCCGTCGCCTTCGGCGTCTCGGCCGGCATCACCGGGCTCGCAGGCGCGCTGATGGGCCATTTCGCCGGCATCTTCAACAACGAGACGTTCAACATCATCATCTCCATCCAGATGCTGCTGATGATCGTCATCGGCGGGCTGGGCACCATACACGGCGCATTCTTCGGGGCGATCGTCGTCGCCATGCTGCCGCAGGCGATCGCCATTTCGCGCGACGTGGTGACGCAGACGCTGGGCATGGGGTCGGTCGCCATCCCGGGCCTGGAGGCGGCGATCTTCGGCGCCATCCTCATCATCTTCATCCTGTTCGAGCCGATGGGCATCTACGGCCGCTGGCTGAAGATACGCACCTACTTCCAGCTGTTCCCGTTCTACCGGCGCGACATGTTCCGCCGGCAGAAGAGCTACCTCAAGACGGAGCGGATGCGATGACCAGCCTGCTCGAGCTCGACAACGTCACGCTGCGCTTCGGCGGCGTCACCGCCGTCAACAAGGTTTCCTTCTCGGTCGAGGAGGGCGAGGTGTTCGCGCTGGTCGGCCCCAACGGCGCCGGCAAGTCGACCGTCTTCAACCTCGTGTCGCGCTTCTACGATCCGGCGGAGGGCGACATCCGCTTCATGGGCGAAAGCATCCTCGGCCGCGCCTCGCACGAGATCGCGCGGCTCGGCATCGCCCGCACCTTCCAGAACATCGAGCTGTTCGAGCAGGCGACGGTGCTGCAGAACCTGCTGGTCGGTAGGCATCGTCACAGGACCGGCAACCTGCTGACCGAGATGCTGTTCACGCCGTTCGTCCGGCGCGAGGAGCGCCGCCACCGCGAGGCGGTGGAGAAGGTTATCGAGTTCCTCGACCTGCAGCCCTACCGCGAGAAGTACATCGCCGGCCTGCCCTACGGCGTGCGCAAGGTGGTGGAGATGGGCCGCGCGCTGGCCATCGAGCCCAGGCTGCTGCTGCTCGACGAGCCGGCCTCCGGCCTGTCGGTTGAGGAGACTCAGGACGTCGCGTTCTGGATCGAGGACATCAAGACGCAGATGGGCGTAACCGTGCTCATGGTCGAGCACGACATGCATCTGGTCGCATCGGTCTCCGACCGCGTGCTGGCGCTCGCCGACGGCAAGGCGCTGGCTATGGGCACGCCGCAGGAGGTGCAGAACCATCCCAAGGTGATCGAGGCCTATATCGGTACCAACGCGAAGTCGAAGGTGATGGCATGATGCTGCAGCAAGCGATCAAGGCGCCCGCCGCGTCCGCCGAAACCGTGCTCGCGGTGCGCAACCTGGAGAGCTACTACGGACCGATCCAGGCGATTCGGGGCGTCAGCCTCGACGTGCCCGAGGGCCGGATCGTCACCGTGCTCGGCGCGAACGGGGCGGGCAAGACCACGCTGCTCAAGACCATCTCGGGGGTGATGAACCCCGAGAAGGGCCAGATCCTCTACAACGGCCGCAATATCGCCGGAGACGAGCCCGATAAGGTGGTGCGGGCCGGCATCGTGCACGTGCCCGAGGGACGCGAGGTGTTCCCGCTGCTGACCGTCGAGGAGAACCTGCGGATGGGCGCCTACACGCGCAGCGATGCGGCTGGCGTGCGCGATGACGAGGAGATGGTGTTCTCCTATTTCCCGATCCTCAAGGAGCGTCGCCGGCAGGCGGCCGGAACCATGTCGGGCGGCCAGCAGCAGATGCTGGCAATCGCGCGCGGGCTGATGGGGCGGCCCAAGCTCATGCTGCTCGACGAACCCAGCCTCGGGCTCTCGCCGATCCTCGTCAGCGAAATCTTCTCCATCATCCGCCGGCTCAACGAGGAGCAGAAGGTCACGATGATGCTGGTCGAGCAGAACGCCATCGTGGCGCTCGACGTGGCCGACTACGGCTACGTCATGGAACTCGGCCGCATCGTGATGGCCGACGAGGCGAAACGGCTGCTGGAATCGAAGGACGTGCAGCAGTTCTACCTGGGCGTGAAGGAAGAAACGCAGCGCGGACAGAAGCGCTGGAAGCAGAAGAAAACCTGGAGATGAACGGGAGGAGGACGCCATGACGATTGCCGAAAAACTGCCTCCGATGCAGACCGTCAACGGGCACAGCTTCAACGCCGACCTGTCGTCGTCGGCCCCGCTCTATTTCGATGGCTGCGACACGTTTCCAAAGCTGTTCCGCCAGAACTGCGAGAAGTACGGCGCCCGCATCGCGCATCGCGAGAAGGACTACGGGATCTGGCTCTCCTACAGCTGGACCGAGTTCTACGAGAACGCGCGCCTCATCGGCCTCGGCCTGCTGTCGCTCGGCTTGAAGCGCGGTGAAGTCGTCTCGATCCTTTCTGAAGACTGCAAGGAGTGGGTCTACACCGACCTCGGGGTGCAGTGCGTCGGCGGCGTGGCGTCGGGCGTCTACACGACCGACTCGGCCAGCCAGTTGCGCTATCTGGTCAACGATTCCGACAGCCGGTTCCTGTTCCTCGAGAATGACGAGCAGCTCGACAAGTTCCTCTCGGTGCGCACCGAGATGCCGGGTCTGGCGAAGGTGATCGTGTTCGACCGCGAGGGTCTGCACGGCTTTGCTGACGAGCAGGTGATCTTTCTCGATGAACTCTACAAGCTCGGCCATGCCTTCCTGAAGGAGAACCCGAAGCGCTTCGAGGAGGAAATCGCGCGCTCGCAGCCGGGCGACACCGCGATCCTTGTCTATACCTCCGGCACCACCGGACCGCCCAAGGGCGCCATGATCAGCCAGGAGAACATCATGGCCTCGATCATAGGCTCGGCAACCACGCTGCCGGTCAGCGAGACCGACGAGCAGGTCTGCTTCCTGCCGCTGTGCCATATCCTCGAGCGGCTGATCAGCGTTTTCATTCCGGTCGGGCTGGGCTCGACCGTCAACTTCGCGGAAAGCCCGGAGACCGTGTTCGACAACGTGCGCGAGGTTTCGCCGCACGTCTTCACCGCCGTCCCGCGCGTGTGGGAGAAGGTCTATTCGCGCGTCACCATCATGGCGGGCGAGGCGACGTGGCTCGGCCGCATGGCCTACGGTCTGGCGCTGCGCACCGGCATGAAGCGCGCAGAGGCGCTGGAGAACGGCGAGACGCCCTCGCTCGGCACGCGCCTCGCCTATGCCTTCTGGGACTTCGTGGTGCTGAGGAACCTGCGCATGATGCTGGGCTTCGACCGGCTGCGGCGCGGGACCACGGGGGCAGCGCCGATCTCGCCGGACCTGCTCAAGTGGTACCGGGCCGTCGGGATCACCGTGCTCGAAGGCTACGGCATGACCGAGAGTTCGGGCGTCATCTCGCTTAACCTGATCGAGGACTACAAGACTGGTTCGATCGGCAAGGCGGTGCCGGGCGGCGAAGTGCGCATCGCGGTCGACGGCGAGATCCAGTACCGCGGCCGAAACGTCTTCAAGGGATACTGGAACAAGCCGGACAAGACGGAGGAGACGATCTCGTCCGACGGCTGGCTCAGAACCGGCGACATCGGCCGCATCGACAATCAGGGATATCTCTACATCACCGGTCGGGCCAAGGACATCATCATCACGGCCGGCGGCAAGAACATCACGCCGGCCGAGATCGAGAACCGGCTGAAATTCTCGCCCTACATCTCCGACGCGGTCATCATCGGCGACAAGCGCAAATATCTCACCGCTCTCATCATGATCGATCAGGAGAATGTCGAGAAATACGCGCAGGATCGGCGCGTGCCGTTCAACAATTTCAAGTCGCTCTGCGCCGCGCAGGAGGTGCGCGACCTGATCGGCGGCGTGGTGGAGGAGACCAACCGGGAGTTCGCCCGGGTGGAGCAGATCAAGGATTTCCGCTTGATCGACGTGCTGCTGACTCCGGAGGACGAGGAGCTCACGGCCACGATGAAGCTGAAACGCAGCTTCGTTGAGAGCAAGCACAAGAAGCTGCTGGACGAAATGTACGGCCAATGACGCGCCGTGCAGGAACAATCCTGGAAGGAGGAAGTGTGAAATGAAAAGGGCACTCACCAAATCGATACTGGCGCTCGGCCTCGCGGCCGGTCTGGCCTCGACGGCCTATGCCACGCAGGGCGTCTCCGACACCGAGATCGTGATCGGTTCTAACGGCGACCTGTCGGGCGTCTTCGCGGCCTTCAACGTCGGCGCCATCAAGGCGGCGCAGCTGATGTTCGACGAGATCAACGCCAAGGGCGGCATCCACGGCCGCAAGATCCGGTTCGTCGTTGAGGACCACGGCTACCAGGTTCCGAAGGCGGTGCAGAACTTCAACAAGCTGATCAACTCGGATCAGGCCTTCGCCATGATCCTCAACCTCGGGACCCCGCACAACATCGCCGGCTTCCCGCTGATGGAGGCCAAGCAGGTCGCGAATGTCGGGCCGCTCACGGCCGGCCGCCAGATGCTGGAAGGCGACATCACCTACAAGTATGCCGGGTTCTCGTCCTACTACGACCAACTCCTCGCCGGCATCGACTATCTGGTGAAGGAGACCGGGGCGAAGGAGCTGTGCTCCATGTACTACCCGCAGGATTTCGGTCTTGAGGTCTACGAGGCGACGAAGGCCAAGGCCGAGGAACTGGGCCTCAGCTACGCGGCCGAGACCACGCACAAGCCGGGCGAGCAGGACTTCGTCGGCGCCATCCAGAAGCTGAAGGAGGCCGGCTGCGACATCGTCACCACGGCGATCGGCGTCCGCGAGACTATCACGGCCTATGCGACGGCGAGGAAGCTCGGCTGGACGGACGTGGAGTTCATCGGTTCCTCGGCGGGCTTCAACACGGCGGTCGCCAAGGTGCCGGGCGGCGTGACCGAGGGTTACTACGCGGCGGCGGGCTGGGTCGACTTCGAGAACCGGCTCGACGTGCCGGCGGTGAAGGAATGGGCCGAGGCCTATCAGAAGGCGACCGGCGAGCCCGCGGGCACGGCCGCGCAGCTCGGGCACAGCGCCGCCAAGACCCTGGTCATGGCGCTCGAGGCGGCGGGCAGGGATCTGACCGCCGAGAGCTTCAAGGCAGCGATGGAAGGGATCAAGTATCAGGACGAGATCAACGACGTGCCGATCGACATCGGGGCCGACCACCAGGGCGGCACGCTGATCGTCATCTCGAAGATCGAGGGCGGCAAGTGGGTGGAAGTGGGTCGCGTCGACCCGACGCAGTCGCAGTAAGCTTCCGTCCCGCAGTCACTGCAGGCCGCGCCGGGAAACCGGCGCGGCCTTTTTTCATGGCGGCACCCGCTGGGCGGCCTCAAAATGTGGATGGAAGCACCCCCGCTTTTCTCTCAAGCCATTGAACTTCCACGACAATCGAAAAAAAGTTCATCCCCACCTTTCGCGCCGGGCGCATAATGGCGCCATCGCCCTCGCGGGAACCCGGTGCGCACCGGGTATCGGGGAGGGCGGCGGTGCCGGTTGGGCCGCGCTGCGGTAGCGCGGTTTGGGTGATGAGCCCCCACATCCGGGCCCTAAAGGATGGACGCGCCCCGCCGTATGGCGGGCGGAAGGTGAGAGCTTCCGAGCGTCGTCCCGCGAAACTCCAGGAGACCGGAGCGGAGCGGGATCCACGGCATCCGGGGCAAGCCACCGGACGGGCGGCCGCGAGGTCGCACGTATTAAACTAGATGAGCGTCCGAACGGCCGCCCGTCTTCCCACCTCCGCAAGGGAGGTGAGTTCTTTCTCAATGGCCAGACGGCTGAGATGCCGGGCGTGGCGATGAACAGGTACGGCCGCAGACCCAGCGCGCGAACGCGCGCCGGGCGACGTCTCGCCCGCCCCCGCGGAGGGCCAGCGAACGAAGTGAGCGATGCGGCCCGTGAGCGAAGGAAACCGCGTGGCGATGAAGAAGTGTGTCCGCTACTCCGCCGGCTCCGGCGCTCTCTTCCCGGTGGCGTGGTCAAGCTCGCGGTGGAGGCGCTTCTCCTCCTCGACTTTCGGCGTTACGAAGCGGCCGAGCAGCAGGTAGGCCACCGGCGTCAGGTAGAGTGTCGAGAGGGTCGAGAGGCCGAGGCCGCCGACGATGACCCAGCCAAGCGAAATGCGCGCCTCGGCGCCGGCGCCGCTCGCCAGGATCAGCGGCAGGCCGCCGACGATCGTGCAGATCATGGTCATCAGCACCGGGCGCAGGCGGATGTTCGAAGCCTGCTCGATCGCCTCGCGGACGCCATGGCCGCGGTCGCGCAGCTGGTTGGCGAACTCCACGATCAGGATGCCGTTCTTGGCCATGATGCCGACCAGCAGAACGAGCCCGATCTGGCTGTAGACGTTCAGGCTGGTGCCGGTCATCAAAAGCGCGAAGACGGCGCAGGCAAGTCCCAGCGGAACCGTCGCCATGATGATGAGGGCCGACACGAAGCTCTCGAACTGCGCCGCAAGCACAAGCAGGATGATGATGACGGCGAAGCCGAATATCGTGGTCATGCCGCTCGAGGTTTCGTCCAGCGTCGCCGCTTCCGCGAGCGGGACGATGCGGCTGCCGGCCGGCAGGTGCGGCGCGGCGATCTCCTGCGCGGCTTCGTAGGCGCTGCCGAGCGCGACGCCCGGCGCCAGCCCTGTGGTGACGCTGACGGCGCGCATCTGCTGCTCGCGTGCCAGCGAGGGGGCAACAGCCTGCTCGGTCAGGGTGGCGATGGTCGACATCGGCACGTAGCGGCCGTCGCGGGCGCGCAGGAAGATGTTCTCCAGATCGGTCGGGTCGTTGATGGGGTTGGTCGTGGAGACCAGCTTCACGTCGAAGCTGCGGTCGTCGATGAAGACCGAGCCGATGCGACGTCCGTCGAGCATGGCCTGCATGGCTTCGGCGAGGCCGGCGATATCGATGCCGAGATCGGAGGCGCGTTCGCGGTCGACCACGACCGAGAGCTGCGGCTGGGTTATGTCGGTCGAGAGCCGCGGCTGGTCGAAGCGCGGGTCGCTTTCCAGCCCCGCCACGGTGGCGAGCGCGGCCTGGTTCAGCTGCTGGTAGTTGTTGCCCACGATGGCGAACTGCAGGCCGCTGCCGGCGCCGCGGATGCCCAGGCTGTTGGGCTGGAAGGCGAAGGCGCGGACGCCACGCACCGCCTGGATACGGCTTTGCACGTCGGCCAGGATCTCCTGCTGCGTGCGCTGGCGATCGCTCCAGTCGGCAAGGGTGAGCACCATGAAGCCGGTATTCTGCGATCCGCCGGCGCCGGCGACCGCGAAGGTGCGCACGATCTCGCCGGAGTCGCGCAGCGGCTGCACCAGGCGCTCGATCTCACGGAGGTTTTGGGCAAGGTAGTCGAGGCTCACACCCTGCGGGGCGGAGATGCGCACGAAGGCGGCGGAACGGTCCTCGGTCGGCGTCAGTTCGGAGCGGATGGTGCCGAAAAGGGCGGCGGCGAGGCCGGCGACCAGTGCGGCAACCACGACGACGACCATCGGCGCGTTGAGCGCGGCGCGCAGGGTACGGCCATACAGCGCGGCGGCGCGGCGGCCGAAGGAGCCGATGGCTCCGCCATGCGAGTGCTCCCTGTGCGCGCCCAGCATTCGCGATGCGAGCATGGGACAGAGCGAAAGCGCCACGATGGAGGAGATGAATACCGCTATGGCGAGCACGAAGCCGAACTCGCGGAACAGGCCGCCGGTCTGTCCCGGAAGGAAGGAGAGCGGCACGAATACGGCGACCAGCGTCGCCGTTGTGGCTATGACCGCGAAGAAGACTTCCTGCGTGCCGAGCACCGCGGCCGCGCGCGGGCCCATCCCCATGTTGCGGCGGCGCACGATGTTTTCCAGCACCACGATGGCGTCGTCCACGACGAGGCCCGTGGCAAGCACGAGCGCCAGCAGCGTCAGGATGTTGATGGAAAATCCCGCGAGGTAGATCGCCGCGACGGTGGCGGTAAGGGCGACCGGCATGGCGATGGCCGGGATGATGGTGGCGCGCCAGTCCCACAGGAACAGGAAGATGATGAGCAGCACCACCGAGACCGAGATGCCGAGCGCGATCTCGACCTCGTGGATGGCGCCGTTGATGAACGTGGCGTCGTCGCTGGTGACGAAGATCTCGACACCCTGCGGCAGCGTCTTTCCGATTTCGGCGACGGCGGCGCGCACGCCTTCGGAGATCTCCAGCGTGTTCGACTGCGCCTGCCGCACGATGCCGATGCCGATGCCGGTCTTGCCGTCGGCGCGAAGCTGGGACTCGCCGAGATCGGCCCCGAGCGTCACCTTGGCGAAGTCGCCGAGCCGTGTCGTCCCGCGCACGACGATGCTCTCGAAGGCATCCGGGCTCGATACGTTCGCCGACGCGCGGACGATCAGGTCCTGCGTGTTGCTGGTCAGAGACCCCGCCGGCGTGTCGAACGCGACCGTGCCGAGCGCGCCGCGCACGTCGGCGATGGTGAGGCCGAGCGCGGCCAGGCGGCTCTGGTCGACGTCGATGAGGAACACCTTCTGCCGGTCGCCGTACACCTGCACGTCGGCAACGCCCGCGACCGCGGCGAGCGAATCGAGGATCTGCTCCTCGATCAGGATCGTCATGTCCTGCACGCTCATCGTTTCCGATGTCACCGCGAGGCGCATCACCGCCTGCGCGTCGGCGTCGGCCTTCACGATGCGGGGCGTCTCGGCGTCGTCGGGGAGCTGGTTCTGCACGCGGCCCACGGCGTCGCGCATGTCGGACGCGGCCGCGTCGAGATTGACGCCGTCGTTGAACTCCACGGTGATGCGGCTACGCCCGAAGGAAGAGGAGGACGAGATGGACTTCACGCCCGCTATGCGCGCCATGGCGCCCTCGATCGGCGCGGTCAGCTCTCGGTCAATCGATTCAGCGGAGGCGCCGGTGTAGTTGGTGGTGATGGTGATGACGGGCCGGTCGACGTTCGGCAACTCACGAATCTCGACGCCGAACAGCGCGGCCAGGCCGGCGACCATCAGCAGCGTGTTGAGGACGAAGGCCAGCACCGGGCGGCGGACGAAAAGCGCCGTCACTCCCGTTGCAGGATTATCCCGGGGGGCTTCGCTCAAGCGTCGACTCCTTCCTGTCGGCTCAGGTACCGCTCGGGGCGGTTTCGCGTTGCGGACCCGCTTCGGAGATCGCGGCGCCCTGCGCCGGGGCGACGATGTCCACCGGGGCGCCGTCCCTCACCGCGTGGATGCCCTCGGTCACGACCATCATGCCCGGTTCCACATCTGCGTCGATGAGCACGCTGTCGGTGTTGCGCTGGACGACCCGCACCGGCGTGCGCGCGGCGATCCCGTCCCTGACTGCCCAGATGAAAGCGCCTTCGGTTCCCCACTGGATGGCGAGCGGGTTGACCGCCGGATAGGTGTCGCCCGGGAAACGCATGCCGACATGGAAGGACATGCCTGCCCTCAGCGTATCGCGAGGGTTGGTTATGAGCGCGCGTACCCGTAGGGTGCGGCTCTCAGCATCGATGCGGTTGTCGAGTGCGCTGATCGTCCCGCCGAACACCTCGCCGGGGCGCGCGATCGACGTCGCTTCCAGCTCGTCGCCGACGGCGAGCATGCCGGCGAACCGCTCCGGCACGGAGAAGTCGATGAGGATCTGCGAGCGGTCGTCGATGGTGGCGATCTCGCTCTGGCTGGTCACGTAGCTGCCCGCCGACACCGAGATGATCCCGACGATGCCGGAGATCGGCGCGACGATCGCCCGGCGGTCGCGCGTGAGTTCTGCATCGCGCAGCGCGAGTTCGGCGTTGCGCACGGCGAGTTCGGCCTCGGTAAGCTGCACCGCCGTGACCGTGTTGGAGGAGCGCAGGGCGCTGACCCGCTCGAGCCGCGCGCGCGCGTCGTCGAGCGCGATGCGCGCCCTGTCGAGAGCGATCTCCTCCGTGTCGGAGTCGAGGCGGGCGATCACGTCGCCTGCCGTCACGCTGGTCCCCGAGGTGACTGCAATCTCGGTGAGGCGACCCGAAGCAAGGGGGGTGACGGCTACGGAACTCACGGCGCGGCCGGTGCCGATGGCCGAGAGGCGGTCATTGATGGTGGCGCTCACCACCGGTTCGGCAACCACGATGGGACGCATGTTGCGCGCCCCGGCCGTGCGTGCTCCCGCCGGACCGGGGGCCGGGGTGGCGGTCGAGCCGGCCATCCAGTCGAGGCCCCAGCGCTCCAGAACCTGCGGCGCGCCGGGAACGAAACGCACCCACAGCCCGGCCGCCACGACGATGATGAGCAGCGAGACGACCAGTTGCTTCCAGAATGCCATCCGCTACTCCGCAGCGCAGAAATCCATCGCGCCACGGAGATGCCGCAGCGACGCAAGATCGTTCTTATGGCAGGTCTTTTTCGGCGGTGCAGCACTCAAAATCATTAAATGTGTGTAATTAACCCCTGCCGCGCCTGGCGAGCGGCTTTTCCGCGTCGAGGCGCAGTTCCTCCATCTGCTTGATTCGGCTTGCGCTTTCGTTCTCCAGCCGGCGGGTCGCTTCGCCGATCAGCGCTTCGGCCACGACGAAGAGAGCGGCGGACGAATCCCAAGCCGACGGCACCGCCGTGCGACCCGCGATGACCTGCTTCGCGAAGCGGGCGATCGGCGAGAGCCACTGATCGGTGAACAGGATGATGCTGACGCCGCGCTCGTGCGCCTTGCGGGCGAGCAGGAGCAGGCTGTCCTGGTAGCGCCGGATGTCGAAGATCATCAAGACGTCGCCGCGACCCATGTCGATCAGCCGATCGCGCCAGTTGCTCTCCTGCCCCGCCAGATGAAACACGTTCGGCCTGATGATGGCGAGGTGGGCGGCCATGTAGCGGGCTACGGGGTCGGTGAAGCGTCCGCCGATGAGGAAAACTTTGCCGCGCGGGTTGACGAGTTTCTGCACGACCGCCCGCGCCTGGCGGTCGGAAAAATGGCGGAACGTCTCGCGGATATTCTCGACGGTCGCGGCGAGCATGGCATGCTCCCCTTCCGGCCGGCTTTCGCCCGTGGCACGGACCAGCGGGGACTGCAACTGCTCGGCCAGTTCGTCCTGCAGGGCAGCCTGGAACTCGGAATAGTTCTGGAAGCCGAGCCGGGCGACGAAGCGCAGGATGGTGGGCGAACTCACGCCTGCCTGCGAGGAAAAATCGGCCACCGTGCGCAATCCGATCAGGGGATAGTTCGCCACGAGGGTCTGGGCTGCCCGCCGCTCGCCGGCGGGCATGGCGTCGATGCGTTCGGTTATGCGTTCGGCAACGCTTGTAACCATGCCCTCTCCCCCGATTCGCCGCGATCTGCCGTGGCCGCCAAAACGCGTTTGACAAAGTTCGCTCTTGTGTATGAAATCATCCAACAGCGTGCAATCATGTTGAAGACGTAACATACGTTACATGTCCGATTCATGCTTCTGGGGATGCCGGGATGGGCGCCGAGCGCCGAGCCGACATTGCGGATTTCGTGCCGGCGAGCGTCTCCAACCGCAAGGGGGCGGGGCCGTTCATCGTCGTCTGCGACCACGCTTCGAACCACGTTCCGGCGAAGTTCGGCACGCTTGGGCTGCGCCCGGACGATCTTGCCCGCCACATCGCGTGGGATCCGGGCGCGCTGGGCGTGGCGGCCGAGCTGGCCCGTCTGCTGGACGCGCCGCTGGCCGAAAGCCACGTCTCGCGCCTGATCATCGACTGCAACCGGCCGCTCGACGCCCCCGACCTGATCTCGCCGCTCAGCGAGACAACCGAAATACCCGGAAACAGAGAGCTCGACGCGGCGGCCTGGGAAGAGCGGGTAGCGATTTCGCACCGCCCTTTCCACGCCGCCGTCGAGAACCTGGTCGAGGAGCGGCTGGCGGCGGGCCTCGGGTGCCAGATGATCGCGGTGCATTCCTTCACGCCGGTCTATCGCGGCGTTTCACGGCCCTGGCATATCGGGATAATCCACGACGAGGACGAGCGGCTGTCGGCGCCGCTCATCGCCGCCCTTCGGATGCAGGCGGACATCGAGGTCGGTGACAACCAACCCTATTCACCCGCCGACAGGGTCTACTATACGCTCGAGCGGCATGGCCGCTCGCGCGGCCTTGCCTGCGTGATGATAGAAATCCGCAACGACGAGATCGCGGCCCCCGAGAAGCAACGAAGCTGGGCGGAGCGGCTGGCGCCCATCTTGCGCGACGCCGCACTTTCGGGGGAGGTGGCTCGTGCCGCTTCCTGACGCGTCCGAAGCCACCGGATCGCCCGGCCGGCCGCTACCCCGGGCGATCGGTTCCTATGTGAGGATCGTCGATGGCATAAGCGGCGTGACAGGCCTCTTCGCCATGTACCTCGTCTGGGTGATGATCGCGATCCTCAGCTATGCGGCCTTCGTCAAGGCCTTCTTCCTGCCCTCGATCTGGACTGTGGAAATGGCCCAGTTCGTTATGGTCGCCTACTTCACGATCGGTGGCGGTTGGTCGCTGCGAGAGGAGGAGCATGTCCGCATGGACCTGCTGTATGCCGGCCTCAAGGTGCGGGCCAAGGCGCGCACCGACCTGTTCACGGGCTTGGCGCTGATCTTCTTCCTCGCGATGCTCCAGGTCGGTGGCATCGCCTCCCTGATCTACTCGTTCCAGTACTGGGAGAAGGGCTTCTCGGCCTGGGCGCCTTACATGTGGCCGATCAAGGTCGTGATCAACATCGGCGTGTTCCTCACCCTGCTGCAGGCGATCGCCAACTGGTTCAAGGACTGGGCCAAGCTGCGCGGGGCACCGGTCGCATGAGTTATGAGGTCATCGCGCTCCTGATGTTTTCCGGCATGATGCTGCTGCTCCTCTCGGGGCAGCGCGTCTTCGCCGTAATCGGTTTCGTCGGGGCGTTCTCAGCGCTCGTGCTGTGGGGCGAAGGCGGCGCGGAGCTTTCCTTCACCGCCATCATGAAGCTTATGAAGTGGTACCCGCTTCTGACGCTGCCGCTGTTCGTGTTCATGGGCTACATGCTGGCCGAGAGCCGCATTGCCGACGACCTGTACAAGATGTTCCACGTCTGGTTCGGGCCGGTGCGCGGCGGGCTCGCCATCGGGACGATCCTGATGATGGTGATCATCTCGGCGATCAACGGGCTGTCGGTCGCCGGGCTCGCGGTCGGGGCCACCATCGCGCTGCCGGAATTGTTGCGGCGCGGCTACGACAAGGTGATGACGACCGGCGTCATCATGGCCGGATCGACGCTCGGCATCCTGATACCGCCGAGCGTGGTGCTGGTGCTCTACGGAATGATCGCGCGGCAGCCGGTGGGCAACCTCTGGCTCGCCGGAGTATTTCCGGGCCTGCTGATGGCGACGATGTTCATCCTCTACGTGGTGATACGATCCTGGCTGCAGCCTCACGTGGCGCCGGCGCTGCCGAAGGCGGAGCGCGACGAATACAGCTGGGCCGACAAGCTGAAGCTGCTCAGCGCCGGTCTCATTCCGCTCGGCATCTTCGTGACGATGACGGGGCTGTTCATCACCGGTGTCACGAGCCTTGTCGAGAGCTCGGCGGTCGGCGTCATCGGTTCGCTCGTCGCGGCCATCCTGCGTCGCCGGCTCACGCTGAAGGTCCTGCACGACACGACGCGCAAGACGCTGGGCATCTCGGCCATGTTCTTCTGGATCATCACCGCCGCGCTCTGCTTCGGGGCGGTCTTCGACGGTCTGGGCGCGGTGCGCTCGATCGAGGCGCTGTTCCTTGGCGAATGGGGCCTCGAGCCGTGGATGGTGCTGGTGCTGATGCAGGCGACCTTCCTGATCCTCGGCATATTCCTCGACGACACGGCGATGCTGGTCATCGTCGCGCCGCTTTTCATTCCGCTGGCCGCCGCGCTGGGATTCGATCTGGTCTGGTACGGCGTCCTTTACACCATCACCTGCCAGATCGCGTACCTGACGCCGCCTTTCGGCTACAACCTGTTCCTGATGCGCGCCATGGCGCCACCGGACGTGACACTGGTCGACATCTACCGTTCAGTGGCGCCGTTCGTGGCCATCATGCTCCTGACGCTGATCATTATCGGGCTGTTTCCGGAAATCGCGTTGTGGCTGCCGCAACATGTCTATTCCAAGTAGCCAACCAACCAGAGGGTGAAGAAAATGATCATCAAGCCGAACCGCAGAAGCTTCATCAAATCCGCCGGCCTCGCAGCTGCCAGCGCTCCGCTTGCGGCGCCCTACGTCATGGCCCAGTCGACGCCGATCAAGTGGCGGCTGCAGACCTACGCCGGCGCGGCGCTCGGCCCGCACGTCACCAAGCCGGCGGTGGACATGTTCAACGCCGCGGCCAAGGGCGAAATGGAGATCGAACTCTACTACGCCGACCAGCTGGTGCCGACCGGCGAGCTGTTCCGCGCCATGCAGGCCGGAACGATCGACGCGGTCCACTCCGATGACGACTCCATGGCCGCACCCGTCGACATCTCGGTGTTCGGCGGCTACTTCCCGTTTGCCACCAAGCACATCCTCGACGTGCCGGTGCTGTTCCAGCAGTACGGCCTGGCCGACATCTGGCGGGAAGAGTACGCCAAGGCCGGCGGGGTAGTGTGGCTGTCGGCGGCGGGCCAGGATCCGTGCCATTTCAACACAAAGAAGCCGCTCAATTCGCTTTCGGACCTGCAAGGCCTGAGGCTCTACACCTTCCCGACGGCGGGCCGCTTCCTGGCGCAGTTCGGCGTCATTCCGGTGTCGCTGCCCTATGAGGACGTCCAGGTCGCGGTCCAGACCGGCGAACTCGACGGCATGAGCTGGTCGGGCATCACGGAAGACTACACGGTGGGCTGGGCGGACGTGACCGATCACTTCACCACCAACAACATCTCGGGAGCGTGGATCGGGTCGTGGTTCGCAAACGAGCGGCGCTGGGCCGACCTGCCGGACCATCTGAAGCAGCTTTGGCTGGCCTGCGTGGATGCGGGACACGAATACCGCAACCAGTGGTACTGGGGCGGCGAGGCGAAGCTGCGCGCAACCGGCGACAAGCTCAAGCTGACGACGATCCCTGATGCGGAATGGGCCGAGGTGGAGGCCGCGGCGCTGAAGTTCTGGGACGAGATCGCAGCCGAGAGCGAAACCCGCGCAAAGGTTGTCGGCATATTTAAGCAATACAACGAGATCCTGAGGAAGGCCGGCGGCGTCTACACGCAGGGCTGATAATCGCGAAATGGGCGGCCGCTCGCGGCCGCCCGGCATTTCCGCGCGCAAGGGGCGCGCGACAACAAGCAGGGCAGGCGGGCGGACATGGCGGGAAACCTTACATTTGACGAGTTGAAGAAGGCGGTGGCCGGCGGCGAGATCGACACCGTCCTCGCCGGCGCGGTCGACATGCAGGGGCGGCTGATCGGCAAGCGCTTCCTGGCCAGGTATTTCGTCGAGTCCGCCTACGAAGAGACGCACGGCTGCAACTACCTGCTGGCCAACGACATCGATATGGAGCCGGTGCCCGGCTACAAGGCGGCGAGCTGGGACAAGGGCTACGGCGACTTCGTGATGAAGCCGGACCTGTCCACGATCCGGCGCACTCCCTGGCTGGAGAAGACGGCGCTGGTACTGTGCGACGTGCTGGACCACCACACGCATGGCGACCTGCCGCATTCGCCGCGCGCGATGCTGAAGAAGCAGGTCAAGCGCCTGCAGGAGCGCGGCTACCTGGCTTATTTCGCCTCTGAGCTGGAGTTCTACCTGTTCGACGAGGATTTCGGGACGGCCCGCAGCAAGGGCTGGCGCGGGCTTTCGGCCGCTTCGCCCTACATCCAGGACTACGTCATCAGCCTGACCTCGCGGGAGGAACAGGTGATGCGTCGGATGCGCAACGAGATGGAAGCGGCGGGCATACCGGTCGAGAACTCCAAGGGCGAGTGGGGGCCGGGCCAGGAGGAGATCAACGTCCGCTACGCCGAGGCGCTGGAGATGGCCGATCGGCACGTCGTGCTGAAGGACGGCGCCAAGGAGATCGCCGCCAGCGAGGGCAAGGCGATCACCTTCATGGCCAAGTATGACTACTCACTGGCCGGCAGCTCCAGCCACATCCACAATTCGTTGTGGAGCGCCGACGGCAAGACGCCGCTCTTCTTCGACAAGAACGGTCCGTGGACGCTGAGCGAACTCGGGCGGCAATGGGCCGCGGGACAGCTCAAATACGCCAAGGAATTCACCTGGTTCCTGGCGCCGTACGTCAATTCCTACAAGCGCTTCCAGGCGGGCACCTTCGCGCCCACCAAGATCATGTGGTCCGAGGACAACCGCACGGCGGGCTTCCGGCTGTGCGGCGAGGGCACCAAGGGCATCCGCATGGAGTGCCGCATCGGCGGCGCGGACCTCAACCCGTATCTGGCGTTCGCGGCGCTGATCGCGGCGGGCCTTGCCGGCATCGACGAGAAGCTCGAACTGAAGAAGCCGTTCGTCGGCGACGCCTACCAGGCGTCGCGCCTGCCGGAAATCCCGAAGACCCTGCGCGAGGCAACCGAGACGCTCGCGAAGTCGAAGATGCTCAAGGCAGCGTTCGGCGAGGATGTCGTGGAGCACTACGTGCACACCGCCCGCTGGGAGCAGTTCGAATACGACCGCCGTGTCACGGACTGGGAACTGCACAGGGGTTTTGAGAGATATTGATGTTATCACAACGTTGACATATGTTGTGGAATCGCTGGAGATTTCACAATGACCATCAACGTTGACAAGCAATGGTTCGTCGATCGGTGGACCGAAAAGGGTCTTACACTGCGCAAGGTGGCGAAATTGATAGGTTTGGACCCGAGTGCGCTTTCACGCACGCTGAATGGCGAACGCGAGATGAAGATCCCGGAGATCGGAAAAATTGCGTCGATCCTGGACGTCCCGCGATCGGAAGTGCTCGCTCATGTAGAGGGTGGTCGCGTACGGCCGCGCCCTGAGGGCGCGGACGCCGCGACACGTATTTCCGAACATCCGGGCTTTGGATTCATGAAAGGTCTGATCAAGTTCGAAGATGGTTTCGATGGTACCGGGCCGTTCGATGACGAGCCTTGGGATCAAGGTTACCTTGGCGGTTCCCAACGATGACCGTTGCACCGGCCATACTGCTCGACACATGCGCGGTGATTTTCATCGGTAATGGAACGCGCATCGATGACTTTGCGGATCGCGAGATTGGGAGCGCGGCGGCGGCCAATCGCCTTTTCGTTTCGCCGATGTCGGCATGGGAGATTGGCGTCGGCGTGGCGAAGGGGCGGCTGATGCTGCCGGCGGGGCCGTTGGAATTCTTCAACCGGTTCATGGAACAGATCGGAGCAAGATTGAGCTCGGTTACTCCCGAAATTCTGGTTAGCTCCTCCAACCTTCCGGGCAACCCACATAACGACCCGATGGATCGCATCCTGATGGCCAGCGCGCGTATGCTGGATTTGATCCTGGTCACCCGTGATCGGCCAATTCTCGCCTATGGGCGAGCCGGACACGTGCGTACGCTGGCTTGTTGAGCATCTGGAGCAACTCATCTTGGAAACCATCAGAATTAGTTCGCCCATCGACGGTTCGGTCTATGCCGAGCGGCCTATCGCGACGGATCGTGAGATCAGCGCAGCCGTCGAGCGGGCAAAGGCGGCGCAGGCCGACTGGGCAAACATGCCGATCGCCGAGCGCGGCCGCTACTGCCTGGCCATGCTCGAGGCGCTCGTCGCCATGAACGACGAGATCGTGCCGGAACTCGCCTGGCAGATGGGCCGGCCGGTGCGCTGGGGCGGCGAGAAGGGCGGCGTCGAAGAGCGCACCCGGTACATGGTGGAGATCGCGGAAAAGGCGCTGGCGCCGGTGTGGGCGTCGAACCCGAAGGACGGTTTCCGCCGCTACGTGAAGAAGGATCCGCTCGGCGTGGTGATGGTCATCGCGCCGTGGAACTATCCCTATCTCACGGCGGTCAACACGGTCGTGCCGGCGATCATGGCCGGCAGTGCGGTGATCCTGAAACACGCGGCGCAGACGCTGCTCGTCGGCGAGCGCTTCGCGCAGGCGTTCGAGAAGGCCGGGCTCCCGAAAGGCGTTTTCCAGAACCTCGTGATGAACCATGCGCAGACCGAGGCGCTTCTCGGTTCCGGCAAGATCGACCACTGCAACTTCACCGGCTCGGTGGCGGGCGGTCGGGCGATCGAGAAGGCGGCGGCGGGCACCTTCATGACGCTCGGGCTTGAACTCGGCGGCAAGGACCCGGCCTACGTGCTGCCGGACGCCAAGATGGACCACGCCGTGGCGAACCTCGCCGAGGGCGCCTTCTACAATTCCGGCCAATGCTGCTGCGGCATCGAACGCATCTACGTGCACGAGAAGGTCTATGACGAATTCGTCGAGGGCTTCGTTGCGGAGACGAAGAACTGGGTACTGGGCGACCCGCTGGATCCCGCGACAACGATGGGGCCGATGGCGCAGGCGCGTTTCGCCGACTTCATCCGCGAGCAGAAGGCCGAGGCGCTGCGCAAGGGCGCGACCACCCACATGAACGGCAAGGACGATCGCGACAAGGCCGGCTCGCCCTATCTGCCGGCCGAGGTGCTGACCGGTGTCGACCACCAGATGAGCGTGATGCGCGAGGAGAGCTTCGGCCCGATCGTGGGCATCATGAAGGTGCGCAACGACGAGGAGGCCATCGCGCTGATGAACGACAGCCCCTACGGGCTGACAGCCTCGATCTGGACACGCGACGTCGAGCACGCGGCCGCCATCGGCGACCGCGTCGAGACCGGCACGGTCTACATGAACCGCTGCGACTATCTGGACCCGGCGCTGGTCTGGACCGGGGTGAAGGACACCGGCAAGGGCGCCGGCCTGTCCGAGATCGGCTACGACAACCTCACCCGCCCAAAGAGCTATCACCTGCGCGAAGCAATCTGATCTTCCGAAAGACCTGAAATGACCAAGCTCGTTTCCAAATGGAATTACCCCACCACCGTCCGCTTCGGCGCGGGACGGATCGCCGAGCTGCCCGACGCGCTCAATGCAGCCGGGATCAGGCGGCCGCTTTTCGTTACCGATCCTGGTCTGGCGAAGCTGCCGGTCGTGGCGAAGACCCTGAAGCTGCTCGACGACGCCAAGGTAAAGCACGGCGTCTTCTCCGACGTGAAGCCGAACCCGGTGGAGTCGAACCTCACCGCGGGCATCACGGTGTTCAACAAGGGCAAGCATGACGGCGTGATCGCCTTCGGCGGAGGCTCGGCGCTCGACCTCGGCAAGCTGATCGCCTTCCAGGCGGGACAGAGCCGCCCCGTTTGGGACTTCGAGGACATCGGCGACTGGTGGACGCGGGCCGATTCCAGCAAGATTGCGCCGATCGTGGCTGTGCCGACGACGGCGGGAACAGGTTCGGAGGTCGGCCGCGCCGGCGTGCTGACGCACGAGGCGACGCACACCAAGAAGGTGATATTCCACCCGAAGATGCTGCCCGCGATCGTGATCGCCGATCCCGAGCTCACGGTCGGCATGCCCCCTTTCATCACTGCAGGCACCGGCATGGACGCGCTGGCGCATTGCCTGGAGGCTTATTGCGCCCCCGGTTACCACCCGATGGCCGACGGCATCGCGCTCGAAGGTATGCGGCTCGCCTTCGAGAACCTGCCGAAGGCCTACGCGAACGGCAAGGACCTGACCGCGCGGGCGCACATGATGAGCGCTGCGGCGATGGGCGCCACCGCGTTCCAGAAGGGGCTCGGCGCGATCCACTCGCTGTCGCATCCGATAGGCGCGCTCTACGACACCCACCACGGCATGACCAACGCGGTGTTCATGCCCTACGTGCTCGCGTTCAACCGCGACGCAGTAGAGGAGCGCATTGCGCGCGCTGCCGCCTATCTCGGCATCAGGGGCGGCTTCGACGGTTTTGCAAAGGCGGTGCTGAAGCTGCGCAAGGAGTTGAACGTGCCGCACGCGCTGCCGGGCCTTATCAAAGGGCTGGAAATGGACAGGAAGCGCAAGTCGCTGATCGCCGAAATGGCGATCGTCGACCCCACCGCGGGCGGCAACCCTGTGAAGCTGACGAAGAAAGGGGCGCTGGCACTGCTCGATCAGGCTCTGGAGGGAGCGCTCTGACGTCCGCAGGTTTTCGCGGACGGGAAGAAACATGTCGTTTGCCGGCTATTGGAAAAACTGCTCATATAGGAGGTTCGGGAAGGCAATAAGAAGGAAACAAGCCGACAAGGGGAACGTATTGCCCGAACAGCCGAGGCGGTGTTTCGTAACACCCGACCCAGGCTGAATGTACGTTGCGGGGATCGCGCCATTCATGCGTTTGTCATGTGGTCCGGCTAACCGCTTCAGGACGCGCCGAGAGGCGCCAGTTTGAATGGGAGAACAAGATGTTCAGGTTTACAGGGAAGCTTCTTTCGATCACGGCCTCGGCCCTGATGGTGACGACCGCCTTCACCTCGGCGCAGAGCCTCGCGGAGCTGGAAACGGCCGCCAAGGCGGAGGGGATGCTCACCACCATCGCGCTGCCGCACTCCTGGTGCAACTACGGTGACGTGATCGCCTCCTTCAAGGCGAAGTATCCCGAAATCAAGGTCAACGAACTGAATCCGGACGCCGGCTCGGCCGACGAGCTGGAGGCGATCCGCGCCAACAAGGACAACAAGGGACCGCAGGCGCCGGACGTGATCGACGTGGGCCTGTCGTTCGGGCCGGCAGCACAGGCCGAGGGCCTGATCCAGCCCTACAAGGTCTCGACCTGGGACACGATCCCGGACGACGCCAAGGAAGCCGGCGGCCATTGGTACGGCGACTATTACGGCGTGATGTCTTTCCTCGTGAACACCGACATCGTCGACAACGTCCCCACGTCGTTCGCGGACCTGCTGAAGCCCGAATATGCCGGCATGGTGGCGCTCGCTGGCGACCCGCGCGCGTCCAACCAGGCGATCCTCGGCGTTCTTGCCGCCGGCATCGCCCGCGGCGGCCAGCCGGGCGCCGAGTCGGCCGAGAAGGGCCTGGAGTTCTTCAAGGAGCTCAACGCGGCCGGAAACTTCGTGCCGGTGATCGGCAAGGCCGGTACCCTCGCCCAGGGTACGACCCCGATCATCATCGCGTGGGACTACAATGCGCTTGCCTGGCGCGACACCTTCCAGGGCAACCCCTCCGCCGAGGTCGTGGTGCCGTCGGACGTGACCCTCGCCGGCGTCTACGTGCAGGCCATATCGGCCTATGCGCCGCAGCCGAACGCCGCGAAGCTGTGGATGGAGCATCTCTATTCGGACGAAGGCCAGCTCGGCTGGCTCTCGGGCTACTGCCATCCGATCCGCTTCAACGACCTAGTCGCTCGTGGCGTGGTCCCGCAGGAAATGCTCGACAAGCTGCCACCGGCGGACGCCTATGAGCGCGCCGTGTTCCCGACCGTCGATCAGGTCAACGCCAACAGCGAAGGCGTGAAGGCGAACTGGGATTCGGTGGTCGGCGCCAACGTCGTCCAGTAGTCCAAGACATCCAGCCGGCCGGGCGCGCGAGTCGCGTCCGGCCGGCAAACCTGTCAGGGGGGCGGGCGGCGATGGGTATCTTCCGAAGCAGGCGGTGGCGTCCATGCGCTGGATAGGCATTGTCCCATTCTTCCTGTTCGCGACGCTTTTCCTGATCATGCCGACGCTGCACATCGTCGTCGGCGCCTTCCGCACGATCGACGGCTCGTTCACTTTCGACAACATCATCGCGCTGAACCAGCCGGGCATCATCAACGCCTACCTGCTTTCCATCCGGATCAGCTTCTTCTCGGCGGTGCTCGGCTGCGCCGTCGGCTTCGGCATGGCGGCGGCGGTTACCTTCGGCGCGCTTCCGCGGTTCCTGCGCGCGCCGCTGCTGACCTTCTCCGGGGTGGCATCGAACTTCGCCGGCGTACCGCTGGCGTTTGCCTTCATCGCCACGCTCGGACCTGTCGGCCTCATTACCGTATGGCTGCGCACCGAGTTCGGGATCAACCTGAGGGCGATGGGCTTCAACCTGCTGTCCACGCAGGGGCTGATCATCACCTACCTCTTCTTCCAGATTCCGCTGATGATCCTCATCATCACGCCGGCGCTGGAAGGCCTGAAGCGCGAATGGCGCGAGGCCGCCGCCATCCTGGGCGCGTCGACCGTGCAATACTGGCGCATGGTCGCACTGCCTATCCTGTTCCCGTCGCTGCTCGGCACGCTGGCCCTGCTGTTCGCCAATTCCTTCGGCGCTGTGGCGACGGCGATCGCGCTCACCGGATCGACCCTCAACCTGGCGCCGATCCTGCTGTTCGCGCAGATACGCGGAGATGTTCTGGGGAGCCCGCACCTCGGCTATGCGCTGGCGCTCGGCATGATCGTGATCACCGGCATCGCCAACGCCATCTACATAATTCTGCGCACCAGGTCGGAGAGGTGGATCAAATGAGTCGCTGGCTCGCCTGGATCGTCTTCCTGCTCGGTTGCCTCTATTTCTTCCTGCCGCTGCTCGGCATGACGGAGTTCTCCCTGTCGATGCGGCGCGAGGGCTATACGTTCGACGCATACCGCTCCGTGCTGGCCGACCCGCAGTTCCGCGCCACGTTCCTCTATTCGGTCGGCATGGCCGTGGCGACCATCGTGATGGGGGTCGTCATCGTCGTGCCGACTGCCTACTGGGTGAGGCTGCGGCTGCCAGGCCTGCGACCGATCATCGAGTTCATCACGCTGCTGCCCCTGGTCATACCGCCGATCGTCATCGTGTTCGGTTACATCCGGCTCTACAACACCTCGTCGTGGCTGCCGCTGACGGGGACGATCTGGGGCACCAACCTCCTTCTGCTGTTCGGTTATACCGTATTGGCGTTGCCGTACATGTATCGGGCGGTGGACACGGGCCTGCGCGCCATCGACATCGAGACGCTGACCGAAGCCGCACAAAGCCTCGGCGCGGGGTGGCTCACGATCCTCGGCCGCATCATTCTGCCGAATGTGCTGGTGGCGGTGATGTCGGGCGCCTTCCTGACCTTCGCGATCGTGATCGGAGAGTTCGTGCTGGCGGCGCTGCTCAACCGTCCTGCCTTCGGCCCCTACATGCAGATCATAGGCGCCAACCGCGCCTATGAGCCGGCCGCGCTGGCGGTCATCGCCTTCGGCATCACCTGGCTGTGCATGGGGCTGATCCAGCTCGTGTCCCGCTTCTCCCCCAACCCGGCATCGCGGCGCTGAATATGGCTTTCCTCTCGATCGAGAACGTCCAGAAGGATTTCGGCGCGGCCCGCGTCGTCCAGAACTTCAACCTGGCGGTGGAGACCGGCGAGTTCGTTTCCTTCCTTGGCCCCTCGGGCTGCGGCAAGACCACCGTCCTGCGGATGGTCGCCGGCTTCGAGACCCCGACGGCCGGCAGAATCGTGATCGGCGACAAGGACGTCACCAACCTGCGGCCCAACCAGCGCGACATCGGCATGGTCTTCCAGGCCTATGCGCTATTTCCCAACATGACGGTGGCGCAGAACATCGGCTTCGGCCTGCGCGTGGCGGGACGCCCCCGTGCGGAGATCCGCGATCGCGTTGCCGAGATGCTCGCGCTCATCAAGCTGTCGGACTTCGGCGACCGCTATCCCTACCAGCTTTCAGGCGGCCAGCAGCAGCGGGTGGCGCTGGCGCGTGCGCTCGCGCCCCGGCCGAAGCTCTTGCTGCTTGACGAGCCGCTGTCGGCACTTGACGCCAAGGTGCGGGTGTCGCTGCGAGAGGAAATCCGCCAGATCCAGAAGGAGCTTGGCATCACGACCGTGTTCGTGACGCACGATCAGGAAGAGGCGCTGTCGATGTCGGATCGCGTCGTGGTCATGTACAACGGCCGCGCCGAGCAGGTCGGCGAGCCCTTCGAGATCTACAATCATCCGAAGACGCGCTTCGTCGCTTCCTTCGTGGGTACGCTCAACATCCTCAACGGAAAGGTCGCCGACCCTGGCGCGGGGACGGTCGACGTCGACGGCAACCTAATCGGCACGGGGCGCGACCTGTCGCACATGGCGAGCGGGGCGGAGATCGCGCTGGCTCTGCGGCCGGAAGCCGTGTCGATCGCCGAGCCAGCCGGACAGGACGTCGCGGTCAGGGGGCGCATTTCCGAAGTGAGCTTCCTCGGCTCGGTGATCCGCATCAAGGTCGACCTGGGGACGAACAGCATCTCCTTCGACCGCTTCAATTCGCCCAACTCACCCCCGCCCGCAGAGGGGGAGGACTGCCAGGTGCGGTTCGCGATGAGCGATATCCTCGTCCTCGGGGACTGAGGCCACTCAGGCTTCGTACAACCGTCCCATTCCGGGCGCCGCGCCGGAGTGTCCGCCGAGCCTGGCCGCTGCCCAGGCGCCAACCATGGAACTGGAGAGAACCGGCAGCCCGAAACGTCGCTCGAGCTCCGGCACGATGCCGGCGGTGATCAGTCCCGCACAGGAGATGACGACCCCGTCCGCGTCGGGCGCTTCCTGCAACGACACTTCCGCAAGGTCGGCGATCGCCCGGTTCCCGACATCCTCGACGCCGTTGATCGCCGCGATGTTCATGCCGTTCAGGCTGGCGATCTCGAAGCCCTCCGCTTCGAAATAAGCCCGGAACAGGCGATTGACCTCGTCGGTATAGGCGGTCGCGACGGCCAGCCGGTGCATTCCCATGCGGCGCATGGCGTCTGTCAGCGCGCTGGTAAGGGTCGCTGCCGGTACGCCGGCGGCGTCTGCCATCAGCGTCTCAAGCTCGCCGTTGTAAGCCGCCCCGCGGAAAAAGCTGAGCGACGTGCCGTACATGAACACGGCAGCGGCCCCGCGCGCGGCGAGTTCGGCGGAACACTCCGCCACGCGGCCGACTGCCGAGGAGTAGCCGGCCTCGGACATCTCCGGCAAGCCGAGGCCGATCACTTCGAACTCCAGCTGCGGGTACATGGCCCTCACATCCGGGGGCATCGCGCCGCTTGCCGGTGGCACTATCAGTCCAACTTTTGCCGTGCCTGGCCGTGACATGAGTCCTCCCCTTCCGCATCCGCGCTTATGAGGCTATACTAAACACGTTAATCATTGGCGGAAAGTGCCTCAGGACGACAAGCTGCGGTGTTGCCGCCGACGACGCCCGGCGAAACTGGTACCGGAATAGAATTGTAGCGAAGGTCCGATTCACTTAAAGCTTACCGCGGGGGATTGGACTTCCAATGGACATGATCGCACCGAAGCCCGCCGTGAACGTGAAGCTGCGCAGCTTTTCCAAGTCGCTGCCGATGGCACTGTTGCTGGCGCGAGAAGCTGTGATGAACCGCTTCCGCCCCGCACTCAACATGTTCAACATCACCGAGCAGCAATGGCGGGTGTTGCGCGCGCTCTCCTCGATCAAGGAGATCGAGGTGATGGAACTCGCGAAGGTCACCTACCTGCTCGCCCCCTCTCTCTCGCGGATCCTCCGCGACATGGAGGGGCGCGGACTTGTCGAGCGCCGGCAGGCGCCGGATGACCTGCGCCGCTCGCTGATCTCGATCAGTCCCAACGGGCTCAAGCTGATTGACGCCGTGGCCCCGTACTCCGAAAGCATTTACTCGGAGATTGCCGAGACCTTCGGCAAGCAGAACATGGAAGTCCTGCAGCAATTCTGCCGGGAGCTGACGGAATCGCTGAACGCCTTGCCTCCGCTCACCTATGCAGAGTCGGAACTCAGCGCGGATATCGAGCTGATAGTAGGAACCAACGCACGCGGGCGCCCGCGCTTCGCCGGACCCTCCGCCGACGAAGATTGAGCTGCAAAAAATAACATGTTAAATGAATGCTGGGGCGGACGCCGCGGTCTGGCCGGCGAAGCGTCGCATTCGGCCAAGGCGCCGCCGCCCCATCAGCAAGAGAGGTAGCGATGAGCCAGCACGAGATCGAGGTTTCCAGACAGGGCCATGTCGGCCGGATCGCTATTGCACGGCCGGAGACCATGAATGCGCTGCGCTCGACCACGTTCGAGGCGCTGCGCGCGGCTATCGCGGATCTCTCGGCCGATGCGGGCATCCGGGCGCTTGTGCTCACCGGTTCGGGCCGGGCCTTCTGCTCGGGCGCCGACCTGTCGGATCCGATGATGGGCGGCCACCTGCCGCGAGAGGAGAGGCCGGCGGCGTGTGCCGAAACGCTTGGCGGGCTCATGAACGCGCTCATCCGCGACCTGCGCAACGCTCCCTTTCCCACCATCGCCGCGGTGAACGGCGTAGCTGCCGGCGGCGGCGTTGGCCTGGCGCTCACGGTGGACATTGTCATCGCAGCGCACTCGGCCCGCTTCATCCTGTCGTTCACGCCGAAGCTGGGCCTTGTGCCTGATCTGGGGTCCACCTGGCACCTCGCGCGCCATCTGGGCCGGGCGAGGGCCATGGGCATGATGCTCACCGGCGAACCTCTTGCGGCGGAGCGCGCCGTCGAAATGGGGCTGATCTGGAAGGCTGTCGCCGACGAGGCGCTGGAAGCCGAGGCGATGGCCCTTGCCGAACGTCTGGCCAAGGGCCCGTCGGCGGGGCAGGTCAGGGCGCGGAAGCTGCTCGATGACGCATTCGCCAACGACTTCGACCGTCAGTTGGATGCCGAGCGTGACGCGCAGGCCAGTCTTGTCGCAGGCGACGAGGTGATCGAGGCGCTGGCCGCCTTCGCCGAGAAGCGCGCACCGGACTTCACGTCCATTCCAAGCAAGCGTTCCTAGACGATCGTCCTGCCACGCACGATATCGGCGCCTTTTTCCGCCAGCGCGATTGTCGGGCCGTTGGTGGGACCGCTCACGATCGACGGGATGACCGAAGCGTCGATGACGCGAAGCCCGGAGATGCCGCGCACCCGCAGCTGCGGATCCACCACGCCCAGCGGATCGCGCGCCGCCGCCATCTTGCAGCTTCCCACCGGGTGATGAACCGTCGTCGCGTTGGCGCGGATGTAGGAGTCCAGGTCGGCGTCACTCCGGGCCTGCGCGCCGGGCGACAACTCCTTCTCCACGAATCGCGAAACCTGCGGGTCCTCGTTCAGCCGGCGAACAAGCCTGAGGCCCTCGCGCACCACAGCGAGGTCCTTCTTCGATTCCAGAAAGTTCTGGTAGATCAGCGGGTGAGCATTCGGATCGCGGGAGCCGAGCCGCAACCAGCCGCGGCTTTCCGGCTTCATCAGCGCGATGCGGTAGCCGATGCCGTCGGGGCCGGGGTCGGCGAAGGGTGCATACTGCTTCGGCCCGGGCGCGCTGGCGCGGAACAGGAAGGCGATATCGCAGGCCTCGCCGGCCAGGCTCGAACGCAGGAAGCCGACAATGCCCATCGGGAGGCCGGTGGTGGCCCCGGTGCCGAACAGCATGCCCTCGGCGAGCATGGCCAGGAACCGGTCGTAGCGCAGCTTGGCCTGGAAAGTACCTTGTCCCTTGCGGGCGTATTCCATCGGCACGGACATATGGTCGTGCAGGTTCCTGCCCACGCCGGGCAGGTCCGCCACGACCGGAATCCCTAGTTCCGTCAACTCCTCGGCCGGGCCTATGCCCGAGAGAAGCAGAAGCTGCGGCGAGTTGATCGCGCCGGCCGACAGGATGACCTCGCGCCTCGCCCTGGCGACCTGCCTCTTTCCGCCGCGCTCGAACTCGACTCCGACAGCCTGCCTGCGGTCGAACAGCACGCGCGTTGTCAGAGCGTTCAATATCAAGGCGAGGTTCGGCCGCTTCAGCGCGGGGCGCAGGTAGGCGACCGCGGCGCTGCAGCGTCGGCCGCGGCGTATCGTCCATTGCGGGACTGCAAAGCCCTCCTGCTCAGCCGCGTTGTTGTCGTCAAGAATCGGGTAGCCCATGCGCTCGCCCGCCGCGAACCAGGCGTCGACGAGCGGGTCTTCGAGGCCGCCACGGATCGTCGTCAGAGGTCCGTCGCCGCCGCGATATTCGCTTGCGCCGTCCTCCCAGCTCTCCGCCTTTCGAAAATAGGGAAGCACGTCCTCGAAGGACCAGTCTTCCAGGCCCCAGGCGTCGTAGTCGGACGGGTGGCCGCGCCCGTATGCCATGGCGTTGGTGGAGGACGAGCCGCCGATCACCTTTCCACGCGCGCAGTCCAGGCGGCGGTTGTTGAGCTGCGGCTCGGGCTGCGTGTCGTACCCCCAGTCGTGATAGCGGCGCGCAAAGAGGCGCCCCCAAGCAAGCGGGATCCAGATATAGGGGTCGCGATCCGAGCCGCCGGCCTCGATCACCAGAACCGAGACCTCGGGATCCTCGCTCAGCCGGTTTGCAAGCACGCAACCCGCCGATCCAGCGCCGACAATCACGTAGTCGTATTCGAGACCCATGCTCCCCCCGTCAGCAACCCAGGCGCGGTCAGCGCAGCTTTTTGAAGTCCGGCTTTTCCTTGGCCAGGAAGGCGCGCAGGCCTTCGCCTACCTCCGCGGAGTCGCCATGCTCGAGCGCCATTCGCAGCACGCGTTCCAGCGCCTCGCGTTCAGGCAGTTCGGCGGAAACGCGCATCGCCTGCTTCAGCGCCGCCTGGGCGCGGCGCGGCCCCGCCGCAAAACGTGCCGCAAGCTTGGCGGCCTCGTCCAGAACGGCGTCACCGGCGACCAATCGGTCGACAAGGCCGATGCGATGCGCCTCCTCGGCGCTGATTTCGCGGCCCGTCAGCATCAGTTCCATCGCGCGGCCGAATCCGACCCGGCGTGGTATGCGCACCGTCCCGCCAATCCCGGGAAACACTCCGAGCCGTATTTCGGGCAGGGAAAAGGTCGCGTTCCGGGCGGCAACGACGATGTCGCAGCAGACGGCTAGTTCGACGCCGCCGCCCACGGCGACGCCGTTCACCGCTGCGACGGTCGGTATGTCGAGCGCTGCGAGCCTGTCGAACGCGGAGTTCTCCGCCTGCAAGAGTTCCGCCGGACCGGCTCCTCTCTCGTGCATCGAGCGCAGTTCGCCGATATCCGATCCGGCGCAGAAAGCCCGGGACCCGCTGCCGGTAACGACGACCGCGCCAATTCCGTCGTCGGCTGCCGCACGCTCGACCTTGCGGTCGAGTTCGCGCGCCATCGCAAGGCTCATGCTGTTTATGGCGCCGTTCTCCAGCGTCAGCGTGAGCACCCCGGCATCAATCGTGGCATGGACCGAGCCCATCGTCTTCTCCCGACGGAGGTTGCGGATCTATCCGCAAAATAATAAACACGTTAATTAGATTCATCTCTACGAGCGGGAGCGCCGCGTGTCAAACCAGATCGAGGCTGATTTCGTCGTCGTCGGAGGCGGATCGGCAGGTTGTATCGTGGCGGCAAGACTGGCCGAGGCTGGTTACAGCACCGTACTGCTGGAGGCGGGGCCCGCCGACCGCAACCCGCTCATCCATGTACCCGCCGGAGTGCGCTACCTCCTCAACAATCCCAAGAATGCATGGATGGATGTGACCGAGCCGAACCCGCATGCCGCCGGGCGCAAGCTTGGGTGGCAGCATGGGCGCGTGCTGGGCGGTTCGGGCTCGATCAACGGCATGATCTTCTTCCGCGGGGCAAGGTCCGACTTCGACCAATGGGCGCAGATGGGCTGCACCGGCTGGGGCTTTGACGACGTCCTTCCGCACTTCAAATCCCTGGAGAACTATCGAGGTCAAGCTGGCGACCATCGCGGCACCGGCGGGCCACTGCCGGTGGAGGACCGACGCTTCCACCTTCCGATCACGGAGGCCTTCGTCGAAGCCGCGCGGGCGCGCGGTCACGCCTACCTGAACGACATCAATCAGCCGGAGCCGGATGGTGTCGGTTATGCGCAGATGAACCGCTTCGGACGCTTCCGCGGTTCCAGCGCGCGCGCCTTTCTCAGACGCTCGATCCACAAGGGCAACCTGCGGGTTCTCACCGGTGCCGCCGCCGAGAAGCTGGTCTTCGAGGGGCGGCGCTGCACCGGCGTACGGTTCACCCGCCACGGTGTCGCGCAGGTGGCGAGGGCACGGCGTGAGGTCATCGTCGCTGCGGGAGCAGTGGGTTCGCCCAAACTGCTGCAGCTTTCGGGCGTCGGCGCTGTCGCACATCTCAAGGAAAAAGGAATCGAGGTGGTCCACGCATTGGACGGGGTCGGCGCCAACCTGTCGGACCATTACGGCGTACGGCTCTCCGTCCGGCTCAGGAATGCCCGCAGCGTCAACGAGACGGCGCGCATGCCCCGGCTCGCCTGGGAGATCGCCAAGTGGCTCACCGTGGGGACCGGCGTGCTCACCACCGGAGTGACGACTGCGATGGCCTTCGCGCGCAGCCGTCAGGGACTGTCGAGCCCGGACCTGCAGCTTCTGTTTTCGCCATCGAGCTTCGACCGCAATCGCTTCGGGGCTCTGGAGCGCGAACCCGGCGCGTCGATCACCGTCTGCCTGTCCCGCCCGAAAAGCCGCGGCACGGTGCTGGTGGAAAGCGCCGACGCGGGCGAACCCCCGGCGATATCGCCGAATTATCTTTCCGATCCCGACGACCTCGTGGTGCTGATGGCCGGCATCGGCCAGGCAAGATCGATCCTTGCGGCTGCTCCGCTCGCCGGCTATGTCGCGGCGGAGACGCTTCCGGGCGCGGACGTTGAAAAAGAGGATCTGGAAAGCTATGCGCGCGAAAGCGGCGTGACGATCTATCACCCGGTAGGCACGTGCCGCATGGGAATCGACGAGCGGGCGGTTGTCGATCCTTCGCTCAAGGTGCGCGGCCTGGAAGGGCTCCGCGTCGTCGATGCCTCGATCATGCCGACGGTGACGTCGGGCAATACCAATGCGCCGACGATGATGATCGGGGAGAAGGGGGCGGCCATGATCCTGAGCGAGGCAAAGCGGCGCCCTTGACTCGCGGTGCAATGTATTTCACACGTTAATTACATTTCCGACCGGGCCGATCCATGCCGCATATGAGCATCGAATATTCCGCCAACCTCGACACGCATGTCGACATGGCGGAACTTTGCGACGTCGTCAGGGAGGCCATGCTGGCGACCGGAATGTTCGAGACCGGCGGGGTGCGCGTGCGCGCCATCCGCTGCGAAGCCTACTCGGTCGCCGACGCACTGCCTGAGAATGCATTTGTTGCAATGACCCTGCGCGTCGGCCAGGGCCGCACGGCGGAGGCGCGCAAGGCCGCGGGCGAGGCGATCTTCGCCGCGACGCGGGACTACCTCCACCGGATGTTCGACACGCCGCATTTCGCACTGTCGCTCGACATGAGCGAACTTCAGTCGGATTTCGGCTGGAAACAGAATTCGATTCACTCGCGCTTGCGCGGAAGGTGACCGGAGACCTCATGAGCAAGTTTGACGAGAACCTGGCCAGGGCCGAGGGCTTTCTGGAGCGCTTTCGCAGGGACGGCGTGCTCAACCAGATCGGCGGCGAGGCCGTACCGGCCGTTGACGGCGCGACCTTCGAGACGATCTCCCCCGTCGACCTGAAGCCGATCGCCCGGGTGGCGCACGGCAAAGCCGCCGATATCGACCGGGCGGCGAAGGCCGCGAAGGCCGCGTTTCCAGCCTGGGCGGCGATGCCCGGCGAAAAGCGAAAGGCACTGCTGCACAAGGTGGCCGACGCCATCGTCGCGCGCGCCGACGAGATCGCGTTCGTGGAGTGCATGGACACCGGCCAGGCGCTGAAGTTCATGTCGAAAGCGGCGCTGCGCGGCGCCGAGAATTTCCGCTTCTTCGCCGACCGCGCCCCGCAGGCGCGTGACGGGCACGCGCTGCGCGCCGAAGGGCAGATGAACATCACGACACGGGTTCCCATCGGCCCGGTCGGCATCATCACGCCGTGGAACACGCCGTTCATGCTGTCCACCTGGAAGATCGCGCCGGCGCTGGCCGCTGGCTGTACCGTGGTGCACAAGCCGGCGGAACTCTCGCCGCTGACGGCGCGGCTGCTGGTGGAGATCGCCGAAGAGGCAGGGCTGCCGAAGGGGGTCTGGAACCTCGTCAACGGCTTCGGCGAGGACGCCGGAAAGGCGCTGACCGAGCATCCCGACATAAAAGCGATCGGCTTCGTCGGCGAGAGCCGCACGGGATCAATGATCATGCGTCAGGGCGCCGACACGCTGAAGCGCGTGCATTTCGAGCTCGGCGGCAAGAACCCCGTCGTCGTCTTCGCCGATGCCGACCTCGATCGCGCGGCGGATGCCGCCGTGTTCATGATCTACTCGCTGAACGGGGAGCGCTGCACCTCGTCGTCGCGCCTCCTTGTGGAGGCGTCGATCCACGACGCATTCACCGCCAGGGTGGCGGAGAAGGCGCAGCGCATCAGGATCGGTCACCCGCTCGATCCGGACACCGTCATCGGCCCGCTGATCCATCCCGAGCACGAGAAGAAGGTCTTGTCCTATATGGACATCGCGCGCGCGGACGGCGCCACGATCGCCACCGGCGGCGCGAAGGCGGACGGCCCCGGCGGCGGCTGCTATGTTCAGCCGACCCTGTTCACCAACGCCAGCACCTCGATGCGCATCGCCCAGGAGGAGATCTTCGGGCCGGTGCTGACGGCCATTCCCTTCAAGGACGAGGCGGAGGCGCTGCAGCTCGCGAACGACGTGCAGTATGGCCTTGCCGGCTATCTCTGGACTTCCGACGTCACACGCGCCTTCCGCTTCTCGGAAGCGATGGACGCGGGCATGATCTGGGTGAACTCGGAGAATGTGCGCCACCTGCCGACGCCTTTCGGAGGTGTGAAGAGCTCAGGCATAGGCCGCGACGGTGGCGACTGGTCGTTCGACTTCTACATGGAAACCAAGAACATCGCCTTCGCCACGCAGGCGCATGCGATCACGAAACTCGGTGGCTAGGAGGAAGCGGCGGGCTTGATCTAGGTTAACTGTTTAACGTGTGAACTAGATAAGGCTGACGTGCTGCCTCGAACCCACGGGAGGGAATATCATGCCAGTGCCAGAACCGGTCCTCTATCCGGAATTCAACATCCTTCGGCTCAGCCACGTCGAGTTCGTCGTGCGCGACCTCGCCAAGAGCAAGGCCTTCTACGCCGATACGCTCGGGCTGCAGGTGACGTACGAGGACGGCGAGCGTATCTGCCTGCGCGCCATGGAGGAGCGGGGCCATCACTGCATCGTGCTCAAGAAGGGTTCGGCGCCCGCCGCCAACGTGCTCGGCTTCAAGGTGTTCGACGAGGACGATCTCGACAAGCTTGAGGGCTTCTTCAGGAAAAAGGGCCTGCCGACCTCATGGGTCGAGCGGCCGCACCAGGGACGTACGCTGCGCAGCCGCGACCCGTTTGGCATTCCGCTGGAATTCTACCAGAAGATGGAGCGGCTCCCCACCATCACGCAGAAATACGCACTCTATCACGGTGTGCGGCCGCTGCGCATCGACCACTTCAACATGTTCTCGACCAATGTCGACGCGTCGGTGGCCTTCTACAACGAGATGGGCTTCCGTACGACCGAGTACACCGAGGACGAGGAAACCAAGAAGCTCTGGGCCGCCTGGATGCACCGCAAGGGCGGCGTCCACGACATCGCCTTCACAAACGGGCGCGGCCCGCGGCTGCACCACACCGCGTTCTGGGTGGCCAACCCGCTCAACATCATCGACCTGCTCGATCTGATGTCGACCACCGGATATCTCGCAAACATCGAGCGCGGCCCCGGCCGCCACGGCATCTCCAACGCCTTCTTCCTCTATGTGCGTGACCCGGACGGTCACCGCATCGAGATCTACAGTTCCGACTACCAGACGCTGGATCCCGACCACGAGCCGATCCGCTGGGACCTCAAGGACCCGCAGCGGCAAACGCTGTGGGGCGCGCCCGCCCCGCGCAGCTGGTTCGAGGAAGGCTCGGTGTTCTCGGGCGTCGAGGTGATGGAGCCTGAGCTCAAGGCGCAGCCGATCGTGGCGCCATGACCGTGCGTCCCCGCCTCGCGACCTTCTCGGCCGGCGGCAGGAGCCGCTACGGTCTCGTCCGCGACAATGGCGTCGTCGACCTGTCGGCGCGTCATCCGTGGCCGACGCTGCGCGAAGTGATCGAGGCGGGGAAGCTCTCCGAGATCGCCGACGGGGCGGTCGGGCTCGCTGCGGACTTCGCCGCCGCGGATATCACCTACCAGATACCGATCCCCGCGCCGGAGAAGATCATCTGCGTCGGGGTCAACTATCCCGACCGCAACGCCGAATACAAGGACGGCTCGGAAGCGCCGCAGAACCCGTCGCTGTTCCCGCGTTTTCCGCGCTCCTTCGTCGGGCACGACGTGCCGCTGACGCGGCCGTTCGTGTCGCCGCAGCTCGATTATGAGGGCGAGGTGGTGCTGGTGATCGGTAGGGCCGGGCGCCACATCCCCGAGCGCGACGCGCTGGATCACATCGCGGCGCTGTCGCTCTGCAACGAGGGGACCATCCGCGACTGGGTACGGCATGCCAAGTTCAACGTCACCCAGGGCAAGAACTTCGATGGGTCGGCGGCCATCGGCCCCTGGCTGGTTCCGTATGCGGACGAAGGCCAGATCGCGGACATCCGGCTGACCACCCGCGTCAACGGCGAGATCCGGCAGGACGACCGCACCAGCCGCATGGTGTTCAGCTTCCGCAGGCTGATCGGCTACATCTCGACCTTCACCACGCTGGTCCCCGGCGATGTCGTCGTCACCGGAACGCCCACGGGCGCCGGCGCACGATTCGACCCTCCCAAATGGCTGCGTCCCGGCGACGTGATCGAGGTGGAAGCGGAGGGGATCGGCGTGCTGCGCAACGGCGTCGTAGACGAAAGGCGGCCGGGATGATGGATCCGGCGGCGGTCGAGCAGGCAGCGGCAAGCCTCGCCGAGGCGGAGCGCACGCGCCGCCAGATCGGCCTGCTCAGCCTCGCCAATCCAGGCATGGACATGGACGACGCCTATGCGATCCAGGCCGCCTGGGTGAGGAAGAAGGTCGCCGTGGGACGCCGTCGCGTGGGCTGGAAGATCGGCCTGACCTCCAAGGCGATGCAGTACGCGCTCAACATCGACATCCCCGATTCCGGCGTGCTGCTCGACGACATGGTGTTTCCGGACGGAGCCACGGTCCCGCCCGACCGCTTCATCCAGCCGCGCATCGAGGCGGAGATCGCGTTCGTCATGAAGGCGCCGCTGAAAGGTCCGGACGTGACGGCCGCCGACGTGCTGGCGGCGACCGACTACGTCGCGCCGGCGCTGGAGATCCTCGACACGCGCATCCTGCGCGTCGATCCCGAAACGAAGAAGACGCGTACGGTGTTCGACACGATCGCCGACAATGCGGCGAATGCAGGCATCGTCATGAGCAGCCTCCGGATCGACCCGCGGGAGGCCGATATGCGCTGGATCGGCGCGATCGTGTCACGCAACGGCGAAGTGGAGGAAACAGGCCTGGGGGCGGGGGTTCTCAACGATCCGGCGACCTCGGTGGCCTGGCTTGCGAACCGGCTCGCGCAATACGGCGGGGACGGTATCGAGGCAGGTGAGATCGTGCTGTCGGGCTCCTTCATCCGGCCGGTCGAGTGCCCGCACGGCTCCGATATCGTGGCCGATTTCGGACCGTACGGGACGGTTGGCTGCGGCTTCGCCTGATCCGCTGAGTTGTTCAACGCAACGATTGACGAACGCCACCGGTTGGCTTCTAGACTCCGCCGCCCCGGGAGCGGATCGGGCGGAGCGGGAGGCATCGATGGACCGAGACAATCGCATTCGCATAGGCTTCATCGGCTTCGGGGAGGCCGCGCGGGCGTTCGTCTCCAGCCTGCGTGAGCGAAGAGAGATCGTTTTCACGGCATACGACGTTCTGCTGGACGACCCCTCTCATAAGGAGGTCAGGACGGCTGCTGCATCGCTCGGCGTCGCGCTGGCGGACAATGCGGCTGCCGCTGTTGACGGCGCTGACTGGATATTCTCGGCCGTCACCGCCGCCAGCAGCCTTGAGGCGGCGCAGTCCGTAGCGCAAGCGATGTCGCCCGGCCAGGTCTTCTTCGACATCAACTCCGTTTCCGCCGGCCGCAAGCAGGCAACGGCCGCGGTTGTCGAGGCGAGCGGAGCATCCTACGTCGACATGGCCGTGATGGCGCCCGTCCACCCGCGTGGTCACAGGACGCCCGTGCTAGTCGCCGGTAGGATCGCGCCGGCCGTGCTCGACGGGCTGATGGAACTCGGCTTCGATCTGGAGCATGTAGGCCAGGAGATCGGCGCTGCGGCTACGATCAAGATGGTACGCTCCATGTTCGTCAAGGGGATGGAGGCGGTGACGGTGCAGGCGCTGCTTGCGGCGCGCGCGGCCGGGTGCTTCGACCGTGTCTATGCCTCGCTGGAAAAGTCCTTCCCGCATTTTGGCTGGCCCGATTTCGGGCGCTACCAGCTCGAGCGCGTGGCGACGCATGGCGTGCGACGGGCAGCGGAAATGGAGGAATCGGCGGCAACCATGCGCGAGCTCGGATTTGCGCCGGGCGGACTATTGGGCGACGCCATTGCCGGCCTGCAGGAGGAAATCGGCAGGATGGGCCTCCATCTCTCTAGCGAGGATGAGCTCGCGTCGGGACTCGACAAGGTCCTTGCGCGGGTGCGCAATCGCGCGTGATGTATGCATAGCGACCGTTCGTCGCTGCGACCATGCCCCCGAGTCGGCCAGATACGTACGCGCTTCGCTTGCTTTACCATCCATCATGTATACAATTCGGCTAGGGAGGCGGGAGGAGGATGTGCCCTGCAAAGCCGCCGGCAATGTCGGCGTATTGGAGGAGTTTACGGCGGGGCGTAAGCTGGGGCCGTTACGGCATGCTCATCTCGCCGCGTGCAATGACCACCATTGAAACTGATCCGGGAGTCGGGGAATGAGCGAACCCTGTTTTGACGTTGCGCATCTCGGCCATATCGAGCTGCTGACAAACAAGTTCGAGGAGAGCCTCGATTTCTTCGTGCGTGTCTACGGACTTACCGAGTGCGGACGCGATGGCGATTCAGCCTATCTGCGCGCGTGGGACGATTACGAGTTCCACTCGCTGAAGCTAACCAAGTCGGACACGACCGGAATGGCCCATTGCGGCTACCGCACCTCGTCGGAGGCGGCGCTGCACCGCCGGGTCAAGGTGATCGAGGAGATGGGGTTGGGCATCGGCTGGACCGAGGGCGACCTCGGTCACGGGCCTTCGTACCGCTTCAGGAGCCCCGACGGGCACGTGTTCGAACTGTACTGGGAAACCAACAAATATGTCGCCCCGGAAGGCGAGAAGCCCGCGCTGAAGAACATCGCGCAACGCTTCCACGCTCGCGGCGCCGCGCCGCGCCGCATCGACCATTTCAATCTGCTGGCGACCGACGTATCGAAGATGCGCGACTTCATGGTGAAGGCGATGGGAAGCCGCGTCACCGAGATGATCCAACTCGACAACGGCCGTATTGGCGGGTGCTGGTTCACGGTCAACAACAAGGGCTACGACATGGCCTGCACTGAGGACCATTCCGGTGCGCATGGCCGCTTCCACCATATCACCTACGCCGCCGACCACCGTGACGACATCCTGCGCGCCGCCGACGTGTTCCTGGAAAACGGCGTCTTCATCGAGACGGGGCCGCACAAGCACGCGATCCAGGGCACCTTCTTCCTTTATGTCTATGAACCGGCTGGGAACCGGGTGGAGATCGCCAATGCCGGCGCGCGGCTAGTGCTCGATCCGGACTGGAAGCCGGTCGTGTGGACCGAGGCGGAGCGCAAGAAGGGCCAGGCCTGGGGCCTGAAGACGATCGAGAGCTTCCATACGCACGGAACTCCGCCGGTCGCCAAGGCCGCGGAATAGGAGACGGACATGGCCAAGACGGCATTGGTGGTCAGCGCGCACTCGGCGGATTTCGTCTGGCGGGCGGGCGGGGCGATCGCACTGCATGCGCAGGACGGCATCGACGTCACCGTCGTCTGCCTCTCCTACGGGGAGCGTGGCGAATCCGCGAAGCTGTGGCGCCAGGAAGGGATGACGCTCGAGCGGGTGAAGGCCGAGCGGCAGAAGGAAGCGGAGGCGGCCGCCAAGGCGCTCGGCGTCGCCGACATCCAGTTCTGGGACCTCGGCGACTACCCGATCGAACTGTCCAAGGAATCGCTGTTCCGGCTGGTCGATGTCTACCGCAAGATCCACCCGTCCTTCATGCTCACGCATTCGAAGGAGGACATCTACAACCACGACCACCCCGACGTCAGCGATTTCGCCCAGAACGCGCGCATCACCGCGCAGGCGCACGGACACAATCCGGGCGAGAAGGTCCTTGGCGCCCCGCCGGTGATGCTGTTCGAGCCGCACCAGCCGGAGCAGTGCCGCTGGATGCCCAACGTGCTGCTCGACATCACGCCGGTGTGGGACAAGAAGCGTGCCGCCATCGAATGCATGGCGGGACAGGAGCATCTGTGGGAATATTATACCCGGGTGGCGCTGCAGCGCGGCGCGCAGGCGGCGCGCAACTCCGACAAGAAGATCACCTATGGCGAGGCCTACGAGGCGGTCTTCCCGCATGTGGTGGAGACCTTGGTGCCGAGCGAAGGCCGCAAATGAGCGTCGTCGTGCAGAACATCGAGCGGGCGGACCCGGCCGTGGTCGCCGGTCTGGCGGAGTGCGGGGTGGCCACCGTGCACGAGGCGCAGGGCCGCAAGGGGCTGCTCGCCTCCTACATGCGGCCGATCTACTCCGGTGCACAGCTCGCTGCCTCGGCCGTCACTATCTCGGCGCCGCCCGGCGACAACTGGATGGTGCACATCGCGATCGAGCAGGTGAAGGCCGGCGACATCCTCGTGCTCGCGCCAACCAGCCCATGCGAGGACGGCTATTTCGGTGACCTGCTGGCGACCTCGATGCAGGCGCGCGGCGGCGTCGGCCTGATCATCGACGCCGGCGTGCGCGACGTGCGCGACCTCACCCGGATGGGGTTCCCCGTCTGGTCGAAGGCGGTCTTCGCTCAGGGGACGGTCAAGGAGACGCTGGGCTCCGTCAACGTGCCGGTCGTCTGCGCGGGCGCGTTGGTCAATCCGGGCGACGTGATCGTGGCCGATGACGACGGCGTGTGCGTGGTGCGGCGCGAGGAAGCGTCTGACGTTCTCAAGGCGGCGCAGAAGCGCGTGGCGGCCGAGGAGGAAAAGCGCCGGCGGCTTGCCTCCGGCGAGCTGGGGCTCGACATCTACGACATGCGCGAGCGGCTGAAGGCGAAAGGCCTCAAATATGTCTGACGGCGTCCGCTGCATGTGGATGCGCGGCGGGACCTCCAAGGGCGGATACTTCCTGGCCGGGGACCTGCCGGCGGACGCCGGGGCGCGCGATGCCGCGCTCCTGCGCATCATGGGGTCGCCCGATCCGCGCCAGATAGACGGGCTCGGCGGGGCGGACCCGCTCACCTCCAAGGTGGCGGTGGTGCGCAAGTCGGCGCGGCCGGGCGTGGATGTCGACTACCTGTTCCTGCAGGTCTTCGTCGACCAGGCGATCGTCACTGACGCGCAGAACTGCGGCAACATCCTTGCCGGCGTCGGCCCCTTCGCCATCGAGCGCGGGCTGGTCGAGGCGCAGGACGGAGAGACGCCGGTGCGCATCTTCATGGAGAACACCGGCCAGGTTGCGGTCGCCACGATCCGCACGCCGGGCCGGCGGGTAACCTACCAGGGTGACGCGCGGATCGACGGCGTCCCCGGGACGTCCGCCCCCGTCGGGATCGTCTTCGAGGACACGGCGGGCTCCTCCTGCGGCGCGCTCCTTCCGACCGGCAACGCCCTCGATACGATCGACGGCGTCGAGGTCACGCTGATAGACAACGGCATGCCCTGCGTGGTCATGCGCGCCAGCGATTTCGGCCTCAGCGGCAACGAGGCACCGAAGGATATGGAGGCGAACTCCGAACTCAAGCGCAGGGTGGAAGCCATCAGGCTGAAGGCCGGGCCGATGATGAACCTCGGCGATGTCAGCCAGAAATCGGTGCCCAAGATGTCGCTGGTGAGTCCCGCCACGGCGGGCGGGGCGATCTCGACGCGCACCTTCATCCCGCACAGGGTTCATTCCTCGATCGGCGTGCTGGGCGCAGTCTCGATCGCTACAGCCTGCCTGCTGCGGGAAGGACCCGCGGCGGAAATCGCCATTGTTGCGAGGGGGTCGTCGAAGTCCCTCTCGATCGAGCATCCGACCGGTGAATTCACCGTTCTCGCCGAGCTCGACGGGCAGGGCAACGTGCTCTCCGCCGGCGTCCTCCGCACCGCGCGCAAGCTGTTCGACGGTCTCGTTTTCCCCTAAGCTGCCAGCCCGGGTCCGCTGTCTTGGGAAATTCGGGAGGAGCGTGTTGCGCCTTTTCGTTTAACTTGTTATCTAATCGCGCATGCGTGGCCAGCTTCATCGCCGGCTGTCGGATTCAGGGAGGATGCCATGGAAAACGGGCACGCAGCGCCCGGCCGCTTCGGCTGGAATGACGCTCAACCCGCCGGTCGCGCCATATGGCTGCCGGCCGCCATGGTGGCCGGGACGGGGTACTCGAAGCGATGACCCAGAGCGGACTGGAGCGTCAGGTTGCCTCGAATGAAAGAGCGGACGCCAAGGTGATCCCGCTTGGGTCTCGGCGCGCCGTTCGCGCCCCGTCGGCTGGCGATGTCGTGCTGCAGAGGACGGACGAGGCGGAGAACCTGCTCACCGTCAAGGACCTCAGCATCGAATTCGCCACCTCCGGTGGGCTGCTGCGCGCGGTCGACCGCATCAACCTGACGGTCCGGCGGGGCGAGACCCATGCCATTGTGGGCGAATCGGGTTCGGGCAAGTCGGTCACCGCGCTGTCGCTGATGCGACTGCTGCCGCGCATTGCCCGCTACGCTTCGGGGAGCGTGGTCTTCAACGGCGAGGATCTGCTGTCGGCGAGCCCGTCCCGCATGCGCGAGATCCGCGGGCGCGACATTGCGATGATCTTCCAGGAGCCGATGACGTCGCTCAATCCGCTGATGACGATCGGCTTCCAGATCATGGAGCCGCTGAAGATCCATCTCGGGATGAGCGACGCACAGGCGCAGGCGCGGGCGGAGGAACTGCTCGGCCTCGTCGGCATTTCTGACGCCAAGCGCCGGCTCAACCAGTATCCGCACCAGTTCTCCGGCGGCATGCGCCAGCGCGTGATGATCGCCATAGGGCTGGCCTGCAACCCCAAGCTCATCATCGCCGACGAGCCGACCACCGCGCTCGACGTCACCATCCAGGCGCAGATCCTAGAGCTGATGAAGGATCTGTCGCGCCGTCTCGATATCGCCCTCATCGTCATCACTCACAATCTCGGAGTGGTGGCGCGCTACGCCGACCGCATCTCGGTGATGTACGCCGCGCAGGTGGTGGAGCAGGGCGAGGCCGGCACTGTCTTCCACGAGCCGCGCCACCCCTACACGCTGGGCCTGCTGCGCTCGGTGCCGCGGCTCGACCAGCCGCGCCTCGGCAAGCTGGCCACCATCGAGGGCCTGCCGCCCAATCTTGCCAACACGCCGAGGGGCTGCCGTTTCGCCCCACGCTGCCCCTACAAGATCGCGGTCTGCGAGACCGAGCCGCCGCTGTTCCACACGGACGTGGGATCGCATTCCGCCTGCTTCCGGTTCAAGGACATCGAGGAGGGCAGGATCGGACGCGAGCCGCCGCCCGCAGACGCGACGGCCAGGGACGCGCTCACCAGCGAACCTATCCTGTCGGTGCGCGGCCTCACCAAGCATTTCGAGGTTTCGGGCGGATTCCGGGGCGGCGGAGGCACTGTGCGCGCCGTGGAGGACGTGAACTTCGACATCCAGCGCGGCGAGACGCTCGGCCTGGTTGGCGAATCGGGTTGCGGCAAGTCCACGCTGGGCCGCATGATCCTGCGGCTGGAGGAGCCGACCTCCGGCGAGATGCGCTTCGAAGGCACCGATCTCGCCCACGCCACCCACAAGGAACTGGTTCCTTTCCGGCGCAAGATCCAGGTGATCTTCCAGGATCCGTTCTCCTCGCTCAACCCGCGCATGACGGTCGAGCGGATCCTCATGGAGCCCCTGGCTGTCTACAACCTGCGGCCGACCAGGCAGGCCCGCAGGGATCGGGTCGCGGAACTGCTGTCGCAGGTGGGACTGCGGCCGGAGATGGCGCAGCGCTACCCGCACCAGCTCTCCGGCGGCCAGCGCCAGCGCGTGGGCATTGCGCGGGCGCTTGCGATGGAGCCCTCGTTCATCGTCTGCGACGAGGCGGTTTCGGCGCTCGACGTGTCGATCCAGGGGCAGATCATCAACCTTCTGGAGCGGCTGCAGGCGGAACTCGGCCTCACCTTCCTGTTCATCGCGCACGACCTTGCCGTTGTGCGCCACATCTCCTCGCGTGTGGTGGTGATGTATCTCGGCCGCGTGATGGAGATCGCCGACCGCGACGAGATCTACGCGCGGCCGCTGCATCCCTACACAAGGCTGCTCCTTGACGCCGCGCCGGTTCCCGATCCGACCGTGGAGAAGGCCCGCGAGCCGCGGCTGATCAAGGGAGACATCCCCAGCGCGCTCAACCCGCCCGTCGGATGCGTCTTCCACACCCGATGCCCGCTCGCCAGCGAGGAGTGCAAGCAGGTCATTCCACCGCTGGAGGAGAAGCGGCCCGGCCACTTCGCCGCCTGCATCAAGGTCGAGAGGGCTCTGCCATGACAAGGTATATCGGCAACCGGCTACTGCTGATGATCCCGACGCTGATCGGCGTGGCGGTCATCACGTTCTTCCTTCTGCGGGTGGTCCCCGGCGACGTCGTGCAGGTGAAGATGCTTGCCGACGGCGGCGCGGTGTCGCCGGAGGCGATCGAGGCCGAGCGCATCCGCCTGGGGCTGAACCAGCCGCTGCTGGTGCAGTTCGGGCAGTGGATGGTCGGGCTCTTCACCTTCGACCTCGGCCGGTCGATGTGGACGGACCGGCCCGTGATCGACGAGATCATCGCCCGCTTCCCGGTCACCCTCGAGGTCGCCATCCTGGCGACGCTGTTCGCGGTGTTGCTTGCCGTTCCGCTGGGCACCGTGTCGGCGCTGAAGCGCGGCACCTGGATCGACTACACCGTGCGGCTGATCACCATGGGCGGACTTGCGCTGCCGACCTTCTGGGTCGGCATGCTGCTGCTGCTCGCGCTGCTGCGCTACGCCAACTGGCTGCCGCCCATCAACTACATATCGATCTTCCGCGATCCCTGGGGCAACCTGACCCAGCTCATGTGGCCGGCCATGGTCGTGGGCTACCGCTTTGCCTCGGTGCTCGCCCGCCTGATCCGCTCCTCGCTGCTCGACGTCCTGTCGGAGGATTACATCCGCACGGCGCGGGCGAAAGGCGTACGCGAGCGGACCGTCATCTGGGTGCATGCGCTTCGCAACGCGCTGCTTCCGGCGATCACCGTCATCGGCCTGGAGTTCGCCTTCCTCATCGGCGGCCTGGTGGTGACCGAGCAGGTGTTCAACCTGAACGGGCTCGGGCGTCTCTTCATCCAGTCGGTCATGCACAACGACTTCACCATGATCCAGGGCATGGTGATGATGTTCGCCACCATCTACGTCCTAGCCAATCTCACGGTCGACCTGCTCTACGCGTGGATCGACCCGCGCATCCGGTACGGGTGATTACCATGAGCGATATCGCAGCCGCTCCCGCTCCGCGGGCGAGGAAGGAGCGCAACAGGCTCTTCGATTTCATCTATACGCAGCCGGTCGGCGCCGCGAGCCTTGTGGTCATCGTGGCGATGTTCATCGCGGGCATCTTCGCGCCCTACATCGCGCCGTACCATCCGCTGGACGTCGACTATTTCGCGATCCTCGCCGCCCCCAGCACGGATCACCTTACCGGCACGGACGCCTTCGGCCGCGACGTGTTCTCGCGCCTCATCTACGGCGCCCGCACCGCGCTCATCATCGGCCTCACCTCCTCGTTCCTGGGCTGTACACTGGGCGCGATCCTCGGCGCGGCCTCGGCCTATTTCGGGGGGCGGACCGACGCCATCATCCAGCGCATCGTGGACATCCTGCTGTCGTTCCCGCTGATCGTGCTCGCGCTCGTCGTCGTGGCGGTGCTCGGCCGCAACCTGCTTTTCGGCATCGACATCAGCCTGATCTTCGCGATCGCCATCCCGATCATCCCGCAGGTGTCACGCGTGGTGCGCGCGGCCGCCCTTTCGATCCGCGTAATGCCCTATATCGACGCCGCACGGACCGCCGGCTATTCCCACAGCCGCATCATCTTCGTGCACATGGCGCCGAACCTCGTCACGCCCTACCTGATCATGCTCACCGCCTACATCGCTCAGGCGATCCTGCTTGAGGCGACGCTGTCCTTCCTCGGTCTCGGGGTGGCCGAGCCGACGCCGGCCTGGGGCCTCATGCTGTCGGGCAATGCGTCAGACTATTTCCTGACGGCGCCGTGGCTGATCATCTTCCCGGGCCTCGCCATCTCCGTCGCGGTGATCGCCTTCAACCTGTTCGGCGATGCGCTGCGCGACTGGCTCGACCCGAAGCTGAAGACCTGAGGCCATGCGCCGCCAAGCGGGGGACACCAGCGGCGCGGCCGCGCCTTTCGTCGACATGCCGCTCGGGTCGCGCGACGTGGAGATCGAGCGGCGGGGCGACGGCTCCATCCTGATGCGCTCGACGGAGCCGCTCGGCGCCTATCCGAGGGTGCTCACCGAGCGCCTGTTCGCAGCGGCGGCGCAGCATCCCGGCCGCACTTTCATCGCCCAGCGCGGGCCCGGAGGGGCTTGGGAATCGCTCACCTATGCGCAGGCGGCGGAAAAGGTCCGCAGCATCGCGCAGGCCTTGATCGACCGGGGACTGAACTCCGAGCGCCCGCTCGCCATCCTGTCCGCCGGTTCGAACGCCCACGCCCTGCTGGCGCTGGCGGCCACCCATGCCGGCATCCCGTACTGCCCGGTTTCGCCGGCTTATTCGCTGGTCGCCAAGGATTTCGCCAAGCTCGACCATGTGCTGGGCCTGCTGACGCCGGGGCTGGTCTTCGTCGAGGACGCGGAGGCGTTCCAGCGCGCCCTCGCGGGAACTTCGGTGACCGGATACGAGATTGCCGCCGCATCCGGGGCCGAGGGATACGGCCACACCCCGTTCTCGCAGTTGGAGACCACCGAAGCAACGGCGGCGGTGGACGCCGCGCATGCCGCGATCGACGCCGACGACGTGAACAAGGTCCTCTTCACCTCGGGCTCGACGGGCGCGCCGAAGGGCGTCGCCAACACGCACCGCATGGTCTGCTCGAACCAGCAGATGTTCCTCCAGTCGCTGCCTGTGATGGGCAAGCGTCCGCCGGTGCTCCTGTCCTGGCTGCCGTGGCACCATACTTCCGGCGCCAACATGATCCTGGGCATGACGGTCTACAATGCCGGCACGCTCTACATCGACGACGGCAAGCCGCTGCCGGGGCTCATGGACAGGACGATCGCCAATCTGCGCGAGGTCTCGCCCACGGCCTACTTCAGCGCACCCTCCGCCTTCCAGGAACTGATCCCCGTGCTTCGGGCGGACCGCGCGCTGCGGGAGACGTTCTTCCGCGATCTGGCCTTCTGCTACTATTCCGGCTCGTCGATGCCCGAGCCGCTGATCGCGGCGATGGACGAACTGGCGGTGCAGACCGTCGGCGCGCGCGTACCCTTCTTCTCCAACTACGGGGCGACGGAGACCGGGCCAGTAACGCTGATGGTCAACTGGCCCGACCCGCGCGGCGGGCTGGTGGGGCTGCCGGCGCCGGGGGCGGAATTCAAGATGCACCCCGTCGACGGGAAGTACGAAGCCTGCCAGCGCGGCCCGAACGTCATGCCCGGGTACTGGCGGCAGCCGGAATTGTCGGCGAAGGTGTTCGACGAGGAGGGGTTCTACCACTTCGGCGACGCGGTCGGGCCGATCGACCCGCAAGACCTCACCGCGGGCCTGCGCTACGAAGGGCGGCTGGGAGAGAACTTCAAGCTGCTGACCGGAACCTGGGTCAGCGTCGGCATGCTGCGTGACCGGCTGATCACGGCCGCCGCGCCGCTCATCAGGGACGCCGTCATCACGGGCGAGAACCGGGGCGAAGTGGGAGCGCTGGTGTTCCCCGACGCCGTGCAGGCGCGCAAGCTGGCGGCGCTCCCGGACGATGCACCAGCCGCCGAGGCATTCGCCCACCCCCACGTGCGGGGCGCATTGCAGGCGGTGCTGGACCGGCTGTCGCGGGAATCGACCGGGTCGTCGACCTTCATCGCGCGGGTGGCGGTTCTCGCCGAGCTGCCGAGGCCGGAGGCCGGCGAACTCACCGACAAGGGCAGCGTCAGCCAGAAGACGGTGCTGAGGACGCGCGCGGCGGAGGTCGACGCGCTCTATTCGGACCACCCGCATGCAAACGTTCTCGTCGCCCGCGGGAAATAGCGGTAGCGGCCTCGTTGCCGCTGGACAGCGCACCCAAAAAGCAATTAATAAACAAGTTAATCATCTGCGCGCACCCGCGCCGGTGCTGCGAGGGAGGAAACCATGAGCACGACCGCCGCCCCGGCGATGAAACACGCCTTCCGGCTCGACCTGCGCTTTGACAGGCCGCTGGAATTTCCCTCCATGTCGGGCGAGCGCGGCTTCTTCCGCGTGGTGAAGAGCAGCATCGAGGGCGAGCGCATCAGGGGCGCGGTTGCCGACGACGGCGGCGACTGGATCGTCTTCCGCCCGGACGGCGTGGTGGAGACCGAGAGCCGCATGATGATCCGCACGCAGGACGGCGTGCTGGTCTATCTGCGCAGCCGCGGGGTGATCCGGGCGAAGCCGGAGCAACTGGCAGCCTTCAAGGCGGGCGAGGGACTCGACGCAGGCGGCGCCTATTATCGTTCCGCGCCGTATTTCGACGCCCCTGTCGGGCCCTACGATTGGCTGACCAAGGCGCTGTTCGTGGCGACCGGCCAGTTCCACGGCGACCGCTCGTCGCTCGACATCTACGAAGTCGTCTGAACGGGGCAGGAGGACACCACGATGGAACCCAAGTTCGAATTCGCCCTGCAGGTCACGCTTCGGCTCAAGCGCCCGCGCCTGGAACTGAAGCCCCTGCCGGTCGGCGGCGCCCGTCTGGCGGTGCAGATCGAGGGCGGGGAGTTCGAGGGCCCGACGCTCAAGGGCGTGGTCGAGCCGGGCGGCGGCGAGTGGCCGCATGTGCGCGAGGACGGCGTGTTCTGCTTCGACGCGCGCTACCACCTGCGCTGCGACGACGGCACGCTCATCATGATCCAGAACCGCGGCTACCGCCATTCCTCCGATCCGGAGGTGATGGAGAAGCTGTGGAGCCTGCGCCCCGGCGAGAGCGTGCCTGCCGACGCCTACTACCTACGCTCGCAGACCACCTTCGAGGTGGCGCCGGGCAAGCACGACTGGCTGGCCCGCTACGTGTTCGTCGGCGTGGGAGAGCGGCTGGAGACCGGCAACCGCATCCGTTACTACAAGGTGCTGTGACGTCTCCGATGAGCGAGGAGTTCGACTACATCGTCGTCGGTGCCGGCTCGGCGGGCTGCGTGCTTGCCAACCGGCTCTCGGCCGATCCCACCATCCGCGTCTGTCTCGTGGAGGCCGGCAAGGAAGACAAGAGCTTCCTCATCCACATGCCGATCGGCGTCGCCTGGCTGTTCCACCACAAGGTGCTTAACTGGCGCTTCTCGAGCACGCCGCAGAAGCACGCCGGCGGCCGCCAGATCTACATCCCGCGCGGCAAGGTGCTCGGCGGCTCCTCGTCGATCAACGGCATGATCTACACGCGCGGCCACCCCACCGACTATGACGACTGGGCGGCGCTCGGAAACACCGGCTGGTCGTTCCGCGAGGTGCTGCCCTACTTCCGCCGCTCCGAGCACAACACGGCGTTCGGCGGCTCGCCCTACCACGGCACGGGCGGTGAACTGAACGTGCAGTTCCTCGACATGTACAATCCGCTTGTCGAGGTGATGTTCGATTCCGCCTCGCAGATGCAGTACAAGCTGATCGACGATTTCTGCGGGCCCGACCACGAGGGCTTCGCGCGCCGCCAGGTGACTATGAAGAACGGGCGCCGGCATTCGGCTGCGCGGGCGTTTCTCGATCCGGTCCGCGATCGGCCCAACCTGACCATCATGCCGGAGACGTTGACGCAGCGCGTGCTGGTCGAGAACGGGCGTGCGGTCGGCATCGAGGTCGAGCACAAGGGCCGGGTGCGGGAGTTGCGGGCACGGCGCGAGGTGGTGCTTTCGGCAGGCGTCATCGGCTCGCCGCAGATCCTGATGCTGTCGGGCATCGGCGACGCGGAGAAGCTGAAGTCCAAAGGCATCGCGCCGGTGCATCACCTGCCGGAGGTCGGCCGGAACTTCCGCGAGCACATCTCGGCGGCGGTGCAGTATACGAGCCCGACCACGGTGCCCTGGGGTCTCTCCTGGCGCACCGCGCCGTGGATGGCCTGGCAGGCGCTGCGTTATGTCTTCCGGCGCAAGGGCTTCTTCGCCAACAACATGCTGCATGCCGGCGGCTTCATAAAGACGGACCCGAAGCTCAGCCGCCCCGACGTACAGTTCATCCTGATGCCGACGCACCGGGACGCCACCGGCCGGATGGGCCGCGGCCACGGCTACGCGCTGATCGCCATCGTGCTGCGGCCGGAGAGCCGCGGCACTGTCGAGCTTGCCAGCCCCGACCCCTCCGAGGCGCCCCTCATCGACCCCAATTTCCTGGAGAAGGAAGAGGATCTCGACACGCTGGTGACCGGGATCAAGCTGGCCCGGCGCATGCTGGAAATGCCGCAGTGGGAGCCCTATCGCGGCGAGGAGATCAAGCCCGGTCCGGCGGTGCGCAGTGACGAGGAGCTGCGCCAGTTCGCGCGCGACAACTTCGTCACCGTCTTCCACGCGGTCGGCACCTGCCGCATGGGGCCGGGCGAGGGCGCCGTGGTCGACCCGCAGCTCAAGGTTCACGGTCTCGAGGGCCTGCGCGTCGCCGACGCTTCCGTGATGCCCACGCTGATCGGCGGCAACACCAACGCGCCGGCCATCATGATCGGCGAGAAGGCCGCCGACATGATTCTCGGCCGGGCGCCGCCGCCTCCAGCCGATATTTGATGCGTCCCGCCCCATCTTCGCTTGACGCGGCGAAAATAATTTAACAAATTAATCAACGGAACGTGCAGGCCGGACCTGCACGGCGATCCTAATTCTCAGGGAGGAGAATATGGCTTCATTTCAATTGGGCCGCAGCGTCCGCGTCCTGGTGGCATCCGCGCTTCTGGCGAGCGTTGCCGGCGTCGCGATAGCGCAGGAGCAGCCGGTCAGCGGCGGCACCATCCGGTTCGCCACGGTAGGCGAGCCGCCGTCCTACGACTGCCAGTCGTTCACCTCGATCACGCAGTTCCAGTACCTGGCGCCGCACTATTCCACGCTGCTTGCCATCGATCCGTCCAACTTCCCCGAGGTCGTGGGCAAGGTCGGCAAGGAATGGGACATCTCGGCGGATGGCCTGACCTACACGGTCAAGCTGCATGAGAACGTGAAGTTCCACGACGGCGGCCCGCTCACGTCAGAAGACGTGAAGGCGACGTTCGAGCGCATCGTGAATCCGCCGGAAGGCGTCCCCTCGGTGCGCAAGGCGCAGTTCCGCAAGCTCAAGTCGATCGAGGCGCCGTCGCCGGACACCATCGTCTTCAACCTGAACGAGCCTGCTTCCGGCTTCCTGACGACCCTGGCCAGCCCCTGGCACTGCATCTACTCGGCGAAGAAGCTGGCCGAGGATCCGGACTACCCGGCCAAGGTGGTCATGGGATCGGGGCCCTTCACCTTCGACGAGTATTCGGCGGGCGCATACTGGCGCGGGGCGAAGTTCGCCGACTACTTCGAGGAGGGTAAGCCCTATCTCGACGGCTTCGAGGCAAGCATCGTCACCGGCGCATCACTGGTCAACGCGGTCGCGGGCCGCCAGGTGGACGCCGTGTTCCGCCTGATCTCGGCTCCCGAGAAGCAGCGCATCGAGCAGGCGCGCGGCGACGAGGTCGTGTTCCAGTCCACTCCTGCGACCAGCGTGACGCTCGTCGACGTCAACACCAGGAAGGCGCCGTTCGACGATGTGCGCGTGCGCCGTGCGCTCAGCCTCGCCATCGACCGCGACACCGGTCTGAAGGTGCTCGGCGACTACTCGCAGAAGTTCCCGAACGTCGTTTTCCGCGGCGGACACGCCCTGGACTACACGCCCGAGGAACTGCGCCAGGTCCCAGGTTTCAGCGGCGACATAGAGGCGCAGCGCGCCGAGGCAAAGCGGCTGCTTGAGGAAGCGGGCGTGAAGGACCTGAAGTTCACACTGCTCAGCCCCAACTTCAAGGTGCCCTACGAGCCGCTGGCGATCTTCCTCATCGACCAGTGGCGCCAGATCGGCGTCGAAGTGACCTTCGACGCGCAGCCGGTGGCCACTCAGATCGCCCGCATGTCCTCCGGCGAGTTCGACCTCGGTCTCGACTTCAACGCCCCGACGAGCGACGACCCGACCGAGGTCATGGCCAAGTTCGTGCCCGGCGGGCCCGGCAACTACACGGGGTTCGAGGACGAGAAGCTGGTGGAGCTCTACCAGAAGCAGGACGCCACCACCGATCCGGCCGAGCGCGACCGGCTGGTGCGGGAGTTCGTCGACCGCTTCGTGGAGCAGCAGTACTACATCACCACCTTCGCCACCGACCGCGAGGTCGTGATGGACAAGAAGGTGAAAGGCTGGAACGTGCCGCCGAGCTATTCGGTAGGCCTCGATCTCAGCACGGTCTGGCTGGCGCAGGAATAGCCCGCCGAAAGCAAACGTGGCCGGAGCGCTCGACGCTCCGGCCACTTCTTTGAGGGCGGCTTGCCGCCTGCTACGCTTGCGGTTCGGTATGCGGACTGCGGCAATCTGGAAACGCTCGGAAAAGAGAGAATGGAGGCTGCGTCATGAACGTTCAGGTGGGCAGGGAGGTCGCGGCTGCCGAGTACAAGATGTGGATCGGCGGCGAGTGGGTGAACGCCTCCTCGGGCGAGCGGATCGAGACGATCAATCCCTACACAGGCAAGGCCTGGGCCACGATTCCGCGCGGGACCGCGCAAGATGCCGAACGTGCGGTGACCGCCGCGCATCGCGCGCTGAAGTCGAAGGAATGGAGCAGGATGCCGGCCTCCGGGCGCGGCGAGCTGCTGCGCAAGTTCGCGGACCTGATCGCTGCAAAGTCGCAATACCTTGCCGAAGTCGAAGTGCGCGACAACGGCAAGCTGATCGCCGAGATGGGCGCCCAGCTGCGCTACGTGCCGAAGATGATGATGTATTTCGCGGGGCTCGCCGACAAGATCGAGGGCACCGTTCCGCCGGTCGAGAAGGAAGGCATGTTCACCTTCACGCGAAACGAGCCGGTCGGCGTCGTCGTCGCGATCACACCGTGGAATTCGCCGCTGCTGCTCGCCGTCTCCAAGCTCGCGCCGGCGCTGGCGGCAGGGTGCACCGTGGTGCTCAAGCCGTCCGAATTCACCTCGGCCTCCACCCTGGAATTCGCCAGGATCGCGGAAGAGGCAGGCTTCCCGGCAGGCGTCATCAACGTTGTGACCGGCTACGGAGCCGAGATCGGCGAAGCGCTCGTCACGCACCCCAAGACCGCTATGGTCACCTTCACCGGCGGCGAGCCGGGCGGGCGACGTGTGAACGAGGTCGCAGCCAAGGACTTCAAGCATGTCACGCTCGAACTGGGCGGCAAGTCGCCCAACATCGTATTCGACGACGCCAACATGGAAGACGCGGTGAAGGGCGCTATCTCCGGCATCTTCGCCGCCAGCGGCCAGACCTGCATCGCGGGCTCCCGCCTGCTCCTGCAGGAATCGATCCATGATGAGTTCCTGGAGAAGCTGGTGGCTTTCGCAAAGACGGCCAAGATCGGCGATCCCTCTCAGATGGATACGCAGGTGGGGCCGGTGACCACGCCGCCGCAGTATCAGAAGATCCTCAGCTATATCGACATCGCCAAGCAGGAAGGCGCGCGCTGTGTGCTCGGCGGCGGGCCGTCGGAGCTGGGCGGCTACTTCGTGCAGCCGACGATCTTCGCCGACGTCACCAACAAGATGCGCATCGCGCAGGAGGAGGTGTTCGGGCCGGTACTGTCCGTGATCAAGTTCAAGGACGACGACGAGGCGATCGAGATCGCCAACGACACGCTCTACGGCCTGGCATCGGGTGTATGGACGCAGTCGATCAAGCGCGCCTTCGACATATCCGCGCGCATCGAGGCCGGCACGGTGTGGGTCAACACCTACCGCGCCGCGAGCGTGGTCACGCCCTTCGGCGGCTACAAGCGCTCCGGCCTCGGGCGCGAGAATGGGCTCGACGCGATCCGCGAATACCTGCAGGTAAAGAGCGTGTGGGTGAACTATGGCGCCGAGGTGCCCAACCCGTTCATCATGCGGCTCTAGCAAGGGCTGCTCCGACGCGACAGGACCAGGGCCGCCGCGCATCGCCGGCGGCCCGACCACGAGAGGAGGGAGGACAAATGCGGCTCGGCAGCTTCAGCCATCGGGGCAAGGATCTTGTCGGCTTCGAGGCCGACGGCATGCTGTTCGACCTCAACGAGGCGATCCGTGCCTCTGGGGGCGCCGCCTCCTATCCCACGATGATGGCCCTCATCGAGGATGGCGAGCGCGGGCGCGCCGCGGCCGACGCCGCCCATCGCCATGTCCTTGCCGATCGCGGGGCCGCGAGCGGCATCGCTCCGTCCGAGGTGCGCTGGCAGCCGCCGGTGCGCAGGCCGCACAAGATCCTCGGCATCGCCATGAACAATTCGGCCAGCGACGCGCGCAAGATCAGCGCGCCGGATCACCCGATGTTCTTCATCAAGGCGGCGTCGAGCCTTGTGGGGCACATGGAGCCGATCGTGGTGCGCGACTACTACGGCAGCGTGCATCCCGAGCCCGAACTCGCGGTCGTCATCGGCAGGGAGTGCAAGGACGTCGCGGTCGAGGACGCGCTGGACAACGTCTACGGCTACACGATCCTCAACGACATGACCGGCAACGGCATGCGCGCCGAGGACATGGTGCATTACTACGCGCTTTATCCCTCAAAGGACGATCCCAACGTGATCGAGCGGCGCGAGCAGCATCTCTCCTACGCCGGCCGCTACAAGAGCACCGATACGTTCGGACCGATGGGGCCGTGGCTGGTCACGAAAGACGACGTCCCCGATCCGCATGCGCTCGAGGTGAAGGCCTGGCACAAGGACGAGGTGATCGCCGAGGATTCCACGGCGTACTACACCTATGGGGTGCCGCAGATCATCGCCTTCGTCACCCGCTTCCACACGTTGTGGCCGGGCGACGTGATCTCGATGGGCACCGCCTTCCGGCCCAGCGCCACCGGCCGACGCAGCCTGCACTTGGCCAACATCACCGCCCTCGGCGGTCCGGTCAGCGTGGAGATCACGGGGCTCGGGCGGCTCGAGAACCCGGTGGTGAAGGAGTAGCTCGGTGACCGCGACGAACGACAGGATCGCCGACCGCCTCGCGCTGCGCGAGCTGAACGACGCCTTCTGCTACGGCCTCGACCAGAACGACGTCGACTTCTTCCTGACGATCTTCACCGCGGACGTGAAATACCGCAACGGCGAGCGCCGCCTTACCGGCATGGCCGAAATGGAGCCGTTCTTCCGCTCGCGCGCGGCCGCGGGACGTGTCTCGCGGCATTTCTGGAGCGGTCTGCGTCTCGAATTCCTGTCGGACGACGAGGCGACGGGCATCTCCAACTGCATGACCTTCGCAGGCGAAGGGCCGCTGCCCATCGGCAGCACTCTGCCTTTCGTTGTCAGCAGCATACGCGACCGCTACAGGCGCCAGGCCGACGGCCGTTGGCTGATCGCCGAGCGCGAGATCGACTCGCCATTCGTCAACAAGGCGGTGAAGCCGCTGCCGAACCGCTACGACGCGAAGCCGTAGCGGCGCGGAAGCGCAATCGTTCCTACTTCACGATGTAGTAGTGGAAGATCGAATGGTCGGCGCGGCGGTCGGCCGTGCCGATGATCAGGTGGCGCGTCAGCCAATCGTGCTTTCCGATCGGCGTTTCGAAGGTCGGGGTGATGCGGAAATAGTACTGCGACGGATCGACCGGCTCGAGCGCCTCCATCTTCTTGGCCACTTCCGGCGAGGCGTGGCGGTAGCCGGTGTTCTGCATGTAGATCTGCGTGCCGTCATCGGCCTCCAGCATGTAGCGGGCCGAGAAGTGCACCGTGTTGTCGGGGCGGTAGAGCGCCCAGTCGCCGCCGCTGTTGGGTACGACCCGGCCGTTCAGGCGCGGCCCCTCGACTGTCCCGCCGGCCGCCGAAACGAAGCCGCGGATCGAGCCCGACGGCAGTTCGCCGATCTTCTGGCGGATGCCCAGCTCCATCCGGATACGGAAGGCGAATTCGAGTTCGAGTTTGGGTGCGTCCATGGTTTCCTCCGCTTGGCCGGCATCCGGCAATCGCTTAACACATTTAATAATTTTCCTAAGCCAGCCCGTTCGCCTTGACAAGAGGTGGGGCCGGGATTAGCTGGAAATTAAATTCGTTAAACGATCTCCGTGCCGCAACTGCCCCTTGCGCGGAGCATCAGGGAGGGTGCGTTGGCAGAGGCCTTCATATACGATTCCGTCCGCACGCCGAGGGGCAAGGGCCGGGCCAACGGCAGCCTCCACACGCTGTCGCCGGTCGAGCTTTCGGCGGCTGTTCTGACGGCGCTGGACGAGCGCACCGGGTTCGCCGCGGCGGCGCCGGAAGACGTCATCTTCGGCATTGGCGACGGCGTGAACGACCAGGGCGCCGACCTCGCGCGCTCGGCCCTGCTCTACGCCGGCATGCCGGAGACGATCCCCGGTTCCACCGTCAGCCGCTTCTGCTCGTCGGGTCTCGACGCCGTTAACGCGGCGGCCTCGCGGGTAATGTCGGGGCAGGGTGACCTGTTCGTCGCCGGCGGCATCGAGATGATGTCGCTGATCCCGATCGGCGGGACGGGCGGGCCGAACGGCAGCGATGCGCTGTTCAACGACCGCGTCAACATGATCCCGCAGGGCATATCGGCCGATCTCATGGCCACGCTCTACGGCCATTCGCGCCACGACGTTGACGCCTTCGCGGCTGAATCGCAGCGCCGCGCAGGGCGGGCGTGGGCGGAAGGGCGCTTCGCCCGTTCCGTCGTTCCCGTGCGCGACGCCGATGGCGAGCTCCTGCTCGACCGCGACGAATACATGCGCCCCGAAACCACCGTCGAGACGCTTGCGCAGCTCCCGCCCGCCTTCAAGGGCATGGGGGAGCAGGGCGGCTTCGACGCGATCGCGCGCCGCCGCTACCCGGAAGTGCTGGCGATCGAGCACGTGCACACGGCCGGGAACTCGTCCGGGATCGTCGACGGCGCCGCGGCCATCCTCATCGGCTCGGCCGAGGCGGGAAAGCGCCTCGGGCTGAAGCCACGCGCGGTCATCCGCTCCTTCGCCAACGCCGCGATGGACCCCAGCCTGATGCTGGCTGCTCCGGCCGACGCCACCGAGAGCGCGCTCAAGCGTGTCGGCAAGCGCGCCGACGGAGCCGACCTCTATGAGGTCAACGAGGCCTTCGCCACGGTCGTGCTGCGCTTCATGGAGCGCACCGGCGTCAGCCCCGACAGGGTCAACGTCAACGGCGGCTCGATCGCCATGGGGCACCCGATCGGCGCGACTGGCGTGATGCTGACCGGCACCCTCGTCGACGAGCTGGAGCGCACCGGCAAGGACAGCGGCGTGGTTACGCTCTGCGTCGGGCTCGGCATGGCGGTCGCCACCTACATCGAACGCGTGAGCTGATCATGATCAGGACCGAAATCCGCCCCGACGGCGTCGCCCTCGTCACCATCGACACGCCAGGCTCGCAGAACGCGCTCGACCACGCCTTCAATACGGCCTTCGACCGCGAGATCGCCGGTCTGCTGGCGAACGAGGCGGTGAAGGGCGTCGTCGTCACGTCCGGCAAGGACAGCTTCGCCGCCGGCGGCGACCTGCAGCAGCTGCTTGCGGTCAAATCGCCGGCCGAGGCGAGGGCGATCGTGGAGCCCTTCCTGGCGGCGCTGAGAAAACTGGAAACCGGCGGCAAGCCGGTTGTCGCCGCGCTCAACGGCACGGCGCTGGGCGGCGGCTACGAGCTGGCGCTGGCGGCGCACCGGCGCATCGCGGCGGACCGGCCCGACGCGCAGTTCGGCCTGCCGGAAACGACGCTCGGGCTGATGCCGGGCGGCGGCGGCACGCAGCGCCTGCCGCGCCTGATCGGCATCGAGAAGGCCGCCGACCTGATCCTCTCGGGCAGGACCGTCGGGGTCAGCGACGCGCTCGCCGCGGGCCTGATCGACGAGGTGGTGCCCGCCGGCGAGCTCATCGAGGCGGCGGCGGCCTGGGTCCTCGCGAACCCCAAGGCGCAGCAGCCCTGGGACATGAAGGGCTTCTCGCTTCCCGGCTTCGAACCGAACGACATCGCCGGCCGGCGCTTCTTCGCCTCGCGCTGGGCGAAGCTGCGCGCCCGCGCCGGCGACCACGACGATGCCGCGAGCGCCGTGCTGCATACGCTGCACCATGGCTGCGAGCGCACGCTCGACGCCGGCATCGCCATCGAGAAGCGCCAGTTCGGCCGCCTCGCCGCCAGTCCCTACGCCAGGAACAAGGTGCGCACGCTGTTCTACGGCCCGCGCGCCGCGCGCCCCAGGCCCAGCCCGCAGGCCGGCGCAAACATCAGGCAGCTCGGCGTCGTCGGCGGCGGCACGATGGGCAACGGCATCGCCTTCACCGCCGCGCGCGCCGGCCTTGCCGTCACCCTGGTCGACATTTCCGAGGACAAGGCGGCGGAGAGCTTCGGACGCATCCGCAAGATCGCCGAGAAGCTGGTCTCGCGCGGACGGCTGAGCGAGGGCGCGCGGGACGAGATCCTGGGACGTATCTCTGCGACGGCCGACTATGGCGCGCTCGCCGATGCGGACTTCGTCATCGAGGCGGTCTTCGAGCGGCTGGACGTCAAGCACGAGGTCTACCGCAAGCTTGAGGCCGTGCTGCGGCCGGACGTGACGATCGCGTCGAACACCTCGAGCATCGTCATCGCGCGGCTTGCCTCCGCCCTTGCCGATCCCTCCCGCATGATCGGCATGCACTTCTTCGCGCCGGTCGAGACGATGAAGCTGCTGGAGGTGATCCGCTCGCCGGAAACCTCCGAGAAGGCTTTCGACGAGGCGCAGCACATCGCCGCGCTGATGAAGAAGACGCAGATCGTCGTGAAGGACGGGCCGGGCTTCTACACGAGCCGCCTGGTCAGCTCGCTCTCCAGCGAGGCGATGACGCTGCTTGCCGAGGGCGTGCCGCCGCAGATCATCGACAACGTGATGGTCAATGCCGGCTTTGCCATCGGGCCGGTCACGCTGGCCGAGCTCACCAAGCTGCCGCTGCTGCGCGACATCATGATCTCCATGAGCGAGGAGCCGCCGCAGTCGATGAAGGGCTCGCGCGCCGTGGAGGCACTGGAGAAGCTGGTCGAGGCCGGGCGCGGCGGGCGCGAGTCCGGCAAGGGCATCTACGATTACAGTGCCGAGGGCCCGCGCCTTTGGGACGGTCTGGCAGACCTGTTCCCTCCCGCGCAGGAGGCGCTGCCGGCGGAGACGGTGCGCAAGCGGCTGGTAAACACGCAGTCTCTGGAAGCGGCGCGCGCGATCGAGGACGGCACGATCGACGAGCCGCTCGCGGCGGACATCGCGGCCGTGCTCGGCTGGAGCTACCCGGCGCATCTCGGCGGCCCGCTTGGCTATATCGACACCGTCGGCTTGAGCGAGTTCGTGGCCGAGAGCGAGGCACTGGCGCAGGCATTCGGCGAGCGTTTCGCGCCGCCGGAACTGCTCAAGCGGATGGCCGATCGCGGCCAGACTTTCCACGCGGTTCAAGAGGGATAAGTGATGAAAGCGGCATTCGTTGATCCGATGGGTCTCGACAATCTGCGGATTGTCGACCTGCCCGACCCGACGCCCGGCGACAACGACGTGCTGGTCGCCCTCAAATACGCTTCGCTCAATTACCGCGACATCCTCGCGGTCAATGGCGGTTACGGGCGCATGCAGAAGCAGGAGAAGCTCATTCCGCTTTCGGACGGCGCCGGCGAGGTGATCGCGGTCGGTTCGAAGGTGCGCGAGTGGAAGGTGGGCGACCGCGTGCTGTCGACCTTCTTCCCCGATTGGCAGGCCGGCCCGCTGCGGCCCGAGGTCGTGCGCACCGACCTTGGCGGCATGTTCGACGGCGTCGCGGTCGAGAAGCGCATCTTCCGCCCCGACGCGCTGGTCAAGGTGCCCGACGGCATGGAACTGCGCGACGCGTCGACGCTGACCTGCGCGGCGGCCACGGCCTGGAACGCGGTCATCGAGATCGGCAAGGTCGGTCCCGGCGAGCGGGTGCTGGTGCAGGGTACGGGCGGCGTGTCGCTGTTTGCGCTGCAGTTCGCGATCGCGGCCGGCGCGGAGGTCTATGCCACCGTTTCCAGCGCCGAGAAGGGCGAACTGGTCAAGTCGCTGGGCGCTTCCTTCGTGGTCAACTATCGCGAGGACGCCGACTGGGGCAAGACGGTCATGAAGGCCACCGGCGGCCGCGGCATCGACCATGTGGTCGAGATCGGCGGGGCCGAGACGCTGAAGCAGTCGATGCTGTCGCTCAAGCTCGAGGGCAACATCTACATGATCGGCGTGGTGACCGGCCCCAAGGCGGAGATCAACGTGCCCATCGTGGCGATGAGCGGCACCACGATGCGCGGCGTGTCGGCCGGCAGCCGGCTGTCGCTGAGGCGACTAGTCGATGCGATGGCGCATCACGGCATAAAGCCGGTCATCGATGGCTCCGACTTCAGGCTCGACACGCTGAAGGAAGCGCTGCTGCACCTGAAATCCGGCAAACACACCGGCAAGGTCGTCATCGAGATCTGACGCAGATGGGCGCGACAAATCCCGACCTGGAATTCGCGCGCGCCTTCTTCGCCGACCCCTCGCCGCGGCCCATGCATACGAGCGCATTGCTGACGGCGCTCGGCGCGGAACTGCTCGGCTATGATAAAGGTAAGCAGGAGCTTACAATGCAATTCACCCCAGCCGACCTGTTCTGGCAGGGGGCTGGCAATATCCAAGGCGGCGCAATCTCGGCAATGCTCGACTTCGCCATGGTGCTCGCGGCATTCTCGGTACTCGAGGATGGATCGACCGTTTCGACGACGTCGATGAACACCTCCTTCTACGGGCCCGGCACGGCGCGCAATCTCGTCGCCGTCGGGCGCCTCGAGAAACCGGGACGGCGGCTGATCTTCACGTCGGCCGAACTGCGGGCCGGCGACCGGGCGATCGCGGGGGCGACGTCAACGCTGCTGGTTCTGGCGGCCTGAGCGCCGGAAACGGCGCAGGATTATCTGGCAAGTCCGCGCTGCGGACGGGGAGGAAGGATGGGCACCGGAGGCTATCTCACCCAGCCGCTCAAGCGGGCGGCTCAGATGCGGCCCGACGGCATCGGCACGATCGACGGCGACAGGCGCCGCACATGGCGCGAGATACTGGACCGCGTCTCGCGTCTGGGCGGCAAGCTCGGGCAGCTGGGCATTGCCGCTGGCGAGCGCGTGGCGATCCTCGCCTTCAACAGCGACCGCTATTTCGAGCTGCACTTCGCGCTGCCCTGGGCAGGCGCGGCAATGGTGCCCGTCAACACGCGGCTGTCGCCCGCCGAGATCGAGTTCGTGCTGCAGGACAGCGGCGCGACGGCGATCTTCGTCGACGAGACGCATCTTCCGCTGCTCGACCAGATGCCCGCCGTCAAGGCCGCGCTGAAGGCGGTGGTCGTCATGTCCGAGGGGAGTGCACCCAGCGGCTGTCATGGCTACGAAGAGCTCATCGCACGATCCCGCCCCTCCGAGGACCGCGCCGGGGGCGGCGCCACCATGGCCGGCATCTTCTACACGAGCGGCAGCACGTCCGGCCGCTCCAAGGGGGTTATGCTTTCGCACGACAATCTCGTCCAGAACGCGGTCAACGCGCTGATCGAGATCGGCTACGACGGCGACAGCGTCTACCTGCACGCGGCGCCGATGTTCCATCTCACCGACGGTATGTCGACCTACTCCTTGACCATGATCGGCGGCACGCATGTGTTCGTGCCGAAGTTCGACGCTCGCCAGGTGCTAGAGACGGTCCAGAAGCACCGCGTCACTAATCTCTGCCTCGTTCCGACGATGATCGAGATGATGGTGTCGCTTGCCGAGAAGGAGCCCTTCGACATCTCCAGCCTGAAGCAGTTCCAGTTCGGCGCCTCGCCGATGCCGGATGCGACGCTGGAGCGCGCCATCAGGCTGTGGCCGGACATGCTCTACCTGCACGGCTGGGGCATGACGGAGCTGTCGCCGCTGGGCACCACGCTGCCGCGCAAGTATCGCGACCCGAAGGTCGCGGGCAGGAAGCTGAAGAGCTGCGGGGTCGAGGCGCTCAACGAGGAGATCCGCATCGTCGACGAAGAGGGCAGGGATGTGCCCACCGGCACTGTCGGCGAGATGATCGTGCGCGGCCCGATGGTGATGCAGGGCTACTGGAACCTTCCGGAGGAGACGGCGAAGACGGTGCGCAACGGCTGGATGCACACCGGCGACGCGGCCTATCGCGACGAGGAGGGGCTGATCTATATCGCCGACCGGCTCAAGGACATGATCATTTCGGGCGGGGAGAACATCTACTCCACCGAGGTCGAGAACGTCATCGGCCGCTTCCCCGGCGTGGCCCACGTCGCCGTCATCGGCCTGCCGCACCCGAAATGGGGCGAGAGCGTGCACGCCGTTATCATTCCCGAGGCCGGCGCGCAGATCGACACCGACGAGGTCACGCGCTTCGTGAAGTCGCAGATCGCCGGCTACAAGGCGCCGCGCTCCTATTCCCTGCGCTCCGAGCCAATGCCGGTCACGAGTTCGGGCAAGATATCGAAGCGGTTGCTGCGCGAGCAGTATCAGAGCGACGGCGCATAGCGGATCGCCAACGCGACTGCCGCGCTCACACCATCGGCATCGCGGACGCCGCAGTGACAGCGCGGGCGGGGGGATCTATCGACCATCGGGTCGGGTGCGCGGCCCGGTCGTTGTCTCGGCAAAGATCAGAGTCCCCGCAGGCGGGCCAGGCGCCGCATTGCTCCATGGCCCCGGTTCCTAGCCCTTCGGCAGGGACGAGGGCAGAGAGACAGCAACCCTGGCAATTCGCCAGGTGTGGATAGAACGCAGTCGCGCTACCACCCAACCCATTGAACTTCCACTACAATCGAAGAAAGTTCATCCCCACCCTACGCGACCTTGCCCATAATGGCGCCATCGCCCTCGCGGGAACCTGGTGCGCACCGGGTATCGGGGAGGGCGGCGGTGCCGGTTGGGCCGCGCTGCGGTGGCGCGGTCTGGTGATGAGCCCCACAGCCGGGCCCGAGGTGGTCGCGCCTCGC